>NZ_OX352320.1:4155000-4455000 GCF_947090785.1 Rheinheimera sp. MM224
ACGTTAATAGCAGCGTCTAAAATCCACAACATACCAGCAGCAATCCACAAGCCAGGCGAGTTGGGCATAAAAAATAAAGCTAAGGTAGTGACTATAGCGCCATAGAGGAAAAACGGCCGACGACGGCCCAGCCTAGTCCAGGTTTTGTCACTAAAGTGGCCTATCAAAGGCTGCACTAATAAACCTGTTAAAGGGGCTGCAATCCAAAGAATTGGGATTTCATCAATACTGGCACCCAGCGTCTGGAAAATCCGGCTGACGTTACCATTTTGCAGAGCAAAACCAAACTGGATCCCCAGGAATCCAAAACACATATTCCAGATTTGCCAAAAACTGAGATTGGGCTTTTGTTGCATATCGTTGTCCTGTTGAGTCCGGCGGCTTTATTGAGGAATAAATCCATCAACCAGCCACTCTTGAATAAAATACGGGTTCGATCTCAGGTGAAGCACTTTGGCTTTTGGTCTGCTGACCTTTACCCTGCGATCTGCATGCAGTCTATCTATGCTGCACATTCTTTTGTAGGGTGCCCGATTAGAACAGCGATACATGCTGCACAACAAGATGAATACGTATTCAGGTCAGGCCCTGAACTGCTTTTATCCAGCAGTACTTGCCTTACTATGCCCTGCCTTACAGAAAAGTAAAAGGACGCTAAAAAGCGTCCTTTGATTTGCGTCCGGTTTGTTACCAGATTTTGACCCGAACCGCATCGTCGCGGTACATACCATCACCAGGTTTTACATCAAAAGTCTGATAAAACTCAGGCATATTCGACAGCACACCCAGCACACGGTACATGCCTGGTGAATGAGGTCCGGTGATCACTTGCTGACGTAAAGACGCGTCACGGAACTTAATACGCCATACCTGAGACCAGCCCATAAAGAAGCGCTGATCGCCGCTGAAGCCATCAATCACAGCAGCAGGTTTACCTTGCAGTGAAGTCTGGTAGGCTTTAAAGGCAACAGTTAAACCACCTAAGTCAGCAATGTTTTCACCTAAACCTAAAGCGCCCTGTAGTTTTAAATCATCAATAGGGTTAAAGGCACTGTACTGGTCAATCATCAGCTGAGCACGTTTCTGGAACTGCTCTGCATCTGTCGGCTGCCACCAATCGGTTAAGTTACCATTGCCATCCGAGCGGCGGCCCTGATCGTCAAAACCATGGGTAATTTCGTGGCCAATCACACCCCCAATGGCACCGTAGTTGACTGCATCATCGGCATCAACGTTAAAAAACGGTGGCTGCAGAATAGCGGCAGGGAATACGATTTCGTTCATTGTTGAGCTGTAGTAAGCATTGACAGTTTGTGGTGTCATACCCCATTCAGTGCGATCCACCGGCTTGCCTAGTTTAGCCACCATGCGGTCGAACTCACATTGGCTGCTGCGCTGCATATTGCCAACCAAATCACCGGCTTTTACTTCTAAACAGCTGTAGTCACGCCACACATCTGGGTAGCCAATTTTAGCGTTAAATTTGGTCAGTTTTTCCTGAGCCGCTTTTTTCGTTTCCGGGCTCATCCACTCCAGCCCATCAATAGCTTGTTTAAAAGCGACCCTCATGTTTTTAATCAACTGATCCATGCGTTCTTTGGCTTCAGGCTTGAAGTGACGTTCCACATAAATCTTGCCAAGCATAAAGCCCAAAGACTCTTCCAGCGCAGCTACAGCACGCTTTTCACGATCACGCTGAGCTTCTAAGCCAGATAAAGTTTTGCCATAAAATTCAAAACTGGCCTGATCAAAGCTGCTGGCTAACAACTGGCTGTTCGCACGAACCAGATGGAATTTTAAGTAAGTTTGCCAGTCTGCAACCGGAATTTCGCTTTGCAGTTTGGCGAAAGCTGTCAGGTAAGTCGGTTGACGTACTACTACGTCTTTTACATCAGCAAGTTTAGCTGCGCCCAATAAAGCGGCCCAATCAAAACCCGGAGCGGTTTCAGCAAGTTGTGCCAAAGTTAGCTTATTATAAGTAGCAGTGCGATCGCGGTTTTGTACACGGCTCCACTGTGCAGTCGCCAGTTTAGTTTCAATTGCGTACACAGTTGCTGCCACTTTGGCTGGGTCAGTCCAACCTGCCAGTTCGGCTACTTTACTGATATAAGCCTGATACTTTTGCTGGATTTCTTTCGACTTTTCATCGCTATTCAGATAGTAGTCGCGATCCGGCATACCTAAACCCGACTGGTTCGCCAGCGTAATGTATTGATCGGAGGCTTTCTGATCCTGGCCAACAAATAACACCACAGGAGTACCGGTACGCTCTGCCTGCAATTCACCCCAAAGTTTTGCTAGGTCAGCATGAGAGGTGACAGCATCCACTTTAGTAAATTCAGCTTTCAGCGGTTCCAGCCCCAAAGAATCCAGTGTGGCTGTATCCATATAAGAGCGGTAGAAGTCGGAAATTTTCTGGATATCTGTGCCTGGCTCTGCAGTTTTTGCGGCCAGTTCCTGCACTATAGCTAGTACTTGTTTATCGGCGTTTTCACGCAGTTCGTCAAAGCTGCCCCAACGGCCTTTATCCGCCGGAATTTCAGTTTTAGCCAGCCAGTTGCCGTTTACATAACGGAAAAAGTCCTGTTGAGGCTTTACGCTGGTGTCCATATTAGACAGCTCAACACCTGAGGTTAAGGTCTTCACTTCAGCCACAGCTGCAGGTGGAGTTTCAGTGGTTTGAGTTGGAGTTTGGGCTTTATCACAGCCTGCCAGTGCAAAAAGTACAGCAAGGGCCAGAGTAGATTTATTTAACATTATTGTTCCTGGAGTTGATTTTAGTTATTAGTTTTTACGCAAAACCAGTGTAAAGAAAAGAAGGGTATTGTCCAGTTTTTAGATTTTGACTGCGACTAGTGGTAATACTGACCAGACAAATGTCGGCTTTATTAATTGTTAAGGCGTCAACCAGGAGTCAGGTTTCCAGGCCTTCAGCAATTTGACTGGTCACCTGAACCAGCCATGGTCTGTCTTGCTCAATAGCAGGTAAATCAAGTTCAGCAATCACAGCGTGAGCCAGTTGCTCTAAGTTTTTTTGTAAGGCGAGTGACAAATGATTGTCCGGGTCTGTCACTAAACCTAAAACAGTGAACCAAAGTACACGCAGATCGGCCAAAGCTTTGCTTTGCTCCAATTCAGAAGCTTGGGCTGTCATTTCCAACTGATACAAGACGCGACGAAACACCTGAGCTTCAAGAGCTTTGGTGTTCGACGCTAAAAGGCGGGTAGTTCGATACAGATCCAGTGGGCTGCGCATCAGACCGGCTTAATTGAACAAACTCAGCAGAGAGCGGGCGCCTTGATCTTTGTTGCCTATGCCCATGGTTTGCTGCTTTAACTGCTGACGGGTTTCCTCTGCCTGTTTTAACAATGCAGCTCTGCTTTCCTCATCTGGTGCAGCCCGGGCTGAGTTACGGCCGCCAGTGCGCTCAGATTCCAGACTGTTAGCCGCCTTACTGACAGCTGTGGCCGTTTCTAACTGTGCTTTGAGTTTTTTATCTTCTTTTGCTAAACGTTCAGAGCTTTCGTTAACTGATTTTTCGGCCGAAGTAAGAGCACTGGTTTTGCCTTCTTTGCCATTTAACAACTCACGGGCTTCTGCCGCTGAACCAATTTTCTCTGGTAAACCAAGGCGTTTATCCAGTTTACTGCTGCCCAGTTCAGACTGGCTGCCATAACTATTAATAGTCACCTTGGTGCTGTCTTTATCTGTCAGTAAATTAACACCTTTACCAGCATCAGCGCCTTTATAGCTGGCCCCTTCCAGTGACTTCTCAATACCAGAACGTAAAGCTGAGTACTCTTTCTGTAATTTCTCGCGTTGTGGTGCAGCTAACGAATCATCTGCCAGCTTAGTCGCAACATCCCGCACCTTCACCAATGAGTCTTTAATATCAGTAGTGGCAGCCTGCGCGCTTTCCACAGCACCTTTGCCTTTGGCCAGGCTTTGCTGCACAGCAGAATAATCTTTAGCCGAATTACGGCCAGGGCTAAATTCCAGTTCTGCTTTTTTGCTGGTAGATGCTGAAGTACTGCTAGTGCCGGAAGTCGCACCTGAACTGGGTGCAGCTGCAGGATTTACTGTTGGTGTTGACGGAATAAAACCCGGGCTGACATTGTTGATCATTACAAACTCCATCTGATCTGGCGACCAGAAATTAAACTACTTACTAGTTTAACCTTATGGCGCTGTTTCGCCAGTTAAATACGGCTATTTTATCGTCAGAGATCCGCCTTAGGCAGTTTTCCGTTAAAGTGGTTGTTTTGATTACAGGGCGTCTTATGCAGCAACTACTACTGATTTACGATGGGGATTGCCCTTTTTGCCGCAACTTTGTTGCTGCACAACGGTTGCAACAGCAGTTTGGCGAACTGACGCTACTGAACGCGCGGGACTTGCCTGAACAAGCCCCACTATTGTTGGCCGAACTGCAGCATCAGAACTTGATCGTCAATCAAAGCATGTTGTTGCGGGTGGATGGGCGCTGGTTAAAAGGTGCAGAGGTGCTGCAATTACTGGCCTCACTCAATGAAAGCAACTGGCGCAACAAGCTCTGGTTGTACTGGTTTCAATCAGCACGCCGTGCCCGCTTTAGCTATCCTTTGCTGCGGGCCGGCCGTAATGTGTTGCTAAAACTGCTGAAAATTCCGCCTTTACCTTATTGAAGTTATAGTTTCAATTGCAGCATCAGACTGCCACGAGCAGGCAATTCCAGCTTGCCTTTGGTACTGATGTTTTTCCCTGTCAACAGATCGGTAAAACGCGCATTGGTTGGCATCAACTCTGAGTAGCGGTTTAAATCCACAGTTTTGGCTTCGGCATTTTTATTAAAAAACACCCAAACCTGTGTCTTACCCTGATAACGGGCGTAACTATAGACGCCATCTACAGGGCTGAAATGTTTCATCTGCCCTTGCTGCAACACAGTGTTGTTTTTGCGATAGTTGGCCAGTGTTTTTACCAGTTGTTGGGCCTGCTGTTGAGCTTTACTTAAACCTTTACCAGTAAAGGCATTGACAGTATCACCTGCCCAACCGCCAGGAAAATCACTGCGCACCAAACCATCGTCGCGCTGCTTCGGGCTTTGTTTCAGAATTTCGGTGCCATAATACAGCTGCGGAATACGAGGCGCCGTCAGCAGATAAATCATCGCCATCTGATACAAATCTCTGTCTTCATTTAATAATGAGAATATCCGCGCTGTATCGTGATTGCCTTCAAACAAGACTAAGTTGGTTGGGTCCGGATAGATCACATCGTTACCCAAAGCCTCATAGAGTTTGACCCAACCTTTATCCCAGGCTTCCTCTTCGGTCAGCGCCGCCAGCAAGGCGTAATAAAGCGGAAAATCCATCATGCTGGGTGTGGAAGACTGATAACCGTCTGAGTTTTGTTTGCCTTTCTGCCAATACGACACTACAACAGGGTTTGCACTCCACTCTTCGCCGACAATATTAAAATTCGGGTATTCGGTCATCAGGCGCTTCGACCATTGGGTCAAAAAGTCTTTGTCAGCATAAGAGTAGGTATCTTCACGAATACCGGATAAGTTCGCGTACTCCACCCACCAGACTGAGTTCTGGATCAGATAAGTCGCTAACAGTGGATGGCGCTGATTTAAATCCGGCATGCTGTCAACAAACCAGCCATCAACAAAAGCTTTGGCGTCGATTTTGGCGGCATAAGGATCCTGCACTGTAGTACGGGCATGGTTGGTCGGATGGAAACTGGAGTTGTAATTCAACCAGCTTTTTTCTGGCAAGTCTTTTAACCACCAATGGTTCGAGCCTATGTGATTTACTACGATGTCCTGAATCACACCGATCCCCAGTTTATTTGCTTCCAACACAAAGTTTTTATAGTCGCTGTTGCTGCCAAAACGTGGATCGATGTTGTACAGATCAGTAGCAGCATAGCCATGGTAAGAATAAGATGGGCCATTATTTTCGGTTAATGGCTGAGGCCAGATTTGTGTAACGCCCAGTTGTTGCAGATAAGGCAAAGCCTGCTGCATACCGGCAATATCCCCGCCATGGCGGCCACCTGGAGCTGCTCTGTTTAACCCTTCAGTTAAACCTTTCACTTCGTCATTGGTGGCATCGCCGTTTACAAAACGGTCTGGAGTGATCAGGTAAATTAAATCTTTTTGGCTAAACCCCTGACGCTGTGCAGAACCTTGCTGGCGAGCTAATAAGCTGTAGTTATGCTTGGCGACGACCTTGCCATTTTGCCTGAACGACAACTCAAAATTGCCGGGTTTCACATCAGGGCTTAGCTCTAAATCTACAAAAAGGTAATTGGGGTTTTCTACTTTTTGCAGCCCTGTAACTTTTACTCCTGGATAACTCAGCACCACTTGAGCCTGCTGAATATCCTTGGCATGCACCATCAGCTGCAGCTTAGGCTCTTTCATACCAGCCCACCAAAAGGCAGGCTCCAGATGTTCGATTTTAGCCGCATGCGCCACAGGAACCAGTAATGCCAGACTCAGCAGTGCTGCCTTTATTGGATGAATAGTTGTCATTGCAGCACCACCTTCAGTTTGGCCTGATCCCAATTCAGCTTCAGCCTCACTTGCTGTTTAGTTTGATCAAACCATGCTGTCCCTGCTGTCAGCTCTGCTTCAGAGCTGACCCATTTCAAGGTTTTGCCATTCACCAGCACTTCTGCGGGTTTAGCCAATTGATGCACAACCAATGTGACTTCACGCTGTTTTGGCATACCGGTGTAACCTAAACCGGTGCGGTTCAACTCCAGTGTCAGGCTGCTATTTGCCTTAGCATTAAAAGTCAGCAACTCATACTGGCCGCTTTTTAACGAATCCGGCGATACACCATCATCTTCATACATCTGGCCTTTGGCTGTGCTCACTGATGAGTCATGGTAATAATGCAGCTCCAACTGACGGCTGCTGTAGTCTTTTAAACTTTGCACAGCGCTCACCATAGGCACAAAAGAGCCAGCCCGCACCAGCACAGGCAAGGTGGTTAAATCGGTTGGCTGCTGAACAGTTTGCCCACCTTGATAGACTTTGTCTGTCCAGTAATCCAGCCAGACGCCTTGAGGTAATTGCACAGCTACAGACTTCACGCCAGCAGCTGTAACAGGCGTCACTAAAAAGGCATCGCCCCATAAGTAGCTGTCTTTGTTAGCGATTAAGCTGGTGTCCGCTTCATTTTCAAAAAATAGCGGCCGCATTAATGGCATACCTGTAGTGCTGTTTTGATAAGCCAAGCTGTAGTTGTACGGGAATAAACGGTAACGTAATTTCACATACTCACGCAGGATATCTTTGGTTTCTTTGTCGTGCAGTACAGGCTCTGGCGCTATTTGCTCCTGAGCATGAGGCCGGTACACAGGCTGGAATACACCATACTGCAACCAACGAATATACATTTCTTTATCAAACACCTCACCACCGGCAAAACCACCTAAATCTGAGTGGGTATAGGCCATACCTAATAAGCCCATTTGCAGCGACAACTCCACCTGAGGTTTTAAACCATCCCAGCTGCGACTGACATCACCTGTCCATGGGATCATGCCAAAACGTTGTGAACCGGCAAAACCAGAGCGCATCATAATCATAGGCCGTTGTGCTGGTTGCTGTTTCAAGCGATTTTGATACACCAGCTCAGCCCAACGATGACCATAAGCATTATGGATTTCATCTGCTGTGCCTACGCTATGAATCGCATCAGAGGGATGTACTTCAGGCTCGCCTAAATCGCCCCACCAGCCTGCCACACCATAGTCCGCCAACTCGTTATAAATACCTTCAAACCAGTGGGTGCCCTCTTTCGAGAACACATCGACCAGACCAGTGTTACCAAAATAAAAATCGAAGGTTTTAGGCTTACCCGCTAAATCTTTGGCTAAAGCTTTGGCTTTGACCGCTTCATCCCAACGGGTAGAAGTGCTTAATACAAAAGGCTCGGTGATTAATACTGTGTTGACGCCTTTGGCTTTAAAGTCGCTGATCATGCCCTTAGGATTTGGAAAGGCTTTTTTATCCCAGGCTAAGTTGCCCATATGCCCCTGAATATCTGGCCCAAACCAATATAAATCCAGTACTACAGCGTCCAGTGGGAAGTCTTCTGCAGCAAATTTATTCACTATGGCGCGGGTTTCTGCTTCAGTGTGATAACCAAAACGTGAAGCAAAATTACCAAAGGCCCAACGGGGTGGCAGCGGCTGTTTGCCAGTGACAGTCACATATTGCTCTATTAGAGCCGGATAAGTTGCTGCCGCCATCACTATGTAAGACGTACGGCCAGCCACTGCTTCGAATTGCAAAACATCTTTTTCTGTTTTACCTAAGTCGACAAAACCACTGGCGCTGTTATCAAACAGCACCAGATATTTTTTGCTCGACATGACAGCAGGCAAACCAAAATACATCTGCTGCGCTTCGGTGGTATAGCCATAACTGGCTTTGTTATATAACGGCAAACGCTGACCGCGTCTATCCATGCCGACAACGCGCTCGCCTGTACCTAACAACTTTTCGTCGTCCTGCAGCTGAAAGCGAAAACCACGCAGAGTTTCATGGGCAAAAAAACCTTGTTCCTCGGCCAATACCAGCTCATTACCACGGTAATAACTTAACTGAAAAGGTGCTTTACTGATCCGAACTTTAAGATCTGTAGTGGCAAATTCAAGCAGCTGTGGCTGCTCAGTCAGAGTAGCTGCAAGCTGTTGTTCTGGCGCAGCCAAAGCAAAAGACGGCAGCTGTTTCATACCGACTTTCTGGTACACAACTTCAACTGCGCTTTTGCTTTTAAAACTCAGGGATACGGTATATTCATCGGTTTGAAGTTGTAGCTTGTTGTCCTGCAGCTGATGTGACTGATAAGTAGCAGCCTGCGTAACAGTACTTACCAGCACCAGCACAAAAGTCAGGCAAATAAGAAATGGTCTCATATAAAAATCCTATCTAAAGCCAAACCATGAACTGGTCTGGCTAAATGCATTACTTTGCTGAAATACCACAAGCGCGGCGCAAAAACTCATCATGTGAAAACAGTTTGGCCAAAGGCTCTTGTTTAATCGCCTTGATGCCGCTGAGCATGTCTTTTAGTTGAGTATCAGAGAAGCTGTCTGCCAGAGGGTGATAATCACGTGGCATTAACCCCTGCCCTAACATCACCTGTAACCAGGAAGCATCATGAAATAAATCATGTTGTTCACGGAAAATACTGCCATCGGCCTGAAATAGCTCAATTTTGTGTTTTAGCGAATCAGGGATTTGCAGTTGACTCATATCACGCCAAAACTGACTGTCCCTGCGTTCTGTCACATGGTAATGCAGCAATAAAAAGTCGCGGATATAAACAAACTCGGCTTCAGATTGTTTGTTGTACTCAGCTACAGTCGCTTGTTCAATACCGTTATGTGGGAACATTTTTAACAAACGCACTATGCCAGACTGCACCAGGTGAATACTTGTCGATTCCAGCGGCTCCAGAAAACCACTGGATAAGCCAACAGCCAGCACATTGTGATGCCACTGCTTACGGGCACGGCCGGTTTTGAATTTAATCAGTTTAGGATCAGCCATTGGCGTGCTTTGCAGATTACCCATCAGCACATCCAAAGCTTGTTGTTCGGTGTAATGGGCGCTGCTGAACACCATGCCATTGCCATTACGGTGCTGCAACGGTATACGCCATTGCCAGCCGGCTTCATGAGCTATGGCTCTGGTGTAAGGCAGAGTCTGTTCAAAACGTTCAGTCGGTACAGCCCAGGCCCGGTCGCAGGGTAATAAGTGACTCCAGTCGTCATAACCAACACCTAGTTTGCGCTGTAATAACAAGCTGACAAAACCAGAGCAATCGATAAAAAAATCCCCCTTAACTTCGCGGCCGTCTTTGAGCAATAAACTTTTGATATGGCCGTTAGGGTGTTGAGTGACCTGGTCCACCATGCCTTCAGTACGCACCACTCCCAAAGGTTCGCTGAATTTACGCAGGAAAGCTGCATATAAACCCGCATCAAAATGGTAGGCGTAAGGCAATTCCAGGATAGGGTCTTTGGCCGTGATAGGAGCAAATTTACCTGCTTCAGCACAAAGATAGTTTAAATCGTACTGCCAGATAGGTGTCATATCACCAAATTGTTGCCGCGCCCTTAACCACAAATGATGAAAGTGGCAGAACGTCAGGCTGCGACCGGGCGCACCAAAGCTGTGATAATAACTGTCCCCCTGAGCGCGCCAGTTTTCAAATTTAATGGCCAGTTTGATAGTGGCTTTGGTTTCACGCAAAAACTCTGCTTCGTTAATGCCCAGCACCTGATTCAGCAGCCGAATAGGCGGAATAGTGGCTTCCCCAACACCTACAGTACCAATGGCATCAGATTCCACCAGCTCGATATCAACTACAGCACCCAGTACTTTTTTCAGCAGAGCGGCACTCAGCCAGCCTGCGGTACCACCACCCAGAATCACTACTTTTTTTATTGGAGACATACTTATTCCCTAAAGAAAAACCCAGCCATCAAGGCTGGGTTTTAAACAGAGTTTGTCAGTAGTCGGGCTGTCTTGCAGCACCGACACAACCTCAGCCTGTATTAGAACTTGTAGTTTAAGCCTAACAGGAAGTTACGGCCAAAGCTCTGATACTGAGTCACCTGACGAGAGTCGCCAGGGTTGTTCTGGATAGTTTTTTCATCCGTTAAGTTCTGACCTTGTAATGAAACACGCAGGCCATCCAACGCATCAATACCTGACTCGCTGAAATCATAACCAATCTGTGCATCCCACAACTCGCCGCCCTGATCCATAGTTGGAGCCAGGCTTAAACTCAGACCACGGGTCTCAGTGGCAAACTCATCACGTTTAGTGCCAGAGACACGAACTTCAAAACCTGCACGCTCATAATAAGCCGTCAGAGTGTAAATCTCTTCTGATAAACCTGGTACACGAACAGGACCAGTAACCTCATCTAACTCACCATCCATAAAGGTGGCGCTGGCGACTAAACCAAAACCATCCAGTACTTCGTCGATGATGTCAAATGGTACGCTGGCTTGCAGCTCGTAACCACGGACAAAACCAGTCAAACCATCCTGACGGATATCCAGACGACCTAAGGTAGTTGCCGGAGGTAAACCAGTACTTGTTTCATGGAATCCAGGTATGTAGTAATCAGCAAAATCATTGATTAAGGTAATATTACGGTGCCAGTTTTTCAGATCTTTATAGAAGAAACTTGCCGCAATAAAACCATTGTCATGGTAATAGTTTTCATAAGATAAATCGAACTGGTCAGCTTCTAACGGCTTCAGTTCAGCATTACCTGCGTTACCAGCAAAGGCGCTGTTTAATGGATTAGGATCCAGAATATTGGTGTCGTTAAAGTTAAAGGTCACCTGGCTGTTTGGACGCATATCGTCCAAGCGTGGGCGGCTCATTACTTTAGATACAGCAGTGCGGATAAACTGACTATCTGCCACTTCAAAACTCAGGTTCATGCTTGGTAATACATCAGTGTAATCAGCACCACCGGACACAGGGATCGCATTGGTGTAGCGATCTGCTCCAGAGGAGGCGTTAAAACCAAAACCTTCCTGATCAGATTTCACAATTTGTACGCCGATATTACCAGTCACAGGGATAGAACCTGCATCTGTATTAATATCTAACATACCGTATAAAGTGGTGATCTTTTCATTGATTTCGTAGGTATCACCAAAACGACCATTTTCCAGGAAAGCGGCATCTGTAGCAATGTAATAACCGTTGTTATACAGAGCTAAACTGTCGTACGCCAATACGCCGTTGATACCCACAAAGCTTAAATCTGCCACACCTAATACATCAGGAATAGCGTCAGAGTTTGGCCACACATTAGCGGTCAGGTAAGCACCGTTGTTTATTTTGCTCTTGGTGCGGTCTTTATACACCACACCAGTTTCCAGACCAGTGAAAATACCCCATTCAACTACGCCATTAAATTGCAGACGCACGCTGTCCAGCTCTTCTTCAAAGATTGGTTTATTTACAAAACCATCTTGTGCAGTAGTTGGACCAAAACCATTGCCTGTATCCTGAAAAGCCGGAACCGGCGCTAATGAACCACCCCAGGATTGTGGGCCAGCTAAACGAATGATGGATGGATCGGTCAGATCAACAGGTGCTATCGTTGGGTGATCACCAAACATTGCACCTGAAGGAGTCATTACCCATGAACGGGCAGTGATTGGTCTGTTATCCGGACCTGTACCACCAGCGCGGCCTACACCTGAATAACTTTCCACATCAGTGATGGTTTTATCTACTTTGCCAGTTGAAATATCGAGCTCAGTGGTCCAGTCATCATTGATGTTGTATTCAAGGTTCAGACCAAAAGTTTTCAGCTCAGCGTCTTGTTCACGCGCATCGTTACGGATCACTGAGAAGAAACCATCGTGATAAGCCGCAGTGGCTAAGCCATCCTGAACTTCAGTCACTGTATAAGCACCTGTGCCCCACTCCGCCATACCTTCTTCCAGACCACGACGTACGTCTGTTTCGTTAAAGTCGATATACAAAGCATCAAATTTAATTTTTAAATCATCGCTTGCATCATATTCGAAGATGGCGGCAATAGAATCACGTTCCAACATAGCAGAACGGGTAAAAGTGTCATGACCACCTAAAATCATAGTACCTGCTGGTACATCTACAGGATCTGTATCACGGCGTGGATTAACGAAATCACCATTGTCATCTACAGCCAGGTTAACATTAGGATAACCCCAGCCACGGAACTGCTGTTCCTGACGTGGTGATTCAAGTGAAGATAACACTAAAGCAAAACCTAACTTGTCATCGACAAATTTATCAATGTAGTTGATAGAAGCTTTGTGACCATGATCGTCAAAATCCGGGTTACCGGCTTCCTGATCGTTTTGCTCATAGTTCAGGTTGACTACAAAAGTATCTTCCGCCGTCAGAGGACGTACGGTTTGCAGATCCACAGTACCACCAATACCCTGCGCCATCAGAGAAGCGTCCGGAGTTTTGTAGACCATAGCAGTAGAAACGATTTCAGATGGGTACAGGTCGTATTCAACACCACGGTTGTCGCCCATACCTAATAATTCACGACCATTTAATGAGGTGCCTACGTAGTTTTCGTTAAAACCACGCACAGACAAACCACTGGTACGGCCGTTACGACGCTCACCGGCTAAACCAGGTAAACGTGCTAAAGATTCAGCCACGCTGGTGTCTGGCAGCTTACCAATGTCTTCTGCTGACAACACTTCAACGATGGAGTTTTCGCTCATTTTTACGGCTTGAGCTTTTTGCAGACTGCCACGGAAACCAGTAACACCTATAACTTCAATTTGTTCTTCTTTGGCAGGTGCTGCCTTGTTAGTTGCTTCGGCCTGTTGTGCGTAGCTGTGTGAGCTAACGCCAGCAGTAGCGATAGCCATGGTGAGTATGCTTAACTTAAATTTATTCATGCCTTATCCCCGGATTTGTTTGTTTTTTTGTTTCAGACTTATATCTGTCTGGTTTTGATAGTAGTCTGACCCTACTAGTTAAACTTATCGCCGCCAATGTTCAACATGAATACGTATTCACCTCCTATGTTGACGCCCCTTTGCAGGGCATTTGTGCAATTTTGCATTCTATTGGTGCAAGCAACCCACTGGATCACCTGATTTATTTGAAGGAATGGACCAGAGCCTGCGCTCTAACTTAATGCAAACTTAGCTCAGTTCATCAAAGTTGCAAGCGGCTATGCATTCAGTCATGCATAGCCGCGGCATGCAGACGTTACAGTGCGGTTGGCTCTGCGGTCAGCGAAGAAGAAATTACAGCACGTACTTTCTGGAAAAACGCCGAAAAAAAAGGCCGTTAAAAAAACGGCCTTTCGCTGGAGCTTTAATCTTCCATTTACTCTACTTTAGTAACATTCAACACTGGTGCTGCAGTGTCTGTTGCGGTGAGTGTGACCTTATAATCGGCCTGCTCGGTAATAGGTAGTTTCAGGTTCGAGCCACCTCTTGTCAGCACTTTATCTGTATCCAGACTGACCGTTTGATCCGCAGAGCCAAAATCTACTGTACTCCAGTCAGCCGAAGCTATCTTGAACTCATGATCCGCGGATACAGCAAGATTAAGTGTCACACTGTACACACCAGCACCGTCGTACTGCAGAGGATTAACTTCACCCCAGCCGTTCATGTTGCCTCGTAAATAGACAGTGGTCTCACCATAAGGCACGAATTCAGTCACAGTGAGCACCGGAGCTTCAGGAACGATAGCATTCACTCTGAAGGTATAAGTGGATGTTTTAGGGATGGTGATTTTCAGGTTAGAACCACCACGACTTAAGGTCTTCGCAGCCCCTAAAGTCACTTGTTGATCGGCTGAGCCAAAATCTACAGTGGACCAGTTCGCTGAAGCTATTTTAAACTCATAGTCACCCGCCGCAATAGTGATACTAGCGCTGTAGACTCCATCTCCATCGTAGCTCATCGCATCTGTTTCACCCCAACCATTCATAGCGCCACGCACGTAAATAGTGGTTAACTCGTATGGAGGTATGTCTGCGGCTCCCAGTGTAGCGTCAGCTTTTAAACCTTCACCCTGAGCACCATTCTGAGGTTTAACAAAAACGGCTGCAGTGTAAGCAGGTACAGTAAAAGTACCTTCTGTTGCAGCTTCGGCAAAGCTGGCATCCTGCACCTGACTATCGGCGGAAACCTGCTGCACCTGATGCAACACAAAACCTTTAGCTGTTGCAACTTCATGAGACTGCTCTGCTGCAGTGCCATTAATCACCACCACCACAGCATCGTGATCAGGATCCAAATCGGCTAAGCCTGTGCCATCGTCAATGCTCATCACAATCAAACCAGGTGTCAGATTTTTACCAATGTTGTGAAAACCCACCCGCTGCATCACATCCTGACCCGTTGTTAAACGAAACAGAGGGCTGCTTTTACGAATTTGCAGGAATTCGTTAAAGACATCAGATGAAAACTGAATGTCATCAGCAGCAGCTTTGGTATTCGCTTTGGTTGCAACAGATGCCATGGTCGCCCAATTGGCACTATTGTCCTGAGCCAGTGGTAAACCTACATTCCAGTTATTCGTTTCCTTGCTGAAATCAACAAAGTTAAACCAGTCACCTGCGTCATAGCTGTTGCGGTCCAGCGATTTAGAGCGCAATAAATCATCGCCCATTTGCAGGAAAGGGATACCCTGACTTAACAATGGGATAGCCAAAGCTATGCTGTTCACCCGCACCCGGTTTTCCAGACTCAAATCAACACCGGCATTATGTAGTTCCAGCTGTAATTTATCCCAGATGGCTTCGTTATCATGCTTGGATACATAGTTAATAATATCTGCCGGATCTGTAGCATAACCTGCAGGCTGAGAGTTCCAAATCACACTGGAAGCCGTGCCGGTATTGCCTCTGTAGTCTTTGATAATAAAGTCTTTTAAGGTGCCGGCTAAACCAATTTCAATATAGTTCTGCTGCTGACGTTCACCGTCTTCGCCTTTGCCAGTAAATAAGGCAGCACTGCGCACGCTGTCGCGTAAACGGTCATTAAAAGTACCTACTTCAGTCCCTGCCATATTGGCCTGACGCGCTTGCTCAAACAGACGATCATCAGCCACTTCACCAAAATTCCAGCCTTCGCCATAGAAGTAGGTGTCAGCATCAACAGCTCGCACAGCGTCACGGGCCGCTAAAATACCAGCTTTGGGATGATGCCCCATAATGTCAAAACGGAAGCCATCAAAGCTGTATTCACGAGCTAACAACACTAATGAGTCTTTGACGAATTTATCCATCATTTTATGTTCAATTGCCGTATTTTCGCAGCAAGTAGAACGCTCAATCATGCCGCTGGTTGGATTGTATCTGTGGAAGTAACCAGGCACTATTTTGTCAAAAACTGAGTTATCAAATACAGCGGACGAATTGGTGTGGTTGTACACCACATCCAGCACTACCCGCAGGCCGATGTCGTGCAGAGCTTTATTCATAGCGCGCATTTCTTTAATACGGGCGACCCCTTCAGCACTGGAAGCATAACTGCCTTCAGGCACATTAAAGTGATGTGGATCATAACCCCAGTTAAAGCCATCAGTAGCTCGCATATCCGCCACTAACTGCTGAGCCAGCTCGCCGGATGGTTGATAAGACTTCAGCAAATCCAGTAATACTGTCGCATCGTTTTCATCTGCACAGACTTTAGCTGCAGCGTTAACAGCACATAACTCGCCGACAGTGTCAGTGATTTCAACCCGCTTTGTGGCATCTTCATTAACAGTGGCCATATCTGTGGCAGGCAACATATGGAAATGCGTTACCCCACTTTCAGCCAGTTTTTTCAGATGCAAAACAGGGGCACTTTCCATCTCTGTAAAGGCCAGATATTTACCTCTGTTAGCTTCGCTGACACTAGTGTCACGGATACTGAAATCACGAATATGGCCTTCGTAAATTACTGTATCTTCTGGATTTTCAATAGTCGGAATAGTCTGGGTTGCCCAGCCTTCAGGTTTTAAATCCTCGTCGGCTAAATTAACAAACTGACTGAAACGACCGTTCGTCGACAAACTGACCGAATAAGGATCTGTGCTTTCTACGGTTTCCACTTTTTTGGTCGTCGGGTGATACACCTTCACTTCAAAGCGGTAGAAAGTGCGGTCCAGGTTGGCCTTGGTGCCGCTGTAACTCCAGATCCCTGTCGCGGCATCTAAGGTCATAGCCTGAGTAGAGGTTAGTGTTTTTGCAGCGTTATACAGCTTTAACGCCACACTTTGAGCAGTAGGCGCCCATAACGCAACCTTCACAGCATCACCTTCATAGCGGACACCTAAAGTGGCTTCATCAGCATCGGCTTCAGCACTGGTGTAAAGGTCATCCAGTACTTTCGCTGCTTGCACATAACTGGCGGTTGCAACTTTATTTTCTGTATCATAAGCAGCTAATACCATTTGGTCTTTGACTATAGATTTCGCCTCAGTTTCAGTGACATCGATCTCAAAAGCTGGCCAGTCAGCAATATGAGGTATCCCGGCCTTTTGGGTGTCTGTCAGCTCAGTTGCTACAAGATCAACCGTTTGGCCATTAATCTGGGCATCCACATTGATCTTGAGATCAGCCTGCGCCGTGTGGTGCAGTTTTACTTTTGACGCCAAAGCCCGGTCTACATTCCAGACAAAAGTGTCAGCGTCAATCCAATGCGCTGAACTGTCAGCAATCTGAGCGCCTAAAGAGGCAACAGGGTAGGTGTACACACTGCTTTTGCCATGAAAAGTCCAGGCCATACGTGCCACTTCAGGTACATCTTTTGGACCCACAGAAAACTTAAAGTCGCCAGCTCCCATAGCTTTACCAGCATCGTCAGTACCAATGTGGATAATAAAATTGGCGCAGGCATCAGCAGTTTCTGCGACACCATCTTTTAACTCCAATACCCAATAAGCTCCGTACACCTCATCCACACCAGTGTGCGTCAATCCTTTATCCCATCCTTCAGCAATGGAGACACTTTCATAAGCGTCACAGGCTTCATTATTCCAGGTATGTAACTTGTACCCTTCGTAGTTATCATCCGCTCTGTTGTAAAACAAAATCGCCTGATTCGGCCCCGGATATATTGAAGCTTTAGGTGCGTCCGGATTATAGCCAAGGATACATTCTTCATTTTTGGCATCTGGGAATTCAGGCGCCAGACATTTAATAGGAGGAGGGTCAATACAAGCAGTCCCCGTATCATTTGGGATCTGCGGTACAGAACAGGTCAGCAACTGTTTGCCGCCTTCTACCGAATCTTCTCCTCCACTGCCGCAAGCGGACAGTATCAATGCTGCGCAGCCAATCAGGCCTAGCTTCAAGCCTTGCGTTATAGTCAACATATAGTCGTGCTCCAATCAATTCTTGTTATGAGCACCCGTTCATTAACTGGGTGCTAAAGTCATCACCCGGGTCAGAACGTATAGTTCGCACCAACAAAATACTGGCGGCCAAAAAACTGGATAGTGCCGGTATTGGCTTCTTCGCCAAAATAACTTTTGGTCGGTTCGTCCGTCAGGTTATTCACCTGAAACAGCACACCAAAGTTATCGTTGATTTGATATGAAGCCTGGTAATCAATCACAGTTTCACCGTCGAAGTTCACAGTCTGAGCTTCTACAGCCACCTGTTCAGACACAAAATTGTCGCGGTAACGACCACTGACCCGGGTTTCAAAACCTTCGTATTCCCAGAACAGAGTCGCTGTCATGACGTTTTTCGATAGTCCAGGCAACGTAATATCTATGGTCTGTTCACCTAAGCTGACCTGTTGCTGGATTTCACTTTCTGTGTAGGAGTAGCTACCGCTAAAACCTAAACCTTGCCAAAAGGAAGGTAAAAATTTAAACACTTGGGTATAAGCGATTTCAGCACCACGGATATAACCGCCTTTCTCGTTATTCAACGCAGTAGTGTAATCTCCGGGTTTTGTAGATACAGTTGAACCGTTGTCGCGGACTATAAAATCCGGGATAGGAAAACCTGCAGCTTTAAAGTCAAAATCAGCGATAGTGAAAGTATTGATAAAAGACTCAATATCCTTGTAAAACAGGGCTGCTACAAAAGCGCCATCTGTTTCAGTAAAGTATTTTTCGTAAGAAATATCATATTGAGTGGCGTAAAAAGGTTTCAGGAAAGGACTATTAGACGACGACCCATTCACCTGTCCTGTATCCTCATCTATGGTATAGCTGGTGTTGGATGCTAAACGATCAATAGGTGGACGCGACATCACTTTCGCTGCAGCAAACCGCAGCTGATCACTGTCAGTTAAAGCAAAATTCAGATTCATTTGTGGCAGATAATCGCGGTAGCTCTGGCCTCGTATACTGGGTTTGTATTGTGTATTGACCAATCCAACTTCGTCAGTAATGTTTTGAGCACCTAAAGTGACGTCACCACCTACATTGGTCAGATCCGTTGCAAACTGATCAGTCTCAACCATACGTACACCGAAGTTACCCGTTACTGGAATAGAAAATAACTCAGTATCTATATTGGCCATCAGATAAGCCGCCAATACATCTTCGTACACTTCTCCACTTTGCAGTACAGACCAGGCACGGTCAGGCCCTCCAGGGACTTGCTGGCTTTCGATCACCCCCTGATTTCCTGTGCCCCAGGTTTGTACTGGTTGCGGAACACCTTGCGGAAACCAGGCATTGAGCGCTTTATCCATATCTATGGCTAAATAGCCCGGGAAATGAGAAAAGGCCCCGCTAAAGTTGACAACTTCGACCATATCTTCGGTCAAACGAAGTGGTGGTTGTGAATTTAAAAACGAAGAATCTGAACCATACTCGTACACTGAGCGATCATTGGAATAATCCCTTTCTGAATAACGCACACCAGCTTCTAACGAAGATATAAATCCTTCACTCTCCAGCTCGTACTTGCCATCCAGTTTATAAGCATTGACCTCGTCAGAGTTTACATAAGGGTAAATACCATATTTGCTGACCATCACTTTACTGATATCAGTAAAAGCGTCTGCCTGATTAAAACCAACATCAGGCAGGTTTAAACCATTCAGCTTGTAAACAATTTGCACATTGGTATCCAGTTCTGGATTTGCCACAGTGGCATCTTGAGCAACCAAAGACCACAACAGACCATTTCTGAAGTTACTGGTCGCTTTTGAGTGGGATACATCAAAATTGAAGCTCAACTGATCAGTAGCTGCAAAATCGGCATTAAAACCGAAGCTTTTCACTTCATCTTCATCTGTGTTGTCATCATTTACTAATTCAACACGGGTATGTCCATCTGTTGTCCGGTTAAACACACCACCAGTCAGCAGATTGCCATTAATGATCGGGTTGTTAATAGCAGCAGTGCGTCCTTCCAGTTTTACCCTGAAACCACGGGCAAAAGCTTCAGTATCAAATTTGGATAAAAAGGCGTCCGCTTTTAAGGTTAACTTGTCAGTAGGCACCCATTCCAGTGCTGCCATATAGCCATTACGGGTTTCTTCGCCTCCCCGATGCTGCATCTCAAAACCTTCACTGACCAGCTCCTCAGGGTCATCTTCTGCAGCACCATCTATATCAACCGGAGCGTTATAAGCGAGGCCCACAAACTGCGTTGACACGCTAGGCTGATACAAACGGGCAAAACCAAAAGCCACACCTAAGGTTTCATCTAAAAACTTGCCCTGATAAGACAAACTAAAACGATCACCAGTCTCCTGACCATTGGGGATTTCATCCGCCCTGTCGTTGTACATACCACGGGCATTGACGGTGAAGTTATGCATTTCTTTGGCTTGAAGCGGGCTGGCGGTTTTTAACTCCACTGTACCTGCAACTCCACCTTCAATCAGAGACACTTTAGGAGATTTATACACAGAGGCTGAAGAAATCAGCTCGGACGGATATTGATCAAATTCGATATTACGTTGACCGCTGGTGGATACCTGCTCACGGCCATTTAAGGTTGAAAATACAAAACCGCCCGCCATACCCCGAATGTTGATTTCAGAAGCCTGGCCACCGGTTCTTACTGCTGAAATACCAGGTAAACGTGTTAAAGCATCAGCCATAGAGACATCAGGTAAAGCACCTAAATCGTCTGCTGAAATGGACTCCACCACTGTGTCGGCAAAACGTTTGTCGTTCAGTGATTTAATTAAACTGCTGGAGAAGCCTTTAACTTCAATGACTTCGACTTCTTCTCTGGTTTTGCTGGTGTTCGAACCAGCACTGACCTGCTCTTCCTGCTGTGCGAGTTGCTGGTTTGCTTCTTCTGCACTGATGCTGCAACTAAAACCTGCTGCAGCAATAGCGAGCGTCAGCAAACTATGCTTATAGTTTGACATGCCTCTTGTCCCCGATTTGGATTGTTATAGACATTCCTTGTACAACACAATCAAAGGACGTCCTGGTTTTTATAAAATCTTCCGTGAACAGTTATTAACCAAGCTGAGCCGCCTCACAACATGAATACGTATTCATGACATACGCTAGTCACAAACTGGTGCAGACCAGGCTGTTTATATAAAAACGGGGACAGACAGAAATTTTCGACACTGCAAACATTGCTTTCAAATGTAACGAAAACCATGATTTAAGCAGCGATATTACGAGATGAAAGGGGT
This sequence comes from Rheinheimera sp. MM224, assembly GCF_947090785.1. NCBI lineage: Bacteria > Pseudomonadati > Pseudomonadota > Gammaproteobacteria > Chromatiales > Chromatiaceae > Rheinheimera > Rheinheimera sp. MM224. The sequence goes on from NZ_OX352320.1 coordinate 4,176,134, forward strand.
TTCATTTCCAAACATTTAATTGCACTAATTTAGGTTAATTGCGGCTAAAGCAGTGCAAAACGCTAAAAAATAAAGGCCACTTGCGTGGCCTTATTCGTTAAATTTACACCCGATACGAAGCAGCCTGCTGCTGCAAACGTGCAGCTAATTGGGCTAATGAGGTGCTGGCATCCGCACTGTGGGTTGCGCTGCGGGTCATCTCGCCGATACTGACGCTAAACTCACTGATATTTTTATTAATATCTTCGGCCACTATGGTTTGTTGTTCAGTCGCAGCAGAAATTTGCACGTTCATATCCACTATAGTGCCAACAGCAGATTTAATATCCTCAAGCACCACTCCAGCTTCCTGTGCATTGGTGACACTGGTGCTGGCGTATTGACCTGATTGCGCCATTGCCTGCACTGCTTCGCGGGCTGAGGCTTGTAAAGTGTCAATCATGGTACGTATTGATTCGGTCGCTTTTTGAGTATTGGTCGCTAAAGTTCGCACTTCATCTGCCACCACAGCAAAACCCCGGCCTGCTTCACCGGCACGAGCTGCTTCAATGGCTGCGTTTAACGCCAGCAAGTTAGTTTGACCTGCTATCGTTTGGATCACCGCCAGCACCGCCGTTATTTTCTCAGACTCGCCATTGAGTTGCTCTATCACCAGGCTGGCGCCGTTCACTACTTTGGATAACTGCTCAATAGAACTGACATTCTGGATGACTTTTTGATAACCCTGCTGGGTTTTATGATCCACATCATTGGCTTGCTCTGACGTTGCCAAAGCGCTGTTAGCCACTTCCTGAATAGCGGCCGACATTTGATTGACAGCTGTGGCTATTAAATTAGCCTGCTGCTCCTGCTCAAAGGCGGTGCCGCTGACCTGCTGGCTAATTTGGCTCATCTCTTCTGAAGCGGCTGCCAGCTGTGACACTGCATCACCTAACTCAGTAAAAAACTGGTGCACACGGCTGATCGTCTGATTAAAAGCTATGGCGGTAATTGCAATTTCGTCAGTACCGGTAATTTGTGCTCTGATCCGTAAATCAGATTTATCTCCAACCACAGAAATAGCCTGTTGCAACTGATTCAGAGGCTTATGAATAGAGCGGTAAATTAACCAGGACAAAACCCCTAAACATATAAACACCAACAACAGCGCAATCACAAAAAGTTGTAGAAAAAACTGATACTGCTCTGCCGCTTCGACCTTAAATTTCTCAGCCTCCACTAACTGCACATCAATTAAAGCCGCCAAAGATGCACTCAGTGGATCAGCCAGTTGATACAGCTCTGTATTAAAGTCTTTCGCACTACGCTGCACTAAGCTGCCATCGCTGATTTGCCCCTGATACTCTTGCAGTTTTTGCCGAAACACTGACATTTGTTGTTTAGCTTTTTTAGCCAATCCAGCTTCTTCTGTGGTTAAAGTCGTTGCCAGATAAGCCTGCCACACCTGATCGGCCAGCTGGCCTTGTTGCTGCAACTGCTGCACAGTTTCAGAAGCACTTATCACCTCACCACGATATTTATGCAACAGATCAACTGAAGTCACGGCATAAGCATCAGCCACCTGCTTAATTTGCTTCAGCGGCACAACGCGGTCTTCATAAATACTGGTGGCTCCATCACTTAAATGGCCCATTTCCCTGACCGAAATCAAACTAATGGTAATTAACACCAGTAATGGCACACAAACCAACAGCAACAAGCGGATTTTTACCGACATTTGATTTAACATTGGGGTGAACTCCTTAACAGATCAGTAACTTAGCGATTTAACTTTCCTATTGAGCATAGCCCAAAACTGGCAGGTTCAACGGATTAACACAAAATGCGCTTTGATTCAGTTGTTGCCTTTTGTCCGGCTTTTCTGGATCATCGGCAAAGCCCCTCAATTTAATGAAAGGATTTTCTAATGAGTGAAACTTTATTGGCCTCTGTGGCTGGTTTTCCTGAATTTATCAGCTTCTTTTTTCTGGCCATTTTATTAATAGCTTTGTTTTGTCGTTTCTACACCTGGATCACACCACAAGACGAACTCGCCCTGATCAAAGAAAACAACAGCGCTGCAGCCATAGCTTTTGCCGGTGCTTTAATTGGTTTTGCTTTGCCGTTATCCAGCGCTATCACCCATTCACTGTCGTTAGCCGACTGTGCTATCTGGGGTGCTATTGCCTTAGTGGTTCAGGTGCTGACCTTTGCCGTGGTCCGTTTTGCTCTAAAACAACTGCCGGAACGTATCAATAAAGGCGAAGTGGCTGCTGGTGTGTTTTCTGCCGGTTGTTCTATTGCCATTGGTTTGATTAACTCTGCCAGCATGACCTATTAATTTGCACAAACTATTAAGGAGTCACTGATGAAACAAAAAGTGCTGAAACGCAGTAAAAAAGCAGCTTTAGTGTTGATGGTGCCTACTGCAACTTTTTTAATGGCAGGTTGTGGTCAGGAAGAGGCGGTGCAAACTGCAGCTTTTGAAACCGTCGACCAATGTGCCGCTTATTACAATCCTGAACAATGTAAAGCTGACTTAGGTCAGGCTTTGGCTATGCATACCCAGGTTGCGCCTAAATACACAGACAAAGCCGCTTGTGAAACGGACTTTGGTGTAGGCCAATGTGAAACACCGGCTCAGGCCGCAGCAACAGCGGGAACAGAGCAAGTACCACAACAAGCTCAAGCCTCCAGTGGCGGCTTTTTTATGCCAATGATGATGGGCTTTTTAGCAGGTCAAATGTTGAACCGTTCAGGCTCACAGTTAAAACAACCAGTGCAGGCTCAGCCTTTGTATAAATCAAGGGACGACCGAAGCACCTTCCGCACTGCAACCAATACACCCGTAGCTAAAGGTGTAGGCCCAACTTATATCAAACCTTCTTCGGTGCAACCTAAACCTGCAGGTATGGTCAATAGAGGTGGTTTTGGTGCTCAGGCGCAAAAACGTTCCAGCTCAGCCAGCAGCTTTGGTGGTTAAAAGCGCATGAAAAAAGTAGCTTGTGACGAGCGACCGGGCTGGCGCTCTTATGCTGAATCTGTAGGTTTTGAGTTTCATACTTTTGATGGCGAAGCCTATTGGGATGAAACAGCGTATTACCAGTTTAACCTGCGCCAGATTGAGCAGGATTTAGAAGAGCCTACCGAAGAGCTGCATCAAATGGCTTTAGGTTTAGTGGACGACGTCATTCGTGATGAAGAAAAGCTAAGGCAATTAGCCATACCAGAAAAATTCTGGGATTTTGTCGCAGACTCCTGGCGCAACAAAGCGCCGTCTTTATACGGCCGGCTGGATTTAGTCTACGACGGCACTGGCCCTGCTAAATTGCTGGAACTGAATTACGACACTCCAACTTCCTTATTTGAAACAGGTTTTTTCCAGTGGGTTTGGCTGGAAGATCAGATTATGCGCGGCAAGGTGCCACAAGGCGCCGATCAGTTTAATTCTCTGCAAGACCAGTTAGAGGCCGCTTTTGCTAATCTGCCTTTGGCCAATCCATTGTATTTTGCTTCTGTTGCCAACAGTATTGAAGACAAAGGTACAGTAATGTATCTGATGGATATTGCCAAACAAGCAGGGGTCGACAGCCGTTTTATCGAACTGGAGCAGTTAGGCGAAGCCAGTGGTCAACTGGTGGATATGGACGGTTATGCCATAGGTGGTTTGTTTAAGCTGTATCCATGGGAATTTATGGTGCAGGAAGATTTTGCTTCCGTCATTTTAAGTAGTGAGACCCAATGGCTGGAACCAGGCTGGAAAATGTTGTTGTCGAACAAAGGCATATTGCCTTTACTGTGGCAAAAATACCAAGGCCACCCGAATTTGCTGGAAAGTCATTTCGAGCAACCAGGCCAAAGCTTTGGAGCTGGTTGGGTACGTAAACCGCTGTTTTCCCGCGAAGGCGCGAATGTTGAATTAGTCACGCTAAGCGGCGAAAAAATCAGTGAACCGGGCCCTTACGCCGACTCGCCTTTTATCCGCCAGAAGTTGCATCCTTTGCCAAAGTTTGGCGACAGCTACACTATGATTGGCAGTTGGGTCGTAGGCAACAGCGCCGCTGGCATTGGCATTCGGGAAGATAACTCCTTGATTACCAAAGACAGTTCACGCTTTTTACCTCATATTATTTTGGATTAACTCCATTCAGACAGGCCAGATTGATGCTGGCCTGTTGTTATCGATTGTGTTTTTATCACTCGCAGAAACAAGATTGAACAACACAGGGCAAGATCACGAAGTTTTTTGAACAATTTCAACTCGTTGTTTGCATGCTTTTGAACTCAACAGGCATGTTTAGTTTTACCTTTTAAGTTAGCCAGTTCGATCGTTAAACAACGGTAAGAAAATTAACACTCACGCCACTGCAGTAAGACCAGCACCAGCTCTATTTTCTGCTCATGACCCCTCTACTGATCTGACCCAAAGATATCTCAGACACATCAATGTGGTTAAAATACATCCAGCTAACAACTGGTGATACACAATATTCTGATAGAGTAAACCTTCCTTCATGGTTGAATGAGGCTGGTTATGTCAGTAATTAGGCATTTTAAAAATATTAGAGTGGTGGTTTGGACACTTTCGATGATGTTCGTTGGATTTGCTCTTGGTCAAAAGGGACATTCAATTGACTTGAAAAATATACTATTTTCAAGTGGGTCAGGAGCATTAGTTGGTTTTATTATTGGTATGGTTATAGAAAAACTTCATCTGAAGGATCGCTAGTCAGAGCAAATTAAAAAATCAATCCCCCCATCGGCCAAGCTACATCCGCTATTTATCCGCTTTTCATCAGCTCAACGTAAGGATTTTCAGTGTTTTAGTTTTTATTCTGTCAGCCTGGATATCAGCTATTTTCAGTCAGACAGGAATATAAGATGAGCCTACTATCAGCGTCAAAACAAATCAACCTGATCATGTTTAGCACTTTATGGCTGCTGGCCTCTTGCGGAGGAGGCGGCGATAACGGCGCGGCACCTGTTAAAGAGGTGAACACCAATTTTCCGGTAGGTTTGCCTGTGCCGGACAACAGATTTGTCGACACTTATTCACTGTTGGTTTTTGGTAACAGCCATGTGCGCTCTCACAATCTGGCCGATTTGATTGTTCAGATGATACAAACAGGCAGGCCAGGTGCAAAAGCTACAGCAGAACTTGCTGCTGGCATTCTTTTTCTGGATGAGCGCTTCAATAATCAAAACGACCTTAGATTGCTGCAATCCAAAACCTGGACACATTTGATCCTGCAAGGACAAAAATATTCCACCAGTGGTATTTACTACTATCCAACAGATAAAACTGTGACCTGGGTAAAAGCCAGTAAAGCACAACAGGTGACTCCCATACTTTTTCCTGAGCACCCTACAGCAGGGAATAAGACAGAAGGCATGAGGGTGCATCAGTTACATCAGTCAATTCAGCAAGAGGAGAGCAGTTGCCTTGCTCCTGTCGGATTAGCGTGGGATAAGGCGCTGGAGTTATACCCACAACTAGCGCTGCACAGCTCTGATGGCAATCATGCGGCTTTGGCGGGTGCATTTTTAACGGCTCTGGTGTTGTATCAAAGCATTACAGGCGATAATGCCGACACCTTACCACAGCTGAGCAACATAGCCTTATCGGCTCAAAGCCAGCAACAGCTGCGCCAGGCTGCAGCGGCAACTTTGCAGCAGTATCCTGCCTGCCCGTTCTAAGCATTAATAGCCACAAAAGACTTAAAATATATTCATGCACTAAAAGAGGATAAAAAACCAACACAAGGCTAAATGAAAAATCATAAACATATGATAAAAAACAACTTTATTAAAAACACTAAATCCAGTTAAATTAACTGTTGGTTATTTATCCAAAATTGTTTAAAGTGCGCGCTCATTTGTGCTGCCTATACTGCGCCAGCTCTGGCTTTTGCATTCCTTTGCTATGCTTAAGCCGCTGTCGTATTCCTGTCACAAGGCAGCCTTAGTCTTATTTTGTTTTTGCCAGAAGGAAACAAAGTGCGCACCACAGAACTTGTTGATGGCTTTCGTCAGTCCGCCCCTTATGTGAACTCTCACCGTGGCAAAACCTTTGTGGTGATGCTTGGTGGTGAAGCTATAGATCAGCCCGGCTTTCGCAGCATTATTAATGACATAGCTTTGCTAAATACCCTCGGCATTAAGATAGTGCTGGTGTATGGCGCACGGCCACAAATTAATAAAGCGTTGGAAAAAGCCGGTTTAAATTGCGATTACCACAACCGTATCCGGGTGACGGACGATGATTCCTTCCATGTGATCAAACAAGTCGCAGGTGCTTTGCAGTTAGATATTACCGCCCGTTTATCCATGAGCTTAAGCAATACGCCAATGCACAATGCTCAAATCAACGTGGTGAGCGGTAACTTTGTCATAGCTCAGCCTTTGGGTGTGGACGATGGCATCGACTACTTGCACAGCGGCCGTGTGCGTCGTATTGATGTGCAGGGTATTCGCCGCCAGTTGGATAACAACGGCATCGTATTAATGGGCCCAGTGGCGGCTTCTGTAACCGGCGAAAGTTTTAACCTGACAGCCGAAGAAATTGCCACTCAGGTCGCGATAAAACTCAAAGCTGAAAAAATTATCGGCTTTAACGAAGCCGGCGGTATTGTTGGTGAAGATGGCGATATTACCGCTGAACTGATGCCCAATTACGCTGAACATTTAATGTGGCAGATGGAACAAAAAGAAGATGTATGCACAGCAACAGTCGCCTTTTTGCATGCCGCTATTACCGCCTGTCGCTCTGGCGTTTCGCGTTGTCACTTAGTCAGTTATGGCGACAATGGCGCTATGTTGCAGGAATTATTCTCCCGTGATGGTATTGGTACTCAGATAGTGACCGAGGCAGCAGAACGTTTACGTGCTGCCAGCATTACTGACATAGGCGGTATTCTGGATTTGATACGTCCACTGGAGCAACAAGGTTTATTAGTGCGTCGTTCGCGTGAACAGCTGGAAATGGAAATAGACCAGTTTGTGGTGATTGAACGTGATGGTTTAATTATTGGCTGTGCTGCGCTTTATCCATTCCCGGAAGAAAACGTTGGTGAATTTGCCTGCTTAGCTGTGCATGAACAATACCGTGATGCCGACCGTGGCAGCGCCTTGCTGAAAAATATTATTCAGCTGGCTCGCCAACGTAAATATTACCGTTTATTTGCGCTGACCACCCGCAGTATTCACTGGTTCCAGGAGCATGGCTTTGAGCTGGTGACAGTGCAGGATTTACCAGAGAAAAAACAACAGCTGTATAACTATCAACGCCGCTCTAAAATTCTGGCTTTGGATTTATAAAGCTTTTTTCTGTTGTATTTGCTCTACCACAGTCCGGGCTAAGGCCCTGGCTGTGGTCCACTTGCCTCCGGATACAGTCAGCAACTGCTGCTGCCAATTTAATGCATACTCCCGACTGGCGGTGCTGGCACTGTCGCTGCCTCCCAATAAAGGCCTGACTCCGGCAAATTTCCCCAACACATCGGCATCACACAATGGGCTGGCAAAATAGTGGTTATACAATTTCAGCAAATAGGCCTGCTCTTCGTCACTGCACTCTATCGGTTCTGCCAGACTTTGCCGTACTTCTGTAGTGCCCAATAAAGTTTTCCCCTGATAAGGCAATACAAAGACAATACGGCGCTCCCCCGGCACTTCCAGCATATGACCATAACGACTTACTGCAGGCACCAGCAAATGACTGCCACGCACCAGATCCAAAGCTTGTTGCAGCGGCAGCTCCGATTGCTCCAATAGCTGATTACTCCATGGCCCCGCCACATTCACCACTAGATCAAAGACTTGCCAGTCAGAACTGTTAGCCGCAAATACCCCACCGCTGGCCGTAATTTGCGTTACCGGGCAATGCTGGTGAATTTGCACTCCGGCTTTGATGGCTTGTTCTGCCACCCAAAGCCCAAGTTTACGGTCGTCCATCTGGCCATCAAAAAACAAATAAGCCCCTGTTAAACCATCAGTTTTTAATTCAGGCGAACAACGTTTTGCCTGCTCTGCCGTCAGCCAGCGATGCCGGCCTATGCCTTTTTTTCCACTCAGTACGTCATAAAGCCACAAACCAATTTTGATTTGCCAGCGCGGCCTTTGGCCATTTTGATAGATAGGATAAAGCAGAGGTAATCTTTTGGTTAAGTGTGGCGCTTTCTTCAACCACCAGCGTCTTTCCTGCAAGGCTTCATGCACCAGACGAAACTCGCCCTGTTCCAGATAACGTAAACCACCATGCAGTAATTTAGAGGAGGATTTGCTGGTCGCCTGCATCAGCTCATCGCGTTCAAACAAGGTCACCTGATGGCCAGCCAACGCCAATTGCCAGGCGGATGACAAGCCATTAATACCACCACCTATAACAGCTATGTTCATATGCTAATCCATTAAGTCTTTGATCTATCAAAGCAGAACACAGCTGCTTTGTCGAACTGCTTTGCCGAACTACTTTGCTGGCTCTGGCTGGCTGATAAGCAGCATGATCTGGCCTGAATTCTGGCAGACAGTTCATGCTGTCTCTGCTGAAATAGGTTGAAATGAATTAACAGGAGACGGCGATGTTAGAACTCAGACCCAACTGTGAGTGTTGTGATGCCGATTTAGCACCAGCAGAACCAGCCTATATCTGCTCTTTTGAATGCACCTTTTGCCCGGATTGCAGCCACAAACTGGCTAGGGTCTGCCCAAACTGCGGCGGAGAATTAGTCAGACGGCCGATACGCCCTGCTTCTAAACTAGCCGCCAATCCACCTTCAGCGGTACGGGTGTTTAAACCTGATTGCAAAACAAAAACAACACCTTAGTTCATCAGCGCCATAGCGGTTTGAATTTGTTGTTCAGTTAAACCCTGATCCTGCATTGAGCTGACTAAATTATTTTTAGAGTCCACTAAACCCCGACTTAAACTACTGACTTCTGCTTGTAACGCCTTTACCTTTTCCTGTTTTTCTTCAGGTGGCATAGAACTGTTACTCATCAGTTGTTGCAGCTCTTGTTGTTTTTTCTCAAGCTCTTCCTGCTTATCACGAATAGCTTTCAGTGACTGCTTAACGCTGTCCGGCAGTTCACTTTCGTCTATATCTTTATCTCTTTCCGCTTTTTTGGATTTTTGTAATCCCAGTGGCGATAGATCCACATGGATACCCACAGGAGCTTTACTGCTGTCTTTTTCCGGGGCTGAGGTTTTGTCATCAGAAACAGGGGCTGCCTGCGTTGCTGCAGGCACTGCGTTTTGAATGCTCAGATTGAGCATCTGGTTTAAGTCCATTTTTAACATCAGCTTTGCACCGAAAATAGAGAATCACTCTATTATCGGTACCAGCTCCATAAACTTTAATTAGCTTTAGCGGGTTTGACCGTCGCCTATCACTATGTACTTTTCTGTGGTCAAGGATTCCAGCCCCATGGGGCCATAGGCGTGCAGCTTAGAGGTTGAAATCCCAATCTCGGCGCCTAAGCCCAGTTCGCCACCATCGCTAAAACGTGAGGACGCATTCACCATCACCACAGCGCTGTTAATTTGCTTTAAAAAACGTTGTGCTGTACTGATATCCTGAGTGCAAATCACCTCGGTATGATTGGAGCTGTGCTGTTGGATATGCACAATGGCGTCATCGTAGCTGGCTACTATTTTCAGTGAAATTGCCAAACGCAGATATTCGGTATCGAACTGTTGGGGTTGTGCGACAACGGCATTAGTGAAATAGGCAGCCGATTGCTCGCAGGCAAACACTTCAACCTGATATGGCGCTAATGCAGCTGCAGCCAAGCGCAAAAATTCAGGGGCTACGGCCTGATGCACCAACAAGGTTTCCAGCGAATTACAGGCACTGGGTCTTTGGACTTTACCATTTATAAGTAAAGCGATTGCCTTCTCAAGGTCTGCCTCTTTATCCACGTACAGATGACAGACACCTTTGTAGTGTTGAATCACCGGAATTTTACTATTGTCGCTGACAAAATGAATTAAACCTTCGCCGCCTCGTGGTATCACTAAATCGACCGTGTCTTTTTGCTGCAGCAATTCCAGTAATAAAGCCCGGTCCGGATCTGGGATTACACTAATAGCTGCTGGATCAATACCCTGCTGCGTCATGGCTTTATGCAAAGAAGCTGCAATAGCCAGGCTTGAATTTAAGGCTTCACGGCCTCCGCGCAAAATCACCGCGTTGCCTGATTTTAAACACAAAGCCCCAGCGTCTGCTGTGACATTAGGCCTGGCTTCGTAAATCATCGCGATGACGCCAAGCGGAATACGCATTTTACCCACTTGAATGCCGTTAGGCCTTGGTGCCATCTGGCGAATTTGCCCTACAGGGTCTGGTAAGGCCGCTATATAACGCACTGCATTGGCTAAGGTTTTAATCCGATCTTCAGTCAAAAGCAGGCGGTCCAACATAGCCTCTGCTAACTGCTTTTCGCGCCCTGCCGCCATATCTTTGGCATTGCCAGCCAGAATCAAAGCGGTATCGGCTTCCAGTTGATCAGCCATTGCCAGCAGTAACTGATTTTTATCGGCCTCGGATAACTGCGCCAGTTGCAAGGCCGCGATTTTAGCTTGCTGGCAAATAGCTTTAATATTTACGCTTGTCATGCTCAGCCCTCCACCAGCGCTAAATCGTCGCGGTGCACCACCACTTCGCTTGGGCAATAACCCAAAATACTTTCAATCTGCTGACTATGTACGCCACGGATTTTACCAAGCTCAGCCACACTGTATTGGCTGATACCTTTGGCCAGTTGTTTACCGGCTTGGTCACACAACCAAATAGCGTCACCTTTATCAAAATCACCGCTGATGCTGCTGATACCTTTTGGTAGCAAAGAGGCACCTTTATGCAATAACGCCTGCACAGCGCCGCTGTCGAGCTGTAGCTCACCCCGGGTTTTTAAACTGTGTAACAACCAGTGTTTTTTTGCACTTAAACGTTCCTGCTGTTTATGAAACAGCGTGCCACAGGCTTTACCAGCCAGCAGAGCTGCAAAGCTGTCGGCTTTCTGGCCGTTAATAATTAAAGTATCAATGCCTTGTGACGTGGCTTTACTGGCCGCCTGCAACTTGGTCGTCATGCCACCTGTGCCAATGGCATGGTGACTGCCTCCCGCCATGGCATAAATTTCCGGCGTGATTAGATGTACTTCAGGAATAAGCAGCGCATTGCTGTCAGAACGTGGATTAGATGTATATAAACCATCGACATCAGAGCAAATAATCAAAGCATCGGCATCAACCACTGTAGCGACCAAAGCAGCCAGATTGTCGTTATCCCCTACTTTCAACTCAGCGGTTGCTACCGTATCGTTTTCATTCACTATAGGAAGCACGCCGTGATCGAGCAAAGTACGCAGCGTATTGTGGATATTTAAATAACGGTTACGGTGCTGTAAATCATCATGTGTCAGCAGAATTTGCGCACAATCCACATCCAGCAAATTGCGCCAGCTTTGCATCATGCGGGTTTGGCCTACAGCGGCCATAGCTTGTTTAACATTAATGGGTAAGGGGTGATGGGCAAAGGGAATTGCAGCACGGCCTGCAGCCACACTACCAGAAGATACCAATACCACTTCAACCCCTTGTTGCCTGCACTCGCTGATAAACCCAGCGATGGCCAGCAAATAACGGGTGGAGCAACCTTTTGCTTCCGGTGCAATCAGGGCACTGCCCACTTTAAGCACCAGACGTCGCCACTTTAACCCAGCCATAAAACCCATTTATCTCCAGTTATAATTTAACCACCCGAGCATACCTATTTAGACGTATATATGTCTATAGCCTTCGTACTTGCAACCACAGCGGCGTTGACTGCGTGCTCTCGCCCCAGTCACTTATTTCAGCAGACTAATTTTGCTTACTGGCGAGTATTCGCCTCAATCCATAAACACATAGTGAACTATGCTCCTGAGGTCTCCATCACTTGTCGCCTTGCTGCAGCTGCAATTACTTTGGCTACTCGTTTTGGCCTCAAAATAACGCATAACAACAGTAAATGGCGTATAGCATAAGTAAAAGGTATTTCGGTAAAATCTGACCAACAATGCATTACTTTTTTGTCCTAAGCAGAGCCTGATGTCGCACAACACTATTTCACTGAACCAACAGCGCCAACCTTTGGATCACCTCGACTCTGTCTGGCTGTTTGGTTACGGCTCACTGATTTATAAAACTGACTTTGACTATTTGGCCGCTAAACCAGCCTGCATTTATGGTTGGGAACGCCGTTTTTGGCAGGGCTCACATGATCATCGTGGTACGCCTGAGGCGCCTGGGAGGGTGCTAACCCTGATTGAAGCACCAGGATCACGTTGCGCCGGCATGGCTTATCAAGTAACACCAGCGACCTTTGAACATTTGGACCATCGTGAAAAAAATGGATATTTGCGTGTGTTTACTCCACTACATTGGCTCAGCGAAGCGGGTGAAACTCAAGGCGTGGTGTATTTAGCCAGCCCAGATAATGAGGCTTATCTGGGCACGGATACAGAAACCGCTATCGCCGCGCATATAGCACGAAGTCATGGTCCAAGTGGGCCGAACAGTGAATACGTGCTTCAACTGGCACAGGCGCTGCGCGATATGAATGAGCAAGACGAACATGTGTTTGCGATTGAGTGCGAACTGTTAAGGCTGTTAAAGCAAACCTGATCGCTGCACCATTCCTTCACCCAAATACTGGGGGAGCTTCTTACTTTGGCTCTGTTCAGCTTTATTCATCGCCATCCATGGCGATCTCTCCAAAGAGCCAAGGCTCCGCGTTGTTAAGCATTGACCCGGGCAATGTTTTTAGTTCAGCGCTAATTCAGTTCAACTGAGGTACAATTGCGTCACAATAATTCAGGAGATTTCGCATGATAGCCAAACAGTTAGGTTTAGTTGCCTTATGCAGCACTTTAGTTTTATCCGGTTGTGCCAGTATGAATATCGCACCGGAAAATCAGAACACCGCCAAAGGCGCAGCCATTGGTGCTGGTGTAGGTGCAGTGCTGGGTAAAGCAACAGGCAACCACAAAAACAAAAGGCTGGCTATTGGTGCAGCTATTGGCGCTTTAGCAGGCGCTGCCGTGGGTCGTTATATGGACCATCAGGAAATGGCTTTGCGTGATCAGTTATCCGGTACTGGTGTCAAAGTGCACCGTGACGGCGATATTTTACGTTTAGAAATTCCATCACAAATTACTTTTGCTGTGAATCAGTCATCTATCCAGCCTCAGCTGTATCCGGTGCTGAATGATGTAGCTAAAGTACTGGGTGAATACGACAAAACTATGCTGGTCATAAGCGGTCATACCGACGATACCGGTGCTTATGATTACAATATGCAGCTGTCAAAAAAACGTGCTGAAAGCGTAAAAGATTATTTAGTGGCGCAGCGTTTAAACCCAATCCGAATTGAAACTCAGGGTTTAGGCCCAAGCTACCCAGCTGTACCTAACAATTCTGAAAGCAACAGAGCGATGAACCGCCGCGTTGAGATTCATATCGAAGCTATAACGGAATAGGATGGCTTAGGCTAAAGCTTTTAAACATATAAAGCTGTTAAAAGTGTAAAGCTGTTAAAAATTTAAAACTCCGGCTATGCTGCCGCTGCATTTATTGCAGTAGCAGCATAGCCGGAGTTTTTTTATGGGTTTATTGTGGTTAGTCACGCTGATTTGGGCTTTTAGTTTTTCCTTGATCGGCGAATTTTTATCTGGCCGGGTTGACCCTTACCTGGCTGTCAGCAGCCGTATGCTGCTGGCCTTAGTGTTATTCCTGCCCTGGTTACTGAAAAGCACCAGCTCCCGCTTTCAGGCTATGGCTCTTGCCGCTATTGGTGCTATCCAGTTGGGGCTGATGTACCTGCTGCTGTATCACAGTTTCCTGTATTTAAGTGTCGCTGAAGTACTGCTGTTTACCATTCTAACCCCTGCCTATATCTCAATACTGGATTACTTCTGGCGTTATAAAAAGCTGCATCTGCGCTGGTTAGGCCCTGCCTTGCTGGCTATTGTGGGTGCTTTAGTCATTCGCTATCAAAACTTAAGCGCAGATTTCTGGTGGGGTTTAGTGCTGATACAAGCGGCCAACTTATGTTTTGCTTTTGGTCAGGTGGCTTATCGCCAGCTGGATTTGGGTTCAACAGGCTCACAACGCTATAACTTCGGTTGGTTTTTTGTTGGTGCCACTCTCATCAGCTTACTAGCGACAGCGCTGTTTGCCGATTGGAACAAAATGCCAACGACCACTCTGGATTACGGCATTTTAGTCTGGTTAGGTCTGGTTGCTTCTGGTTTAGGTTATTGGTTATGGAATGCTGGCGCCCGACAAGTGAATGCGAACCAGTTGGCGGTGATGAATAACGTGCTGATCCCGGCAGGCCTGGTAGTGAACTTTGTATTTTGGCAACAAAACGTCAACTGGTGGACTTTATCCGCAGGTTCCGTATTAATTTTAGCCAGCTTAGGCTGGGCAAGCTGGCAGAAAAACCTGAAACAGAATTGAACTCTTGATATCAAATCAATAAGATAAAATCATAGAAAACAAGGATGTGAGATTTTTATGTGGATTATTATCCGGCTGTTGCTGAGTCTGGCTGTCGCTGTGTCGCGAATGATTTACCGGCTGAGTCCCAAGGCATTGCCAGAGGCAGGGAATTATCAGGGTATGCCTTATTACCTCGATACCAGCGAGGATAAAGAAGGAGACAGAATTGCATTCCAGCTGGGGATGCCGTTTCCTACAGAAAGCCTGTTTAAATTTGGACCAGAAGGAAACGCCGCCAGGCTATGTAAAGCTTTGGGGATCAGCACTGAATATCAGAGCGGTGATACAAACTTCGATGAAAAAATCTATCTGGCCTGCGACCATCCAGTGCTGTTGCAACAACTGGGCAACAGTACTCAAAGCCGTGATTTAATTCTGGAGTTATTGGTCAACCGGCAGTTTGTCAGCATCTGGTCTGACGGTGAAGTGTTGTGGGCTTCAAAAAACAGCGATCAAGATCCAAGTGAAACTGAAATCCAGTTACTGGCTCAGCTGGTTGCGAGCCTGATGCCAGTTTGTCAGGCCGCCCTGCAACACAAAACATCTTTTTTCTGGCGGTTTTTATGGGTTGAAGCTTTTGTCTGGGGATTGTTTGGCTACGCTGCGACAGTCTTTTTGGAAAACCGTTTTAATCATCATGACTACCACCTGGACTCTGTGACTCTGTTTCAATACGGTCTTGTTGCAGCAGCTCTGCTGATGGCTGTCCTGATGTTGATTATCATACTGTTACTCAGAAAATCATCCCGCGGTCATACCATAATAACGGAAAGCTTTGTGTTGTTACTGCTGACGTTACCTCTCTGTGGCATGCAACTGGTATCAGATATCAACCGCAACTTTGACAGCGCTGAGGCACAGCAGCAGATTGGTATTATTAATTCTGTCACCAAAAGAACCAGCAGTGGCCGCAGATCCGGCCTATGGACACCACGCACGACCTACCAACTGAAACTACAGGACCAGTTATCGGCATTTGGTACCCAAGTACCGCAACGAATTGATATATCAGAAAGCACTTATCAGCACGCAGACGAGGGCAAACAGTTACTGCTGAGTATTAAACCCGGTTTTTTAGGCTTACCCTGGTATGAAAAAATGACGGTGTATCCAGCACACACCAAAATTCAGCCATAAACATAAAGTAGGGGCGACCTTTATGGTCGCCCGCCATTCCATCATTTCTCTGCAAAAGCCTTCTTTACAAAATTAGGCAAAGCCATAGCAGCCTGATGCACTTCGGCATTGTAATACTGGGTTTCAAAGGCAGGGTTTTGTGCCGCGGCAACGCGGAAGCCGTCCAATTTGGTCTCTTTACGAGCCAAAGTACAAGTCCACCAACCTGATGGATACACCATCTGCGGGAACAACAGGCTTTGTAAATCAGCAAAACCAGCGTCTGACATGGCATCACGCATGGCTTTTAAAAGTGGCATATGGATCAGTGGCGACTCGCTTTGTTGCACTAAAATGCCACCTGGGCGCAGTGCTTTTAAGCAGCTTTCATAAAATGCTCTGTTAAATAAACCTTCACCCGGCCCTATAGGGTCGGTGGAGTCGACGATCACTACATCCAAAGATTCTGGTGCAACATCACGCATAAACTGAATACCGTCGGCAAATTTTAAGGTTGCGCGTGGGTCGTTATTGGATGCACAGAGTTCAGGAAAGTATTTTTCCGCCATGCGGGTCACTTGTTCGTCGATATCAATTTGAGTGACTTGTTCGATATCAGGGTGTTTTAATACTTCACGCAAAGTACCGCAGTCACCACCACCTATAATCACCACCTGTTTTGGCGCTGGGTGAGTAAATAACACAGGGTGGCTTAACATTTCGTGATATAGGAAATTGTCACGGCTGCTCAGCATAATAACGCCATCAATCACCATCAGATTACCAAAATGCGTAGTCTCAAACATTTCGATATGTTGAAAAGGCGACTGCACCTCATCCAGTTTTTTGGTGATGGCCAAACCAAAAGCACTACCACTGGCCGCAAAAATTTCGGTGAACCATTTGTTGTCGCCCGACATACTTATCTCCTGAAAATCAACTAAGCTGGGTATTTTGCCAGTCAGGGCAATATGAGACAAACTTTTCATGTTTTTTTCACTGCATTGGCTTTAAAATAGCGCATCATTTTTTTAAGGGCACGACAATGGCAGATTGGGGTATCGAAAAAGCACGATCCATATATAACGTAGCAGTCTGGAGTGAAGGCTATTTTGATGTTAACAACAATGGCGACCTGGTAGCTTATCCGGATCAGGACCATAAAAAACCTGGTATTAATTTCCCGGAACTGACTGCCCGTTTTAAAGAGGAAGGCTTAACCCTGCCCGTATTGGTACGTTTTACCGATATTCTGCAGCACCGTGTTGGCACCTTAATTAATTCTTTTGCTCAGGCCAAACAAGAGCGTGAGTACAAAGGCGAATACACAGCCGTTTACCCTATCAAAGTAAACCAGCAATTTTCTGTAGTGAAAAAGCTGGTGAGCCATGACAGCGGTAAAGTAGGTTTAGAAGCGGGTTCCAAACCTGAGCTGATGGCTATTTTAGGTGTCACCGACAAACCTTTGCGTATTGTCTGTAACGGCTACAAAGATTCTGAATTCCTGCGTTTAGCCACTATTGGCCAGATGATGGGTCATCAGGTTTATGTGGTAGTTGAGAAAATCACTGAATTAAAAACCTTAATCCGCGAGATCGACAGTTTAGGTCAGGCGCCTATGATTGGTATCCGTATCAAGCTGAACTCAGTCGGTAAAGGCAAATGGCAAAACACCGGTGGTGAAAAAGGCAAGTTTGGTTTAACAGCCACTCAAGTGCTGCAAGCCATCGACATTCTGCGTGACGCTGGCAAACTGGACTTATTGCAGTTAGTGCACTTCCATATCGGCTCTCAGATTGCCAATATTCGTGATATTCACAATGCGATTCGTGAATGTGCCCGTCACTACGCTGAACTGCGCACTTTAGGTGTGCCTATCACTACGGTTGACGTAGGTGGTGGTTTAGGTGTGGATTACGAAGGTTCAAACTCACGTTCAGCCTGTTCGATGAACTACACCATGCTGGAATACGCCCGCAACGTGGTGTACGGCTTAAAAGAAGTCTGTGACGAATACGACTTGCCACATCCGAACATTATCACTGAATCTGGCCGTGCTATGACTGCACACCATGCTGTGTTAATTACCGATGCAATTGACGTTGAACGCGCTCCGGGCTTAGTGAATATGCCAGAGCCAAGCGAAGATTCACCGGCCGTGATTTGGGCTTTGTGGGATTCGTATAAAAACGTTACGCCACGTACAGCGGTAGAAGCCTACCACGATGCAGTGCATTATTTTACCGATGCCCACGCTCAGTATGTGCATGGTTTGCTGACGTTAAAAGACTGGTCTTTGCTGGAGCAAATTTACTTTGCCACCATCAACAAAGTGAAAAACAAGCTGGATTTATCCTCGCGTTCACACCGGGATATTCACGATGAGTTAAACGAGAAATTAGCCGACAAGCTGTTTGTGAACTTCTCTTTGTTCCAGTCTATGCCGGATGCCTGGGGTATTGACCAGTTATTCCCCGTGATGCCACTGGAACGCATGAATGAGTCGCTGGAACACCGCGCTATTATTCAGGACATTACTTGTGACTCTGACGGTGTACTGAAAAGTTATGCCGACGGTAACGGTATTGAATCCAGCTTGCCACTGCCTTCTTACAAAGAAGACTCGCAGTTCCTGTTGGGTATGTTTATGGTCGGCGCTTACCAGGAAATTCTGGGCGACTTACACAACCTGTTTGGTGACACAGACTCAGTCCATGTTGAATTGGATGACGAAGGCGGTTACCGTCTGACCAATGCGATTAAAGGCGACACAGTGGCTGACGTTTTACGTTATGTACAGTTTGACGCGAAGAAGCTGCTTGCCTCTTATCAGAAGCAATTAGCGCGGATGGACTTTAGCCCGGAGATGCAGGCGTCTTATTTAGATGAACTGAAATCCGGGGTTTATGGTTACACCTACTTCGAAGATTAAGGTAAACTTGCCACTGATCGGATGAGAGAAAAGCAGGCCAGCCTGCTTTTCTTTTTTAAACTAATGATTAGGTGGTGACTGAATGCTGCATTTTCTACCAGCCCCAATACGTGGCTCGATTTCTTTTCTGCTGTACTTTATCAACACTATTTTTTGGGCCACCCCTATCCTGATCCTGGCCATAGTGAAGTTGCCTCCGGTAAAAACCTGGCAAACCTGGATCACCTATTTACTCGACTTCTGTGCTACCAGCTGGATCACGTTAAATAACTTAACCAGCCGAACCTTTACCCGCATTCGCTGGGATATCAAAGGCATAGATAATTTAAGCGTCAAAGATTGGTATCTGGTGATGGCGAATCATCAGTCCTGGGTTGATATTCTGGTGCTGCAAAAAGTCTTTAACCACAAAGCGCCGTTTTTAAAGTTTTTCCTGAAAAAAGAACTGATTTATGTGCCTGTAATTGGCTTGTGCTGGTGGGCACTGGATTTTCCTTTTATGCAGCGTTTAACAGCAAAACAGCTGGCGGAAAAGCCTGAACTCAAAGGCACTGATATAGCAACGACCCGTAAAGCCTGCGAAAAGTTTCGCTACAAACCAGTCTCTGTGATGAATTTTCTTGAAGGCACCCGCTTTACTCAATACAAACATGACAAACAACAATCGCCTTTTACCCACTTGCTCAAACCAAAAGCGGGTGGCATTTCTTTTGTACTGAATGCTATGGGTGAACATTTGCACAAGCTGCTGGATGTGACCATTTGTTACCCTAAAGAAATCCCTACGTTCTGGGATTACATTTCCGGCAAGGTACAGGATATTAAAGTGCGGGTACGGGTATTACCTATAGATCCCAACCTGATTGGGGATTATGAAGATCCGGTGTTTAAACAAAGATTTCAAGCCTGGGTGAATCAACTCTGGTTAGATAAGGATCAGTTACTAAGCGAGCTGAAACAGGGAGAACGGAGCTAATGTTGTATTGGTTACCTGTAGTACTTAAAGCCCCTTTGGCGTTTTTGCTGTTTAGCTGCAATCTGGCAGTGTGGGGCACGCTGGTCACGCTGATTGGCATAGCCAAGTTGTTGTCGCCAAGCGCAACAGCCAGAGCATTCTGGTCTAAACCTGCACACTGGTGTTACCGCGGCTGGTCACGTTACAACAAGCTATTAATGGAGCTGTTTAACAAAGTCGAATGGCAGGTCAGCGGCGTGGCTGAACTGAAAAAAGACAGCTGGTATCTACTGATATCCAACCATAAAAGCTGGCTGGATATTCCGGTGTTAAGCCAGTTTGCGTTAAACCGTATTCCTGAACCTAAGTTCTTTTTAAAAGAAGAGCTGAAATGGGTGCCTTTTATTGGTTCAGGGTCCTGGGCTTTGGATATGCCTTTTATGAAGCGCTACAGCCAGGCACAAGTCGCGAAGAACCCAGAGCTTAAAGGCAAAGACATAGAAACTACCCGCGCCTCCTGCGAAAAGTTTAAAAATACCCCGACTACTATTATTAACTTTGTCGAAGGTTCACGTTTTACCACAGAAAAACATAAGCAAAAACGCAGCCCGTTCCGGCATTTATTGCCGCCCAAAGCCGGTGGTATTGCCTTTACTTTGGCCAGTATGGGCCCCCAATTTCATTCAGTACTGGATGTCACCATTCTGTACCCTGACAATCCGGGCCATGTGGCTTTAGATATGCTTTGTGGCCGCTTAAAACGCGTTGTAGTCTTAGTTGAAATTCTACCGGTAGATAATGAAATTATTGGCGATTATTTTAACGACGAAGCTTTTAGAGTCACCTTCCAGAACTGGCTGAATCAGCGCTGGCTGAAAAAAGATCAGGCTATTGCGGCTTATCATCAACCAGAGACATCAGCTTCGGAAAACGCCTTGTGTTAGATCAATATTTACAACAAGCGGCCAGTTATTTTGGCCAGACTATACCGCCAGAGCATTTGCTGATGTTAGCCATCCGGCTCGTGTTGGCATTGGTATTGTTATGCCTGCTTTTTGCCCTGGCCCGCCGTTATCTGATGCCTGTCATAGCTCATCTGCTGGATAAAGTAGATGGCGAATTAGAACATCAAACCCAAAGAGAACGGCTGCAACTGGCCAGCCATGTTGCGCATTTAGTGCCTGCGGTGGTACTGATTAGCTCTGCCGAAAAGTTTTTCCTGCACTGGCCTGATTTTATGTCTGCTGTGCATCTTGGTCTTTGGATTTACCTCTATTGTTTTGCAGGTATGGCTTTTGCTGCACTGATTAATTTTGCTGCTGCCATTTATAGTGCTGTAGACCGTCAGAGTAATGTGCCTTATCTGGGGCTGGCCCAAATTCTGAAATTACTCGACTTTATCGTAGTAGGCATACTGATCTTAAGCATGCTGCTGGACAAATCTCCGGTCTATTTACTCAGCGGTTTAGGCGCTTTAACAGCGGTATTATTGCTGGTGTTCAAAGACACTATTTTAGGTTTAGTCGCCAGTATTCAGTTAGCCACCAATAACATGGTGAACCGCGGCGACTGGATTGAAATGCCGAAATACGGCGCAGATGGTGCCGTGACTGAAGTAGCATTGACCACTGTTAAAGTACAGAACTGGGACAATACCATCACCACTATTCCTACTTATGCGCTGATTTCCGACTCCTTTAAAAACTGGCGTGGTATGCAACAATCCGGTGGCCGCCGTATTAAAAGAGCCATCAAAATTGATATCCACAGCATAGGTTTTCTGGACGAAGCGGAAATACAACAACTGTTGGAGCAACAAGTACTGCAGCCATTTTTTGCGACACAAAATGCGAAGGACTTGTTACAGCAACCGCACCTGACCAACCTGAAGCTGTTTCGTTATTATACCCAGTGGCTATTGCAGCAAAACCCAAACATTAATCAGGATATGACTTTGATGGTGCGTCAGCTGGAATCTAACGAAGTCGGTTTACCGCTTGAAGTCTATTGCTTCAGTGCAGATAAAGTCTGGGGTAACTATGAGCAAATTCAGGCCGAAATTTTCGAAACCTTATTTGCCACTTTACCGCTTTTTACTTTGAGCACTTTCCAGCGGATAGGTGGCAGACAGCAGGAGCTTTAACTTTTACTGGCGCTAATCATCAGATTACGGGGTGTCAGTTGATAGTCACAGAATTGTTTAACCTGTACCTGATAGCCTTGTTGTTGCAAAAACAAGGCTCTGTCCAGTACTAGCCACTGCTCCAGTAAAGGCCGGAACAAGGATCGAACCAGCTGCATTTTTTGTACTAATAAATGCCGTTGTTGCCCAAGCTGCAGATAATGCTCCCAGTTTGTATCTGCCTGAATTTGCCATTGATGCTGCTCTGCGGCCCAGCTTGCAAAAGCACTGAACTCGCCACTAAACCAATGCTTAGGCACAGAAGACAAAGGCCGGTATTGAGTCCCCCCTTGCAATGCCTGATACAACTCCTGATAGGCCAGACGCCACATCACTTCGATGTGACGCAAGCGTGTCACCCGCTCTCCTGCTGTGACCTGAGCCTGCACTGCCAGCTTGAGTTCGTCACGGCTTAACTGGCCCAAAAAACTTTGCTGAGCTTGTGTTGATAACGCCTGATACTGCTCGCAAGCTATTAAATGATAACAACAAGGCACTATGTCCAGTTGCTTTGTGCCAACACGGCTTGCCAGTTGTAGCAAGCGGATATGCAAATCACCACAGGCGTGCAAAGCCACAACCTGCTGACCTGCTTGGAGGTGCTTTGAGCTGTCTTCGGATAACACATCTGCCTGAATAAAATGGTGTGACAGCTTGAGTTTTTGCGCCTGCTGTTGGCCCTCAACACAAAGCGCCTCTTGCCATTCCAGGCTGGTTACCTCTCGCTGCTGGCTAAAACAAAGCCAGCGTCCTAAATGGCCTTTGCCAGCACACCATTCCAGCACGGGCAAATCCACCTTTTTCATCTCTGTCGCAAAAGCCTGAATTTGTTCCAGTTTCCGTCCTTTAATATCACGGCTAAACCAGAATGGCAGCTCAGTTTGCGTTGGCTTTTTGCTGTCAGGTGTTGCAAGGTCAAAAGGACTGAACTGATTTAGCTCAGGAAAGAACTCAGAAAAATAGCTGCGCCGATACACTTCATCCTGATCAAGTTGCTCTATTTCTGCAGCAGTGAGCCGCTGTAAATTCTGCCCTACTGTTGTATCAGCCCAGGGCAAAACAGTGAAATGAAAAGGGCTGAAGCGCCAGAACTGCTGGTACTGAGTGAGCAATAAATCCAAGTGTAAAAACTGGTCAGATAAAAGCTGAGGCATAAGCGGATAAAACATCTGTAACTCGAAAATGTGTCGCTACTATACCACCGCAGGCTGCAAAAGCGGTCTGAGCTTTTTCCTTAGTATTTGTTCAGCATCACCAGACTTCAACTGGCATCAAGACTAAAAATAATGCACACTCAGTCACATAGATCATGACCCGAACAAAGAGACATTGCGGTGACAGAACTCAAACGTATTATGCATGTGGAAGACGATCCATCCATTCAGGCCGTGGCTAAAGTCGCATTAGAGGTGGTGGGTGGTTTTACCGTCGAAACCTGTAGTGGCGGTGAAGAGGCTTTAAAAGGTTTTCACGCTTTTCAACCGCAGCTGATTTTACTGGATGTGATGATGCCAGGTATGGACGGCCCCAGTACCTTAAAAAAAATGCAGTCGGATTTTGACTTAAGCGCCATTCCTGTGGTGTTTATGACAGCTAAAGTGCAGGCTAATGAAATTGAATCTTACAAAGCCTTAGGCGCTGCCGATGTAGTAGTGAAACCTTTTGACCCTATGACTTTGTCGGATCAAATCCGCGCAATCTGGCAGAAGCTTCAGGGGGCAGAGTCTTGACTCTGACCCCAAAATCGAAGACCGAGCTGAATTCAATAGGAGGGTCAGAGCTTGCGCTCTGACCCTTTATTCTTTATCCGACGCCTGCCGCTTCTGTTCAACCTGCTCAAATAACTTTTGTAAGTCCTGCTCGTACTGCTGCATATCTTTGCCTTGCCCCAGATAAAAAGGCAGAGGTAATAAACGTGAATCGTACTGCAAGCTGCGATCAAAAGGCGAAGGAGGAGTGAGTAAAGCTGCCCACTGGCCTGAGGTCGCCAATAAAGCAACGGCCACAGCAACAGAGGTTTGAGCCTTGATGGACCAGTGCGTTGCCAGCCATAAATTGCCACTAAACAAAGCAGCTAAGATCAAGGTATAACCCAGTACTTCAACTACCTGTGCCACAGCTGAACCATCCAGATTAAAACCCAGCCAATAACAAAATGCGCCCCAGACAGAGCTGCTTGCCAGCGCCGCATAGGTCAGGCTTAACTGAGGCAGAAAATGACTTTCCTGCTGATTAAACCTGCTCCAGAGCGCCAGAATGGCGGGCCAGATACAGAATATCAACAAGGTTTTAGGCAATTCCAACAACCGGACAGTCCATAAATGCTCCAGTTGCTTTGGTAAAGTTAACCAGATGTCGACCACCTGATCAGCCGCCAATATCAAAGCAAATAGTAGGATAAAGGCCCAATGCCCCATCGCCTGTAACCGCTGGGCTGTCACACTGAAAGGCATAGTTTCAGCGACAGGGTGTGCATCGTCATACAAGCGCAGTGCCTGTTCACCTAACCAACAAATCTCACCCGAACGCAGCGGCTCTTTCGCCACTACAGCTTTTCGATCCAGCACAAAACTGCCATTGACTGAACTTAAATCTTCCAGCCACCAATGACCTTTTTCGTCCTGTTGCAGCTTGGCGTGATAAGGGCAAACATGTTTATTAAACAAAATAACATCGTTATCAAAAGCACGGCCTAACTTCACCTGGGGCTGTGAAAACTTATGCCGCTCTGTGACTTTTTGCTGCTTGTTCAGTACTTCCACTATTACTGCCATACCACAGCTCCAATAAACTTACGGCTGAACTCTAAGGCCATTTTTTGATCAACACCTGCTAATGTAAAGTGGCTGATCACGCCTTGTTGCTGATGGTCTAAAGAAGCAGAAATATAAGCCACATCAAAAAGTTGCGGATAATTACGATAGGCTCTTAAACAAAATACTGCCTTGGCATGCTGACCTTCCACCGGACTCACCAGCTGATTCTGGCAGGAATAAGCGGTCACATCGTCTTCACCTGCACTGTTGTCGGCATTCATCTGATTGATGCTGTGCTGGTAACGGCGGAAAAACTGCAGTGGGTGTAAGTCTTTGGCCTGCAGCCATTCAAACTGCATTTCGATGCGGCCTGTACTGAATTCTGATGATAAAAAGATTTCTTCCGGCTGATTACAAAAGGCATTTACTCTTTTGACATCGTCTTTGTCTTTTTCCACATTGGACGTGCCCCAGCAGCGGATAAAAGGCACTATTTCGTCCGGCACTGTGGCAGGACCAAAGTTTTTCAGCTGCCAGTCTGCCTGCAGAATTTGCTGAAACATCGCTTGCTGGTTACTGATCAGTTGCTGGTGAATATCCTGTTTTATATCAGCCACAGGCTGTTTCGCCAGTAGCTTTTGTAAGGCTGCTGCTGGTACTAAAAACCCCAAATCATTACCGGCTGACGCCACATTGACGCCAATCACCTCACCTGTTTCATTCACCGCAGGGCCACCGCTCATGCCGCTGTTAATAGCGCCGGTAAAATGAATACGAGGGTAAAAGCTATGTTTTTGCAGACCGTTGTAGGTACCAGGTACCACTATTAGGCCTAAATCATGAGGATTTCCCAAAGAATACACTGCAGCCCCTTGCACCGGAGCCTGCTGTTGCACCTGAAAACTCTTGGCTGCTTTGTAGTCGGTTTTTAGCAGAGCTAAATCGTTGACCACATCAACGGCCACTATTTCAAGTTTGCCCTTTTGCTGATTTTGCGCCAGAAATTCCAGCTGATACTTCTGCGGGAATAACACAGCTTCGGACACTACATGGTAGTTGGTGACCACCAGATTAGGTTCGGCCAGTAAAAAACCACTGCCTATCGCCGACTTAGCGCCTGAAGCATGCTCCAGTACTTTAATTTGCAACAAGGCATCGGCGTAATCGGCAAATACTTTTTCAGCCACAGCAGCACTGTAACCGGGGGCTGAGCAACAGCACAGAACCAGCAACAACAAGCTGGTCCATGTTTTTTGCAGCATAGGGAATCCTTTCAAATCAGGAATTAATACAACAGGCTATAGAGTTTACGTCTGTAGCTGGACGCTAAAGGCTCACCTTTTGGTAAAGTGGCCAGAATATCCAGATAGAGCTTTTTCGCCTCACCAAAGTTCAGATCCTGCTTCAATATTTCAAACAGCAAGGCCAAAGCTTCAGCAGAACGTTGCACCTGATGGTACTGCACGGCCAGTTTTTGTTGCAGTTCTTTGTTATCAGGGTCTGTGACTAAAGCCTGTTCCAACGCTTTCACTTCAGGGCTATCAGCAGCTTGTTGCGCTAACTCTAAACGCGCTTTGACACTGTGATACAACGCATCCTGATCGGCCATCAATACAGTCGCCAGGGCTTTTTCGGCAGCCTCTAACTGACCCAGCTCCACTTGCACCAAGGCCAGTTGTAAACGGATATCCACCCGGTCAACGGCCAGTTCATTGGCTTGTTTTAGCAATGGATAAGCTTCAGTCCAGTTTTGTTGCTCCAGCAAAGGCATAGCCTGCTGCAACAACTGATCTTCAGGCTTAGGTAAGAAGGCGCTTAAACGCTGCAAAATAGCCTGTTCAGGTTCTTCACCAGCAAAACCATCCACTGGCTGACCTTCTTTAATAAAGAGCACTGTAGGCACTGAACGCACACCAAAATGAGCTGCAAGCTGCTGCTCCTGATCACAATCCACTACGGCCAGCGTCAGCGCATCCGGATAATTTTGGGCAATACGCTGTAAAACAGGGCCTAAATTTAAGCAGGCCGGACTGCGCTCAGAATAAAAATAAAACAGCACAGGCTGGGCAAAAGAGAGCTCTAACAGTTCACGAACATTTTCTATAGTAACGGGCTTGATATTGGCTGACACAACTCACCTATTTTTATTCAAACCGGACAGCTCCGGTTTTATGGAATGCTTTGAACCACTATGTGGCCGGCACCTTAGATTTGCAAGTCGGGGGTGAGCATTGTTCATATAACGCCATAGCATCCTTTAAAAGCTTTTCGCCTTTGGCGAGATCGCTTTTAATGTCGTTGAAGCAATTGGTCCCAATATTAAAATCTATCCCGAAGATTTAGTACTTCTCGCTTTCCATTGTGCTCCTCTCCAGAGCTCCGCATCGCATCACTACAACAACGAGACTTTTTTTGGTCAGACCAGAAAAAGCGGTCGACTTTCAATGCTTCTTCCCTTAAATTAGCCATCAAGCCTGCTAAATAAAATATAAAAACGACCACTGAGTCGGATCCATACCTCAAGGTATACAGGCACATAGTTTTGACAGACCCCTTACTCTGTCCGTCCACGTAAAAGAAATTATGCTGTTCTGCTTCGGCTGAGCAGTGATTTTTGCTTTGAGCTCAATTGCGCCCGCAATAGGGCTTAAAGTTCGCACGTGCAAACTATGAGACCTGAACAATGACAAGCCAAAACACCCAACCAGAACTGCTGTCTGGTGGAGCCATGCTGATCCGCGCCTTAGCTGACGAAGGCGTTGAGTATGTCTATGGTTACCCCGGCGGTGCCGTGTTACACATTTACGATGCGATGTTTCAACAGCATCAGGTGAAACACGTGCTGGTCCGCCATGAGCAAGCCGCGACCCATATGGCGGACGCCTACGCAAGAGCAAGCGGCAAAGCTGGTGTAGTGCTCGTCACCTCTGGCCCTGGTGCTACTAACGCTGTTACCGGCATAGCCACAGCCTATATGGATTCAATTCCTATGGTAGTGATCTGTGGTCAGGTGATGAGCCATCTGATTGGCGACGATGCCTTTCAGGAAACCGATATGCTGGGTATTTCCCGCCCTATCGTGAAACACAATATGTCGGTGCGTCGCCCCGAAGATATTCCGTATTTAGTGAAAAAAGCCTTTTATATAGCGCAAAGCGGCCGGCCAGGTCCTGTGGTATTGGATATTCCAAAGGATATGACGATTCCAAGCCAGAAGTTCCCGTACGAATATCCAAAAGATATCAAGCTACGCTCTTACAACCCGAACGCTAAAGGCCATCCTGGCCAGATTAAAAAAGCCCTGACCACTTTGTTAGCTGCGAAAAAACCTGTGCTTTATGCAGGCGGTGGTGTGATTTTAGGTCAGGCTTCAGAAGAGCTGACAGTGCTCGCCCGTAAGCTGAATGTTCCGGTCACCAATACTTTAATGGGCCTGGGCGCTTATCCTGCGTCCGATCCACAGTTTATTGGCATGTTGGGCATGCACGGTAGTTATGAAGCCAATCAGGTGATGCATAACGCCGATGTGATTTTTGCCGTAGGCGCGCGTTTTGACGATCGTGTGACTAACGCCACCAAAAAATTCTGCCCCAATGCCACCATTATTCATATCGATATTGACCCGGCCAGTATTTCCAAAACCATCAATGCGCATATTCCTATTGTCGGTTTAGTGAAACCTGTATTGCAGGAAATGCTGCATCAGCTGGAGAAAAACAAAGGCGAATTGGATAAAGAAGCTTTAAGCCAATGGTGGCAACAAATCAAACAATGGCGTGAAGTGCATGGTGGCCGGTATGACCAAAGCCCGTCGCATTTAAAACCTCAGGCTGTGATTGAAGCTGTGCACCGTCACACCAAGGGCGATGCTTATGTCACCTCAGACGTAGGCCAGCATCAGATGTTTGCTGCTCAGTATTACAAGTTTGATAAACCTAACCGCTGGATCAACTCAGGTGGCCTCGGCACCATGGGTTTTGGTTTACCGGCCGCTATGGGCGTCAAGCTGCATTACCCTGATGCTGAAGTGGTCTGTGTGACAGGCGAAGGCTCTATTCAGATGAATATTCAGGAGCTGTCCACCTGCAAACAGTATGGCCTTGGCGTCAAAATTATTAACCTGAATAACGGTTATTTGGGCATGGTAAAACAGTGGCAGGATATGAACTACGACAGCCGCTATTCCAGCTCTTATATGGATTCCTTGCCTGACTTTGTGAAGTTAGCCGAAGCTTATGGCCATGTGGGTATTCGTGTCACCAAAGCTGAAGAGTTAGAGCCTGCGTTAGAGCGCGCTTTTGCCCTCAAAGACAAGCTGGTGTTTTTAGATATTCATGTCGACCCGACCGAGCATGTCTATCCAATGCAAATACCAGGCGGCGCCATGAATGAAATGTTTTTAAGCAAAACGGAGCGGACTTAAGATGCGGCATATTTTATCTGTATTGCTGGAAAACGAGTCCGGCGCTTTAGCCCGCGTGGTAGGTTTATTTGCCCAGCGTGGTTATAACATTGATTCACTTACAGTCGCAGCTACTGAAGACCCTACTATCTCGCGTTTGACGCTGGTGACCCGGGGTGATGATCAGGTGATAGAACAAATCACCAAGCAGCTGCATAAACTGATTGAAGTCGTCAAATTGGCCGATTTAAGTGAATCGGCTCATATTGAACGTGAATTGATGATGGTCAAAGTCAAAACCACGGCCGAGCAACGCGAAGAAGTAAAACGCTGCGCCGATATCTTCCGTGGTCAGATTATTGATATCACAGCCAATACCTATACCATTCAGGTAGTCGGCACTTCAGACAAACTGGAAGCTTTTATTCAGGCATTAAACGGTACACAAATACTGGAAACAGTGCGCAGTGGTGTGTCTGGTATTTCCCGCGGTGAGCGAACTTTAAGTTTGTAACAACTGGTTTTATTTAATTTAATAAAGCGGACTATGGTCCGCTTTATTATTTTTATGACACTAGCTCTCACTTACAACCTGTGCTGATACAGCACTTTTCTCTACAACTTTCTGCTTCATATGCCGTCCATACACCAGCTCAAACAGTGGAGTGGCCATTAGTGTAGTGACTATCGCCATCAGCACCATAATGGAAAACAACGCAGGTTCTATCACGCCAAACTTCAGCGCTATATTGATAATAATCAGCTCCATCAAACCACGGGCATTCATTAAAGCGCCAACAGCCATAGCAGTTCTGTTATCACTGCCGGTTAAACGGGCCGCGGCCCAACAGGCTATACCTTTAGCAAAAACTGAAGCTGCCAGTATTACCAGAGCGACAGACATTACTTCCCAGTCCGCCAATATAGTCAGCTGAGTTTTTAAGCCTGAATAGGTGAAAAACATCGGCAACAATACAAAAATAGTGATTTTTTCTAAGCGCTTACGTAAGTGTTCCACTATGGCACCCCGTGGCATGGCGATGCCTAAAATAAAGCCACCAAAGACGGCATGAAGCCCGACCCATTCCATCGAATAAGCAGACATAGCAAAGAGCACCAGCAGGAAAGCAAACTGGCCCCAGCTCATTTCGCCTTTCGCTTCAATCCGATCGGCCAAAGGCTGCAGCCAGCCCGTCACTTTGGTAAACATTAAAGTCGCGTAAGCCACCCCACCCACTACAGCTTTCACGGCTAACAAAGCACCACCACCAAAACTGGCCAGTACTACAGCCATCACGGTCCAGGCTGCCGCATCATCAATAGCACCGGCAGCCAAAGCCAGAGCACCTAAAGAAGTACCGGACAAACCTCGTTCATAAATAATGCGGGCCAACATAGGAAAAGCGGTAATAGCGATGGCAGCACCTAAAAACAACGCGGCATTACCGTAAGAAATATCGGCCGCAAATAAACCCGGCATGTCCAACAGCCATAAACACAACAAAGCAGCAACGGTAAAGGGCACTAACATGCCAGCCAAAGAGACAGCAATAGCGCTGCGGGCCTGCTGTTTAAACAAGTTGGTATTAAACTCCAGCCCGACTAGAAACATATACAAACCCACACCCAACTGAGCACCAAAATACAGTACAGGCATAGTGTCGGCAGGGAAAATTTGTTGCTGTATTTCAGGCCAGAACAGGCCAAACAATGAAGGTCCTAATATAACGCCAGCGATCATTTCGCCAACCACTTTCGGCTGACCAATAAAACGAGCCAGATAACCAAAGACTTGGGCTGCGACCAGAATAAAAGCCAGTTGCAGCAAAAAGGTGCCCACAAACTCCAATGAATTCATCATTTATACTTCTATAGTTGTTGATGTATAGGTTGTTGTTTTATCGGGGAAAAGGTTGTGCTCTGTTACCGTGCTGCCAGTTTAAACCGGTCTCTGAATTCGAGACTACAGAGCGGTTTAAACCAGCGCAAGCGGATTTCTGTAATTTCAGCTTAAGCGAATGATTGTATGGGCATTTTATTTATTCAGGCTATTTACTCAGATACCACCAGATAAACAGCAGTGCAAAACCAAATAAATAGGTTAATCCCAGCCAGGATAACAAGCGGATCCAGGGCTGCATCAGATGTTTTTGCTGACCCCGCATCAGGCGGTAATTCAGCCAGGCAAACACCGGGGTCGTGACAAAAGCCAGACTCATGGCAAAAGTCAGCATAGGGCCTAAAGCAGATTTAAAAAATAAAATCACCGCCATACCAGAAGCAGCCTGAGCCAACAGCCAAAGGTTGTAGCTATTTTTCCGTTCTGTTTTTTGCCAGCCCAGCAATTGAAAGGATTCATTGATAGTACGGGCATAACCATCCAGCACTGTCAGTGTAGTGCCAAACATACAAAGAAAGGCCACCAAAGCCACCAGCAACTTTGACCAGTCGCCTATAGTGCTGGCATACATCGAAACAAACTGATTGGTATAAGCTGCTCCAGCTAATTCTACTTTCTGATCTGAGCCATACTGCACCAAAGCACCTAAAGCCAGAAACACCAGCGCCAGTGCAGTAGTGCTCCAGTAGCCTAAGTTAAAGTCAAACAAACCATCCTGTTTATTGACAGGGGTATGCTGCTGCTTGGCTTTCAGCCACAACGAATTAATAGCGGAAATTTCAATAGGAGCAGGCATCCAGCCCATCAACGCCACTAAAAAGCCTAAATACATCAATTGCCATGGCGAAGGGCCAACAAAATCCGGCGCAGCAGTTGGACCTTTGTTAAAGGCAATAATGGCTGCCGCTACAGTGGTGATCGTCAGCAACACCATCACCCATTTGGATACACTGTCGAGTAACTTGTATTGGCCAGCCAATAAAATCAGCAAACAAACCGCCAGCAAGATCAGACAAAGCACGGTCAAGGACAACTGCACCGGCATAAAAAACTGCAACAAGCTGGCGGTCAACAGTAATACACCAGCCGTATTCACCACTGCTGCTATTAAATTCAGCCAGACAAAACTTAATAAATAACCCCGACCTTGTTTTTTATAACCTTCGAGTAAGGTTTCACCGCTTTGCAGGCTGTACTCCACACCGAAGCGGAAAAAAGGGTATTTCAGCACGTTCACCAGCAGAATCAGTATCGCCAGTTGCCAGCCAAACAAAGCACCAGCCTGAGTAGAAGCCACTATATGTGAGCCACCAATAGCAGCAGTAGCCAATAAAATTCCTGGCCCTAAAGCTTTTAGCCTGCTGTGCCAGTTCGACGAATATCCCTGTTGCATAAGTTTTTGTTTTTATGTTTAAAAAGCCGTGGCCCAGCTTAGCCAAAGCCAAAGCGGAACACCATCAGGCCGGAGTAAAAACTTCAGAGGTCGGTCCTTCGGCTTGCCGCTTTGCCTGTGCTCTGGCATGCTGCGCGCATAGATACATCTGTCCGGAAAAAAACGAATGAGTCAGGAACCCTTAGTCGATCAGGAAATTATTTTTGAAGTGCTGGAAAATCAGCTGGCCGACAATAATCCCAAGCAAGTAAAAGAAACCCTGATGCGTTTATGCATGACAGGCCATAGCAGAGAAGATGCGTTGGAACTGATGGCTTGCGCTTTAGCGCCAGAAATGGAGGCGGTGATTGAACGCAACGAAGCCTTTAATCTGCAGCGTTACATCGAGCATCTGGCGTTATTACCGGAAATGCCTTGGGTGACAGAATAATCTGATTGGCATCTATTGGACGCTGGACGGGCGGGGATAAACCCGCGCCCCTACAACGCAATCCGCAAAATAAATTCGTAGGGGTGACCTTTATGGTCTCCCGCCTGGTGAGCGAGAGCAGTCAACGCCGCTGTGGCGCCAAGGACGACGGATTTTCAGAAATAGATAATCATCTCTGCTGCTTCACAGCGACAATCAAAACCACAACGCACACATTCATAACCGTTATGACTATCTTCCCGCCATTTATCTGGATGGATTTTTACCAGCTGCCCACCCTGTTTACTGAAATACTTCACTGCAGCATTACCCGGGCTTTGCCGCCATAAATGTGCCACACCGGCTTTTGCGCCTTGTTGTTTTAACGCAGCTATAGAGCGGTTCATCAGCTCAGCGCCCACACCCCGGCCCTGCCAAAGTGGGGCTATGGTGTTGCATTTAAAATAGCTGGTATCGGCGACAGCGCTTTGCCAAAGCTCTGTACTGCACCATTGATCAGGTTGCCATTGTCCGGCAGCCCAACATAAACGAAAACCCACCAGTTGTTGATCTGCATAAGCCACAAAGCTGGCATCTATGCCTTGTTTAATACTTAACTGATGGTAATAAGCCAAAGACTGCTGATCCAGATAGCCATCACCATGCACCTGATTGGCTAATTGCAGCAAAGCAGCATAGTCCTGCAATTGCAGTTGGCGGTACTGAATAGCGATGGAAAACATAAATGGCTCTTGGTTTTTTATCTGCTTCTTGCCATGATCACTAAAAATCTCATCCAATACAATATAGTCGCAAGACAAAAGGAAAAACGGATGTACGACCCGCTTATCGACCCCCATCCGGGCCAGGGACAACCTTACCCAAATAGCTACTGGGCTGCTCATTCAGGCACAGCCCCTGCGGATGATGGCCAGCTGCAACAGGATTTGACGGTAGATGTCGCCATTGTTGGCGCTGGTTATACAGGTTTATCCTGCGCTTATCATCTGGCGACTGAACATGGTGTAAAGGCCGTGGTGCTGGAGGCAAATCAAACGGCCTGGGGTTGCAGCGGCCGTAATGCCGGTTTTGTGCTGAAATCATCTGGCCGAAAACCCTATTCAGTCATGCGCTCGCAGTATGGCGAAGCCGCTATGCGTGGTATTTATAACGAATTTTGTGCAGGTCTTGAAACCGTCAAATCGCTGATCGCCACAGGCATAAACTGTGACCAACAAGAAGCTGGTTATTTACGTATGGCGCATAAGCCATCAATGATTAAAACCCTGCAGCAACAAGCCAGCTTGTTACAAAAGGAATTTGGTTACCAGGTGGAGCTATTCAGCCGTGATGAGTTACAACAAAAATTTGTCGCCGACCAGCATGCCTACGCCGCCCTACGTTTTTATGATGGTTTTGGCGTCAACCCATTAAAACTAGCCTGGGGTTATCAGCAACTGGCGCAAAAAGCTGGCGCTAAAATTTATAGTGCAAGCCCTGTCACTCAGTGGCAACAAGATGGCGAACACCAACTGTTAATCACTCCAAAAGGCAATGTCAGAGCGAAAAAGGTGGTAATTGCCAGCAATGGTTATACGCCTAAGCAGTTGCACTGCGGTGTGCAATCCCGCACCTTGCCGGTTTTATCGCAAATTATTGTCACCGAACCTTTGTCTGAAACTCAACTGGCTGCCTGTAATTTTTTAACCTCGCAAGTCATTATGGATACCCGCGCTTTAAAGTATTACTACCGTAAATTACCCGACAACAGAATTCTGTTTGGTGGCCGTGGCGCTATTACAGGTCAGGGTGCTGAAGATCCTTATTTCGCCAGGCGTTTGCTTGAGGTGCTTAAACTCAGTTTTCCGGCCTTGCAATCATTAACCTATGACTACAGCTGGTCAGGCTGGATTTGTATGACTCTGGATGATATTCCGCATCTGGCGCAGGCCGATGATAAAGGCAATGTGCTTTACAGTATGGGTTATTGCGGCAGTGGCCTGACCTTTTCAGTTCAGGCTGGCAAACGATTAGCGGAACGTTTAATGGGAGTTCCTTTGCCTGAAATTCCGTTATATCAGAGTGCCTTACCCCAGTTTCCGCTACCAGCTTTGCGTCGTTTAGGCCAGTGGGGATATTTTCACTATGGGATGGTCAAAGACCGTTGGTTCTAATCCTCTTCGTACTTGAAGCTGCAGCGTTGTTGACTGCACTCCTCGCCCCAGTAGTTTGTGGCAAATGATTGTTGCGATGACCGGCGAGGTCTCGCTTCAACCCAATTGCACATAGGACAACTATGCTCCTGGGGTCTCGCTCACTTGTCGCCTAGCTGCAACTCCAATTACTTTGAGGATCCGACTTGTCGTACCGAAGCCGCAGCAATTTCTTGGGTATATAAACAGAGTCAGGTAAACTAGCGGCCATATCTGGCGTGAGAAAAGACATCATGAGTTCAAGCAAAGCATTAAAAAAGAAAATCAGTAAAAGAGCCAAACAAAAGAAAAACATTCTGGTGAAAAACTCCATCCGGCTGAAACAGAAAGCGGAAGAAACTCAGACAGAGGTTATTGAAGCTGGTTCTGAAGCTCCTGAAGCTGCTGATTCACTTCAGAAAAATACTTCAGCTGCAGCTGAGTAAAAATGGGCTCTTGCTGCACTTCAGCCAGAGCCTTGTCAAACTTGGCCCGCAACCGCTCATTCTTAAATGCCGCGCTGTATAAACTGGGTGAGAATACCGGAGCCAAATCAAAAGGCTGCATACTCTGGCCCGCCAGTTTGGCGTAGTAATAAAAGATATTTCTATCCATCACCACCACATCACAACGTTCCAGTAATAACATTTGCAGTTGTTGACTCTGGTTCGCCACTTCCTGATAATTCAGCGCTAAACGCACCATTTTTTGGTATTCAGGCCCTAATAGAGTTCTCGCATTATGAAAGGCCACCACAGAATAAGGTTTGAGTTGATCTAACCGCTGCAACTGCAGACTTTTTGATGCCAGACTGGCCGCCACATTCTGATACCGGATATAAGGCTGTGAAAAATAGAACTGCTGCTCTGTTGATTCAGGCTTTTGTAAGGTCGCTATATCTGCTCTGCCATCCAGCATTAAGTCTTTAATTCGGGCATTGGGGACATGCAAAAATACAGCTTCATAGCCCATTTTTTTGGTGAGTAAACGCAGCAAGTCCAGCTCGTAGCCTGAACTGTCGTTTAAATCTATATAAGGGGGTTTATCCAGCCCAACCAAAACAGTCAGTTCGGTTTTAGCCTGCGCGGTAAGACTAAAGGCGATACATAAAAACAACATCCATCTCATGTGTTTACCTCTATGCCAGCCGTTAGAAAAAGTTTAGTCTGGATCAGATGATACCTAGCCAATGAAGGCAGTTCTTTATGTCACAATCAGTTGAGATCCAACACTCCCCCGCGCAGCAGCGTTTTGTCATTCAATGGGAAAACGAGCAAGCAGAACTTTTATATAGCCTCGACCTAAACAGCGGGAAAATCAACTTTTACCGTACTTATGTTCCACCGAGCGCCAGAGGACAAGGTTTAGCACGACAATTGGTGGACGCAGGCATCCCGTGGGCCAAAGCACAAGGCTATGAAATGCAGGCCAGTTGCTCTTATGTACAACCATTCTTAAAGAAGTGAAACATTTTCTTACGATTCAGTTTGAGTACAGCTTGAAGCGCCTACACTCTTGTCAACTTCATTGCCAAAGGCAATCGAACTTTATAACAGTTAATTGAGGTGCATCATGAACAAGTCTCTTATTGCAGGTTTAGTAGTAGGTGGTATCGCCGTTACTGCTTTAGGCTCTATGGCAGGCTACAGTTATTTAGACAAAGAACCGGACTATGCCGAAGTAGTGGCCAGCAAAGCTGTGTATGAAAGCTACAACGTTCCGGTTGAACAATGTACCGATCAGATAGTGCAGCAGAAAAAAGCTGTACAGGATCAGCATCAAATTGCAGGTACAGTCTTAGGTGCTGTGGTTGGTGGTGTACTGGGTAACCAGGTTGGTGGCGGTTCTGGTAAAAAGATTGCGACTGTTGCAGGTGCTGCAGCTGGTGGTTATGCCGGTAAACAAGTGCAGAACGACATGCAGAACAAGGATGTAGAAAGTACTACACGTCGCGTTTGTAAAACAGTACAGAAAAAAGAACAACGAGTGGTTGGTTACGATGTGACTTACCTGCTGGACGGTAAAGTCCACAAAACCCGTTTAGATGAAGAACCGGCTGAACGTATTCCGGTAAAAGATGGCCAGCTGTTAACAGCCAGCGCCAACTAAGAAAAATGCCCCTTGATGGGGCATTTTTGTTTCTGCACGTCACCAGTTTAGAAACCTTCCCGTTATATTTTTTCATCTGTCTTGCGGCTTGCCTAAACCAGACCTATGGTGCTAAAAGAGCTATGCCATAACACAGGGCTGTATATTCATGTCAGCGGTACGCTTTAAGGGTTCGGGTGCTGTAATTTTGCTGCTCCTCTGGCTGGCAAGCTGGTCTGCAGTAGCGGAATCCTTATTGTCTGACGCTCAGATCACACACCTGAAACAAAAAGGCAAAGTCACCTATTGCATTGACCCCAACTGGCTGCCTTTTGAAGCGCTCTCTGAACAAGGCAAACATACGGGTATTTCAGCTGAGTATATTCGTCTGTTACAACGCATGCTGCCGGTACCTCTGGAGTTATACCCTACTGCCGACTGGCCGGCATCGTTGCAAGCAGCCAAAGACAGACATTGTGATTTGCTTACTCTGGCCATGCCCACCCCTTCCCGTCTTGAGTACCTTATCTTTACCAAAGCTTACCTTGAAGTCCCTAATGTCGTAGTCACCACCAAAGACAAAGCCTTTATCCGCTCAGTAGCAGATATTCCGATCTCTTCTCCTGTTGGTATAAGAGCTGGCTTTGGCACACTTGAGTTTTATCAGCAACGTTATCCGCAATTACAGCTGGTGCCTTTTCACGACTACGAACAAGGGCTGTTGCAGGTACAAGCCGGCCATTTATACGGCATGCTCGGCAATATGGGTAGTATCAGCTACAGCCTGCAACAAAACTCCATCACCAATCTGAAAATAGCAGGGCGTCTGGCTGAGGATACACAGCTCAGTCTGGCTTGCCGGAATGATGACCCAATGCTGTTGGAAGTTTTTGACAGACTACTACTGCAGATCAGTCCTGAGCAAAAACAGCAAATCAACAATCACTGGCTGGCGATTCGTTACGACCAGGGGTTTGACTATGAGTTGTTCTGGCAAATGTTGCTGGCTTTTGTCTTGCTAATTTCAGTGGTCAGTATCAGTTACCTGAAGCTGAAAAAACTCAATCTCGCTCTGGTTGAAGCCAACACCAGGCTGGAGCAATTGAGCCAACATGACCCTTTAACTGGTTTGTATAACAGGCAATATTTCGAACCTCGTGTGCAACAGGCCTTAGCTTTGTGCCAACGACAGCAACTGCCACTGACTTTGGCCATGATGGATTTGGATCACTTTAAAGACATCAACGACACACTCGGACACAGCTTCGGCGACCAGTGTTTAAAAGACTTTGCAGAGCTTTGTCAGAGTCAGTTTCAGCGCAAAGACGACTTACTGGTGCGATATGGCGGCGAGGAATTTATTCTGGTCAGTGTCGGCAGTGACGCAGAAACCATGCAGCAATTACTAGAAGATTTTCTGCAGCGCCTTGAGACTCACCAGGTCCGGCTAAACCATCAACAGGGCCATTGCACAGTCAGTATTGGCTGGTACTGCGACATTCCGCCCGCAACTCTGGATAGCAGAAGCTTAGTTGAACTGGCCGATCAGGCGTTATACCAGGCCAAAGACGCAGGCCGCAACTGTGCAGTTCGCTCCGAAGCGACCGTACCCACTAGCCCAGATTATTAATCCACTCACTCATCACCACATGGGTCCGAATTTTAATGACGTCCAGTTCGGCATCCAGTAACTCGCGAATTTCATGCAGCCGCTGCATAGACTCTGTTTTTACATAAACCAATAAATCCATTTCACCGCTGATGCCATGACAGGTCACCACCTCTGGAATAGCGCGAAATACATGCATTACATCAGCGCAACGACCACAACGATGCTGAATTTCAAAGTAAGCCGACACCGCGCTTTTTTGTGATTCAGACAGCAACACCTGGTAACCGCGGATCACGCCGTTTTGTTCCAGCCGCTTAATACGATCGGATACAGCGCTGCGCGACAAACTGACTTTTTCAGCCAGAGTCGACACACTTTGCCGGGCATCTTTTTTCAGTTCGGCCAGAATATGTTGATCAAATTTATCCATATGGGTATACGCACTCCGGCATTTTGCCGCTGTTTTTATTAATAGACCTGCATTTTCACGGTAGAAAACCGCAGTTTGTCGCTTTGGCTTTTATTAGAATATCACCAGCCTTAATCGAAGAGAAAAACTATGTCACACAAAGGAATTGGACGCTGGCAAGGTGCGGCACTGATGGCCACCACTTTACTTGGCACCGGAGTATTTATTCTGCCGCAGATGACAGTGGCTGTGGCTGGCTCTTGGGCTTTGCTGGCCTGGTTGTTACTTACTGTCGCTGTATTGCCGCTGGCTTTTACCTTTGGTTTGCTGGCCAGCCGTTTTCCTCACGCCACAGGGCCAGCGCACTTTGCAGCTTTAGCTTTTGGTGAACTGACGGGCCGAATTCTTGGCCTGATGTTTTTGCTGGTAGTGCCGCTTGGTGCTTCCGCCGCTCTGATGATTACTTTTGAATTTATCGCACCTTTGTTACCTGAAGCCCAACAATGGCGATTGCCGGTTGAACTAAGTCTGCTGGGCTTATTATGGTTACTGAATTATCGTGGCTTACAGCTTTCGGCGCGCCTGCAGTTTGGTTTAACTTTGCTGATTATTGCAGTTGTTCTGCTGTTATTACTGGCCTTTGGCCTGCTGCAACCGCAAAACCTGCAACAGCCTTCTTTACCTGATTTTAATGGCGGCGCTTTGGCTGCTGCTTGTGCTATCGCCTTCTGGAGCTTTTTAGGTGTAGAAGCTATGACCCACCTGGCCCATGACTTCAGAGATGCCGGTAAAGATTTATTGCCTGCTCTCATTCGCGGTTGCCTGGTGGTTGGCGCTATTTATATCGCCTGCAGCTATCTGGTGCTGGTGATGGGTTCAGGCCATCCGCTGGCTATGATTGGTGTTTTTAATCAGTTGTTAGGCGGTTATGGTGAACTGGTGCTTGGTGTTTTAGGTTTTTGCAGTGGCATAGCGACAGTGAATGTCTATACCGCCAGTGTCGCCCGCTCTTTGGCCAGTTTTAGTGAACAAGGCATTACGCCTGCTTTTTTTCAGCAGAAAACCCACCACCAGATGCCGCAACGTGCGCTCACCGCCATTATCGCCACTATGGCGGCGGTGTTGTTACTGACCAGGTTCAGCGGCCAACAACTGGAGGATTTAATCAGTTGGGTCAACGGAGTTTTTGTAGTGATTTATCTGGTCAGTATGGCAGCTGCGTATCAACTGCTGCCAGGTCGCTATAAAGCAGTAAGTCTGGTCAGTTTAGCTTTATGCCTGCTGCTTGCTGTGGCTATAGCAGAACATATGTTGTACGCCCTGCTGTTGATTGCCCTGATTTGGCCATTGCTTTATATGCAGCAGAAAAAACAACGACTTAGCGTACCACTTTAAGTGAGCCATCCTTGATCTGGCGAGTGACAGTGTAAGGTAAAGCTAAGGTATCGGTGACAGCACAAAGCACGGTGTCAGTGGCCCAGAACGGGAATTCTGCCGCTGTTCTGTAGCTGGTGTTGTCCGGTTCACCATAGAGCTGGCAGAAGTTATGCGCCACGCCGCTATAAATACGCGGGATAGACTGACAATAACTTCTTTTGTCGTTATA
The DNA here is from genome assembly GCF_947090785.1 of Rheinheimera sp. MM224. NCBI lineage: Bacteria > Pseudomonadati > Pseudomonadota > Gammaproteobacteria > Chromatiales > Chromatiaceae > Rheinheimera > Rheinheimera sp. MM224. The sequence continues at coordinate 4,216,610 of NZ_OX352320.1, forward strand.
ACTGATTTTCACTTTGCCTTGTTCTGGTGCCAGAGTTCTTACTGAGCCACATCCGGTTAAAACAAAAATCAGAGTGAACAAGCTCAGATAGCTGATTGTTTGCCGCATTTAGTTTCCTTCTGTTAACGACGCTGAATTTGCCTGCCCCACAGCACCGGCATAAAAAATCAGCAACAACACAGGTTCATTGCCAATATTTTTACCACTATGGGCTGTATTGACCACTTCAGCTAAAGCATCTCCTGCCTTAACCACATTAGTTTTACCATTTTTTAACTTTATTTCCAATTGGCCCTGCAACACCACACCAAAAGAAGGCACAGGATGCAAATGCCAGCCAGTTTCGCCACCAGGCGCTATTTCAATTCTGACACCGGTAATTTCAGCCTGACCTTGCGGATATTTTAATAAAGCACCGTCCCAACTCTGGCTGGTTTTTAATACAGGAGTCACCTTTACAGTCTCGCTTGTTTCAATAGCAAACAAAGCGGAACTGAATGATAAAAACAAAGCACAGCTAACAACAATTACTTGATTCATAAGTTTTTCCAATAAGGGACAGATGGAATCAAGTCTAGTCGGGGTAAAACATATCTCCAGAAAAAACAATAAGAAAGCACTCTGGTTCAGCCGCATTTCAGCTAGTATTCTTTAGAGTAAGCGGCGTCATAACGTCTTTGTTCTGAAACCCAATCAAACGCCTTCTAAGGATCAGCCCATGCAATCGGACACCAGCACTTTTCGCTTCAGTTTAAAATTCAGTATTGGCCTTTTTGTGCTGCTGACCTTGTGGTTGCTGTATCTGGACTGGCAGCTGTTAGTGCCGGGTTGGCTGAAGTATGTGTTTGTTTTGATTAACGCCGTCACTCTGTTTGGTTACTGGCGCGATAAGAAGGCGGCGGAGCAGCAGGCATGGCGCACTCAGGAAAGCACTTTGCTGCTGTTAGGTTTAGCAGGCGGCTGGCCAGCAGCTTTTGTGGCTCAGCACTGGTTTCGGCATAAAAACCGTAAAGTCAGCTTTCAATTACTGTTTTGGCTGACCGTGCTTTTGCACACTTCTGCCTTATACAGCTTATGGTTATCCGGTTGGTTGCTGCCATAAGGGCAAAAACTGCGACCAGAAACAGAGCTTGCTCTATACCCAAAGTACAAAGCGCGATAGATTAAGGAAAAAAGACAACTGCATTGCAGTTAAAACTATCGAGGGATCTATGCGTTTTACTCTATTATCCATCAGTTTAATCGCCGCTTTGGGTTTGCAGACTCAGGCCGCAGACTTTAGCCAGCAGGCCAATAAAATCGCTCAAAGCCAGCTGATTATAGACACTCACATCGATGTACCTTACCGCTTACATGACGACTGGGAAGACGTGACCAAAGCCACCAAAAGAGGTGAATTTGATTACCCCCGCGCCAAAGCCGGTGGTTTAAATGCGCCTTTTATGTCGATTTATATTCCGTCTTCTTACGAGAAAAAAGGCGGCGGTTATCTATTGGCGAATCAGCTGATTGACAGTATGGAAGCTCTGGTCGGCCGTGCACCGGATAAATTTGCAATGGCCTATAGCAGCGCTGATTTAGCCAAACACTTTAAAGAAGGCAAAATCTCACTAGCCTTGGGTATGGAAAACGGCACTCCTATCGAAGGTAAGCTGGAAAATCTGCAGCACTTTTATGACCGTGGTATTCGATACATCACCTTAGCGCATTCCGAAAGTAACCATATAGCCGACTCCAGCTACGACTTACGCCGTCAGTGGAAAGGCTTAAGTCCTTTTGGTAAAGAGCTGGTCAAAGCCATGAATGAGACAGGTATCATGATTGATATCTCTCATGTGTCTGACGATGCGTTTTATCAGGCCGTTGAGATCAGTAAAGTACCAGTCATTGCCTCCCACTCTTCATTGCGCGCTTTTGTGCCGGGTTTTGAGCGCAATATGGACGACAAGATGATCAAGGCACTAGCGAAAAATGGCGGTGTGATCCAAATTAACTTTGGTTCAGCTTTTGTCGTTTCAGCCGCCAATCAGTGGGGTTTACAACGGGATGGCGCTTTTAAAGCTTCAGGCCAGACCGATAAAGACGCTTTTACGGCAGAATATAAAAAGAAAAACCCATATCCATTTGCCTCTTTAGCTAAGGTGCTGGATCATATCGACTATGTGAAAAAGCTGGTGGGCATAGACTATGTCGGCATCGGTTCTGACTTTGACGGTGTAGGCGATTCCTTACCTGAACAGTTAAAAGATGTGTCTATGTACCCTAACCTGATCCGTGGCTTATTAGAGCGTGGTTACACAGAGCAAGAAATTGAAAAAGTCTTATCCGGTAATACACTAAGAGTTTGGCGTGCAGTAGAGGACTATGCCGCTAAACACTAAATTGAAGCAGTAGAGGTATAGTAAATGGATTGGTTACGTCAGTTGTTCGAACACCCAGCCGATCCATTGCTGTTATCCGGCAGCTACGATCTTAGTTTAGTGGTGTTGTCGTTTTTAATTGCGGTTTTTGCCTCAGCTATGGCGATGCAGGTTACAGCTCAGGCTATTAGTGTCAGCAAAAACTCGCTGCGTTTAATGATGCTTGGCAGTGGCAGTATCGCACTTGGCGGTGGTGTCTGGTCTATGCATTTTATTGGCATGCTGGCTTTTGCCTTATGCACAGATGTCAGTTATCACTTCGGTATTACCGCTTTATCCATGCTGCCCAGCATAGCCGCCTCCTGGGTGGCGCTGGACCTTATCAGTAAAAAACACATTAGCCTGCCTCAGCTGTTGCTGGGTGGGCTATTAATGGGCGCAGGTATAGGCACAATGCATTACAGCGGTATGGCCGCAATGCAAATGTCGGTCGCTTTGCGTTACGACTTGCCGATGTTTTTACTCTCTATTTTGGTGGCAGTGGTACTTGCCATCATTGCTCTTTGGATCCGCTTTGGCTTAAAACGTTTTAATCTGGCACCACAGTGGCTGACGTTATTAAGCAGCTTAGTGATGGGCGGTGCTATCAGTGGCATGCATTACACAGGTATGGCAGCAGCTCGTTTTGTCCCCCCTGTTGGTTTTCAGCCAGATACACAAGCAGGTGAAATGCCCTTAGTGCTCGCTATGGGTATTACCTTTACCACTTTGATGATCAGCAGTTTAGTGGTAGCTATTAACTTGCTGTTGAAATACCGCGAAGCCAGTGCTTTGGCCAAAGTCAGTGAAAGCCGATTGTTAGCCATGATGGACACAGCTGTCGACGGTATAGTGACTATCAATGCACAGGGCCTTATTCAGGGCATGAACAAAGCAGCGGAGAAAATTCTTGGCTGGACAACTGCTGAGCTACTGCATAAAAACGTTAATATCCTGACACCTGTGACCATTCGTCCTGATCACGACTCCTATCTGCATAACTACCTGACCACAGGCGAAGCTAAAATTATAGGTATAGGCCGTGATGTGGAGGCTGTGCATAAAAATGGTCATGCAGTGCCAGTGCGGCTGGCTATTGGTCATGCCAAATTGCCGGATGAAGATATCTTTGTCGCCTTTATCACCGACATCAGCAGTCGCCTGCAGATGGAACAGGCACTGAAAGAAAACGAAGAAAAATTCCGCTCTTTGATTGGCAATATTCCTGGCGCAGCCTACCGCTGTCTGTTTAATGAAAACTGGGATATGGTGTTTATTAGTGACGCCATTGAAACCTTGTCCGGTTACCCTGCCAGCGATTTTATGTTGCCAACCCCGAAGCGCAGCTGGTCTGATTTAGTGCATCCGGATGATAAAAGCACCACCACTCAGCTCGATTTGTATCAGGGTCATTTCACCATTGAATACCGGATTATTCATAAAGATGGCTCCATCCGCTGGATGCTGGAATATGGCGAAGCGGTAAAATCAACAGAAGGTGACATTGTCTGGCTGGATGGATTTTTAATGGATATCAGCCAGCGCAAACAAATGGAAGTCGAGCTGCTCGAAGCGAAAGACAAAGCTGAGCTGGCAGCAGAGAGTCGCAGCGCATTTCTGGCCAATATGAGCCATGAAATCCGCACCCCTATGAACGCCATTATTGGTTTCAGCGATCTGTTATTAAGTTCGGAGCTATCCGCAGAGCAGAAAAAACACTTGGCTACTATTCATGGTTCGGCCCACTCGTTATTGCATTTACTGAACGATATTCTCGACAGCGCCAAGCTGGAAAAAGGCAAACTTGAGCTGGAGTTACATGATTTCTCTTTGCCTGCAGTGTTAGATGCTGTGGTCTCGACCTTGTGGATCCAGGCGCGGAAAAAACAACTGGCATTGCGACTGGAGCTGTCTCCTCAGCTGGGTGAATTTTATTACGGTGCACCAGACAGACTACGTCAGGTATTAACCAACCTGATTGGTAACGCCATTAAATTCACCGAACAAGGCACTGTGCTGGTGAAAGTTGCCCCCACAACCAATCAGCAACTGCTGTTCAGTATTTTTGATACTGGTATTGGTATAGCAGCCGATCGTTTACCACAGATATTTGATGCCTTTACTCAGGCTGACGCCTCGATGAGCCGACGTTTTGGTGGTACAGGCCTTGGCACCACCATCAGTAAACAGTTGGTCGAGCTGATGGGCGGGCAAATTACAGTGCAAAGCACAGAAGGTGTTGGCAGTTGTTTTGAATTCAGCCTGCCGCTACAAACCGGTAAAGTCACAGTAGCTGGACAACAAGGTTACGTGCCTGCTTTACCTGCCTTAAATATACTGATTGCCGATGATATTCCGCAGAACCTGGAGCTGTTAAAACTGTTGCTGCAACGAGCAGGACATCAGGTAACAGCAGTGACTGACGGTATTGAAGCAGTGAAAACCATCAAACAACACAGCTTTGATGTGGTGCTGATGGATATTCAGATGCCGAATCTGGATGGACTGCAAGCCTGTAAGCAAATACGACAGTGGGAGATGGCTCAAAACAAAACTATGCTACCTGTGATTGCGTTAACAGCCAGTGTGTTGGACGAAGATAAAACTGCAGCTAAAGACGCAGGTATGCAGGGTTTTGCCAGCAAACCTATAGACTTTGCCGTGTTGTGTTTTGAGATAGCCCGCGTGCTGGACATTGAAGTGCGTGAGCCTTTATCACAACACTCTGAAACCACAGCTACAGTTCAATTGCTGAACCTCCCCAAAGCCCTGCAGCTCTGGGGTAATCTGGCTACCTATTTGCCGCAGTTAGAACAATTTCTGCACCAACAAAAACCGATGATAGAACTGGCTATGGAGCAGCTACAAGCTGGAAACTATAACGCAGTGCAGCAACAAGCTCATGCCATTAAAGGCGTCAGCGCCAATTTGGGGCTGGAGCCATTAAGCAGAGTGTGTGCCGAATTAGAACAGGCTGCGCGGCAACAACAGCAGCAAAGAGCTGCTGAATTACTGCAAAAAATTCTTGGCTGCTGGCCAAAATTTGAAGCGGAACACCAAAGGCTGTTTTTAGAACAACCTGCTGCTGCAGAGATGCAATCCACACAACTGAATAACCAGCAATTGGCCGACATGCTCGATAACTTGCAACAGTCTTTACTAAGACACGAACTGGACGATCAAGGGATAGAACAATTGTCTCATTACAGTGGCGAACATCAGCAACTCTTGATGAAGTTACTGGATGCCGTCAATGATTTTGACTTTAACCTGGCGTTGCAATTGCTGGAGCAGTTAAAACACAAGCTGGGTGAAGGAGAGCTCTGATGACAGAAAAGCAAAGCCTGTTACTGGTAGATGATGAGCCAACCAATTTAAGAGTACTGCGCACTGTATTGCAGGAGCAATACCGTTTGTTATTTGCCAAAAGTGGTGAAGAAGCCTTACTGCTGGTGCAAAAAGAACAACCAGATTTAATTTTGCTCGATGTCATGATGCCTGGATTAACAGGCTTTGATGTCTGTGCCCGCTTAAAAGCCAATCCTGTCACCAGCGCTATTCCTGTCATTTTTGTCACTGCCCTAAAAGATGAAATGGATGAAACCAAAGGCTTTGAAGTGGGAGCAGTGGATTACATCACTAAGCCCATCAGTCCGGCAGTAGTGCGCGCCAGAGTGAAAGCCCATTTGTCTTTGGTACAGGCCCAGGAGCTGAAACAAACCAGGCTGCAAGTGATACAACGCTTGGGCCGGGCTGCTGAATACAAAGACAATGAAACCGGCTTACATGTCATGCGTATGAGCCACTACGCCCAGATACTGGCATTGGCTTATGGCTTTAGTGAGCAAAAAGCCGAAGATTTGTTACATGCAGCCCCTATGCACGATATAGGCAAAATAGGCATAGCCGACAATATCTTACTAAAACCCGGCAAACTGACAGCTGAAGAATACAAAGAGATGCAAAAACACCCGCTGATAGGGGCCGAGATCATTGGTGATTGTGAATCTGATTTGTTAAAAATGGCCAAAGCTGTGGCTTTGTATCACCACGAAAAATGGGACGGCACAGGTTATCCTTATGGTCTTTCCGCTGAACAAATACCTGTCGAAGCCCGCATTGTCGCGTTATCCGATGTATTTGATGCCTTAACCAGCGCCCGGCCTTACAAACAAGCCTGGAGTATTGAAGAAACACTACAGCATATCCATCAGCAAAAAGGCCTGCATTTTGAGCCACGACTGGTGGATTTACTGGATGAAAACCTGCAACAAATACTTGAAATCAAACAACGTTGGGCGGAATAATACAAAGCTTTATTAATTAATATCTTAACTGCTTACTGTGACGAGAAGTCGCGGCAGCTCCACAACTCTGAAAGGACTCAACATGAACCAACTTAAGTTATTTACATTGCTTGGCAGTACCTTGCTGTTTACCGCATGTGGCGGCGGTGGTGGTAGCAATGACAGTGGAGGAGCTGGAGGCGGCGGCACTGGCGGTGGGAGCACTACAGTTAGTTTGACAGCTGACATAGTGCAGGAAACTCTTTGTCTGACAGAAATCCCGGCAACCCATGCTGAACTTGTTGTTTACGACGATAACTGGGCAATAAAAAGTCGACACAAACCTGATGCGCAAGGAAAAATCACAGCTACGATCCCAACCACTCAGTTTGTCAATATCGCCTTTATTACTCAGGCCGAGACATCGACCGGAACCAGGACTTACGTTCAGTCCAGAGCTCAGCATCCTGTTGGCGACCTTGGCAAATTCTACGCTGCTGGTACTTCTGTCTCAAACTGCGAGTGCACAACCAAAGATATACAAGCCAGCTCAATTCAAATGATGACCTCTAGTCGTATCACCTTAATCGGAGCCACTGAACGGGTCCCATTTCAACAAACGTCAACTTATAGCGGGGTATTCAGAGATGCTCAGATTTGCCGCACTCCGGGTGGAAGCTGGCCAGCCTTAACAGTTTTAAATTCGCAAAGCACAGAATTAGCAGCAGGCAGTCTGAATAATTACGATATCAATACAGAACTTGAAGTGCAGCTGGATAAATTTGCAACAGACTATTCTGTCAATTTTGATTCGAATTTTAACAATGTCAGGGTTGCACATGAAATTAACGGCAACATACTCAGTACATCTCTTCAGCCTGGCAGCCTAGAAGTGCCGGTACTTGACGGCTTGGATACCCTTACACGAACTCACTTGAGTGGTACAAACTTTTATCAGGTGACAGAAAATAATCAGTCGGTTAACGTATTCGCCTCTCACAGAAAAGCAGTTAACTTTGCACAACAGAGTGTCGCGTCGCTCAATTTACCAGACGTAAGTCCACTCGAAGGATTAGGAGTAGCCTTTAGTAACTTCATCACGTCTGACTCCACCTCCTACTCCATTCCGAATGCAGCGCAGTACGCTATGTTTTCAATTCGGGCAGATATCAGCATGATGGATGGCTCAGAGTATACCGAGGTATTTTACGGTCCGATGCAAGGAAAGTATCCGGAAAATGCCTTGCCTTCAGATTACAATATGGAGGAAAAACTAGAGATGGCATCTAACGTTTACCTGGATTTGTCTTTAACAAAATATGCCAGTGAAACTAATTATCAAAGCGCACTGAAAGGCATTATCAAAAAGAGCAGAGTGGATGATGCCGATATATTTGGCGGTGATTGGTCCGATTATTCTTCTCTTTCTATTGCTGCTGATTTAACACTCTAATACGGTTTTACCATTAAAAAACGCCTGTGTTGCTTATATTCACAGGCTTATTTTTTCCCGGTCCTGACTTTAAGTAGTGTTAGGAAAACGCTGAAACATTCTTAAAACAAGGATTTTGTATGAAGCCCATCCCACTCTATCTGGCGCTGCTGACTGGCACTTTGCTGCTTAGCGCCTGTGATAAAACACCAAAAACCGACACTAATACTCCAGTTGCAGCAACTGAGGTGGAAACAAAAACAGCGGCTATTCCCAGTTATACTCCAACTCAGTTTTATGCCACCAAGTCCTATATGGGCAATGACATTAATCACAAAGCCGATGCGTTGTTGGTTGCATCCGATGAAACAGGTGTATTTAACTTATACAAAGTTAGTATGGACGGCAAAACCTGGACGCCCCTGACCAACTCCACCACAGAATCTATTTTACCTGTTGGCTGGTTTCCACAAGATGATCGGGTACTTTATCGTGCCGATCAGGGTGGTAACGAGCTACACCATTTGTATGTGCGTGAATTGGACGGCTCAGTCAAAGATTTAACCCCTGGTGATAAACACAAAGCCGAGTTTATTGGCTGGACAGACGACAATAAATTCTGGGTGATGAGCAATGAGCGCGACCCAAAGTTTTTTGATCTCTACAGCTACGACAGCAGCAGCTACGAACGCACTTTGGTGTATCAGAATAACGAAGGCTATGAAATAGGAGCTCTAAGCGACAATGGCCGTTACATCGCTTTATCCAAAGAGCGCACCAATGCCGATAACAATCTGTATTTAGTTGACCTGCAAAGCGCCGACAAAACACCAGTACATGTCACACCGCATGAAGGCAACGTATCGCATGGGGTTTATGGTTTTAGCCGCGACAATAATCAGCTGATTTTTGGTTCAGACGAAAAATCAGAATTCAGTGAAGCTTTTGCCTATAACATCGCTGAAAAAGCAGTAAAGCCATACAGCAAAGCTGATTGGGACATTATGTACATCGGCTTTAGCAAAGATAATAAATACAAAGTCGAAGCAGTAAACGCTGATGCTTCAACTAAAATCAGCATTACAGAACAAGCCACAGGCAAAGCTTTGCAACTGCCGGAATTACCAGCTGGTGATTTACGTGGCGTTACCTTTTCGGCTGACAGCCAGTACTTAAGCTTTTACGTCAATGCCGACAACAGCCCTTCTAACTTATTTGTCTGGAAATTATCCGAACCTAAAGCAGAACGTTTAACTCAGGCACTGGATAAAGCCATAGATGAAAACGTGCTGGTGAAAAGTGAAGTGGTGCGTTACCCAAGCTTTGACGATTTAGCTATACCAGCGCTACTGTATAAACCGAAACAAGCCAGCAGCACGGCTAAAGTGCAGGCCTTAATCTGGATCCACGGTGGCCCTGGTGGTCAGTCGCGCACAGGCTACAGCCCAGCTATTCAGCATTTGGTCAATCAGGGTTATGCGGTGTTAGCCGTCAATAACAGAGGCTCAAGTGGTTATGGCAAAACCTTCTTCCATCTGGATGATTTAAAACACGGTGAACACGATTTACAGGATATTGTGTATGGTAAAAAATACCTGCAATCGCTGGACTGGGTGGCGGCTGATCGCATAGGTGTAATGGGTGGCAGCTACGGCGGTTATCTGACCATGGCAGCTATGGCTTTTACCGATGAATTTAAAGTGGGCATCAATATTTTTGGTGTCACCAACTGGGTTCGTACTTTAGAAAGTATTCCAGCCTGGTGGGAATCGTTCCGCGAGTCTTTATACGCTGAACTGGGTGACCCGGCTAAAGACGGTGAACGTTTACGCCGTATTTCCCCTGTTTTCCACGGTGATAAGGTGAAAAAACCAGTGCTTGTGGTGCAAGGTGCCAACGACCCTCGTGTACTGCAGGTGGAAAGTGATGAAATGGTGGCGGCTATTCGCGCTCAGAATGTGCCTGTGGAGTACGTGTTATTCCCGGATGAAGGCCACGGCTTTTTGAAAAAGGAAAATCGTATTAAGGCGCAAGAGGCATATTTAGCCTTTTTACAAAAATACCTGTAGCATTTAACCATGCAGGGAGCTTAGATCAGTCTGCGCTCCCGTTAACGATAAACAATTTGAGTCTTATGAAAACCTACTCCGGCTTTGTTTTGATCAGCAGTTTGTTATTAACCGCCTGTGCTATGCCACGCTACACAGAGCGATTGCAGCAGCCTATGCCTTTGCCTGAAGGTGAATGGACTGTGACTCAAAGCAATCCAAATGATATGAACAATGTCACGGAAATGCGCTGGCAAGCTGTTGATTCAGAAAACTATGTACAAAGTTTTGTCTTTGAGCAGCAACCCAATAGCGACCTGATGAAAACCAAAACTATTGACGATCAACAAGGTCAGCGTAACTGTGACGAGCTATTTGATAGTCAAATCTTAAGTAAAGAGCCGGTGAATGGTTATCCGGCTTTGGTGTGGGTGTCTGAGTGCAAAAGCAAAAGCGGCGCTTATTCCAAAATTCTGCATAAATCCATTGCAGGAAAAGAGTCGCTTTATGTCTTTAACAAAGTTTGGCGTAGCTTACCTTTGCAAACTGAGTGGGATTTATGGCTGGACTACACCAACAAAATCCATATCTGCGATATCAACAGCAAAAGCCAGCCTTGTAAGTAGCCCCATGTTCAAATTAGTGGTTAGCAGCCACTACTTCTGGGAAATCTGAGAAGGCTTCTTTCGTCACTGAATTGGCTTGCGGCTCATAGGCACTCGATGCTTCAAAAAATGCCTGATACAAAGCGTCTGGTAAGAACTTTTCCGCCACAGCAAAACGCGTATCCGTGTGTTTTTCTTTGTGATGCCAAAGCGTCTGATCAGAAGTAGCAGATACCAGCTTATACTCCAGCTCGACCGTAGCCTCTGAAGCCAGCAATTTAGAGCTTTTTTCAGACCAACGCTGAATATCAACATAAAGCACCATATCCACGTCTGTCAGGGCTGGCACTTCAGTCAGTTGACGTGCTTGTGCATCCACAATCTGAAAGCCCTGCTCCGCCGCTACAGCCGGAACTTCGCGGTTGAAGGCCTGAATTAAAGCGTCAGGTACAGCCGCATCACTGTGCACCACAATCATGACTTTCTGCGAATTCTCTTTCTGCACTTGCACATAATGTTGCTGGTCGTCTGCAACAGAGCTACAGGCACTCAGATAAACAGCGGCAATCGCAGTGATAACTAACTTAAAGTACGTCATATGTTTGCTCCTTCCATCGGAAAAATCCTGTAACGCCTGTTACTGCACTGGCTTACTTTATTCATTCAGTGTGGCTTATCCGGATGAACCAAAACTTAACCAGTTAAATAAAATGAACTGTTCAGTTTTTGGCTTCCATTAAGGCCATTAATTTCGCCAGACGTTGCTGGCATTCCTCTAATTGTGGGCTTTGTTGCGTCACCAGTTGCTGGCCTAAACTTAAGGCGGCCAGCACTATGCTTTGCTCCATCGACAAATGACCAGCACCCTGCCTAACCTGAGCAATTTTGCTATTAAGCAGCCGCGCCGCTTCCTGCAGTTCAGCCTGTTCTTTTACAGTGCAACGTAGCCAGTATTCCCGACCGGCTATCACCACTTTCTGCTCAACGACCAACGGCTGCTTTAACATGGTCAGGCCGACAATTGCTGTTCAAACAACTGCGTCAGTTGCTGTAGTTTTTGCTGCGCCCGCTGCTTTTGATCATCAGATTCCATGGCGTGTAACTGCAAAGTTTCCAGCTGATCGGCGCTTTTTTTCAATTCCTGCTGCAACTGCTGCTCTTGTTGATCCAGGTGCTGTACTTGCGCTGTGAGCTGCTGATTCTCTGAAATTAATTTCTGAATTAACTGCTCTAACTTGCTGAATTCGGCTTCAAACATAAGATTCCCTTAATGCATTAGTGGGTTGAAAATTGGAGTGTCAGTAGTAGCACTACTTACGTGCGAAGGCAGAATGAACCTGGAGGTTTGAACCTGAGCTGAATAATAAGGAGGGAAAAAATAATTTTAGCGGATGAGACAAACAAAAAGGGCAGAGTGATCACACTTCTGCCCTTGTTTAAACTTCTGACGGCTGTAGGAGCCTTTGCCTTTTTTCGCTTTCACCACCTGCATCTGAAATAACTTGCTGGTCACTAAAGCTTTGAGTGCATTATCCCGGATCTCGCCGCGGCCATGCTCAGCCGTTGTCTTTTTTGCCATAAGGCCTCCTGTGTAAAAAACGCGCAAAGTGTAGAGCCAAAACCTATCGGAGTAAATTGCTGCCACTGATTTATTTTAGCCAGATCTGCTTTATGATACAGCGCATCATTAAAGCTGGACTATCACCATGAAATTTATAGCGTCGCTGCTTTTACTCTTCAGTTTTATCTTAGATGCCGACAGCTGGCTACCACCTGAACCAATGGCCGCTTTAAGTGCTGATGCTTCGATACTGGTGCGGGTTGAACCTGGCGTTTTACCCAACAGAGACGCCAGTAATAAGCCGCATTTTGCCAAAGCCAGTTTTTTTCGCTGGGATCATCAGGGTCACTATCAGCCTTATCAGCAACTGTCTTTGCAAAACAAAGTCTCGCCTTTACTTATTTATGTCAGCAACCAAGGGGAATTGATCACCCTGGATAACTGGTACAACTCAGGACATGGCGACGTGGTGGTGCTATACAAAGCTGATGGTTCTGTGCAGAAAAGCTTTGGCCTGAGTGCCTTTTACAGCAGGCAGCAACTGGAACAACTGTTACGATCAGTATCCTCTGTGCAATGGCGATGTTATGAAAAATCGCCTTACCTGCTACAACACGAATTTTATCTGCCTATCCGCCCTGCCGGGGTCATCAAAATTAATTTGGATGATGCCAGTGTCAGCCTGATTGACGAAGATCAGAGCTGCTAAAGCTTAGTTTCGTTAATCTCACATTCACAATAATTAACATAAATTGCCTTCAGTCCATTCAAGGACACCGGTCATGCCTCCAGGCCTGGCAGCATTCTCAGACTATTTAAGGAAAAATATGTTAAAAAAAATTGCAGTAGCATTGATGGGTTTAGGTTGTTCAATGACAGTATTTTCAGCTCAGGCTGAACAACCTCTCTATTTTGGTGCTCAGTACAGCCAGCAAAGTGTTGATGATGCCAACTGGGATTTTGGTTTGGTATCAGGGGTGGCTGGTTATAAGTTTAATGACATCTTTGCCATCGAGGGCCGTTTGGGTGTGGGAGTGCAGGATGAAGAGTATTCCGGAGAATTAACCTGGCTCAAAATAGGCATAGATAACAGCTATTCTGTGCTCGGCAAAGCGTCCTGGCCTTTACTGGAAACCTTATCTGTGTACGGCATCGCTGGTTTTAATAAAACCAAATACGACTTCAAGATCAATGATGAAGACGGAAACCTGAACGACAGCCACAGTGAAGATGGCCTGGTTTATGGCGCAGGCGCAGAGTTACGTATTACTTCTAATCTGAGTGTTAATTTTGAATACGCGGTCTTACCCGAATTAGGCGATGACGAAGATGAATTGGATGTAGACAGCCTTAGTGCTGGCATCAACTATCGGTTTTAAACTGCCGCACAGTTAAGTTAGCTATTGTTATACAACTGCAAGAACAAGTAGCCGGAAATCAAGATCCGGCTGCTTATTTTGACGCAGATTTTCCACTTCAATGAGAACAAATACCCACTGCAGCATTGATATTCTGCGCTCACGTAACCAGATCCAACAAAACTTCCCTGATTCAGGATCTGTGATGAAAAACCTGCATATAGATTTAGTCTCTGATATTGCCTGCCCCTGGTGCGCCATCGGCTACGCAAGGCTGGAACAAGCCATGGACAGCATAAAAGATACAGTCAGTGTCAGCATTCAGTGGCGTGCCTTTGAACTCAACCCGGACCCTCAGCTAATCCCTGAACCTATTTTGCCCGCCCTGAGCAAAAAATATGGCCGCAGCGAAGACGAAATGCGCGCGTCACAACAGTCAATGATGCAGGTTGCTGCAGATTTAGGGCTGAACTTCGATAAAATGCAGCAACGTTTTACCTGCAATACCTTTGATGCGCACCGTCTGGTGAAATGGGCGGCTGGTTTTGACAAACAAACAGCGATGAAACAAGCCTTGTTTGAAGCCTACTTTGGTTTTGCCGAAGATGTATCAAAAGCTGACGTTCTGCAAAAATGTGCAGAAAAAGCCGGATTGAATGCAGATGAAGCATTAAAAGTACTGCAATCACAGCAGTTTATTGATGAAGTGCGCACTGAGGAAGCTCAGTATCAGCAGGCGGGTATCAGTTCGGTACCAGCTTTTGTCATCAATCAGCGTTACTTAATTTCCGGCGCACAAGACCCTGCTACTTTAGCCGCCAGTCTGCTGCAAATTGCCAATGAAATGACCACTGAATAACAACAATCTGATTTAAAAAAATATAAGGTGCGGTATGACCACCCAAATCAAAGACTTTATTTATCACATAGGTACTGTAGGCACGCCTTGGGGCGAGGCTGAAAAACAGCAGTGGTTGAGTGAGCAACAACTTAAACGCAGCTATGAAGACGAAGTAGTTAAACCTTTGCTGCTGAATGTACCTGACACAGCCGAACTGGTTAGTTACGGTAAGCTGGATTACCGCAGTTTTGATTTACCTCTGTATGAGCTTTTTGCCGTACGCAGCAAAAACTGGCAAGAAGGTTATCCCATAGTGTTAGTGACGGGTGGCGTACATGGTTATGAAACCAGTGGCGTGCAAGGCGCGCTTAAGTTTGTTAAAGAACAGTTCAGCCGTTACAGCGACAAAGTAAATTTATTGGTTCTGCCCTGCATCAGCCCTTGGGGTTATGAAACCATCAACCGCTGGAATCCAAAAGCCGTAGACCCTAACCGCTCTTTTGGCGCAGAAAGTCAATCCGATGAAGCCACGCAAGCCATGGCTTTTGTCCGTCAACACAGTGGTGAAGTACTGGTACATATCGATCTGCACGAAACGACAGATTCGGATAACAGCGAATTCCGTCCGGCCAAAGCAGCCCGTGATGGCACTGTGAATCACAATTGGAATATTCCTGATGGTTTTTATCTGGTGGGTGATAGCAACAAGCCAGAAGCAGGTTTTCAACGCGCTATGATCGAAGCGGTGCAAAAAATTACTCATATAGCAGAAGCAGACGAAAATGGCTGCCTGATCGGCGAAAAACTCGCTCAGTTTGGCGTGGTGAATTACCCGAAGCGTACCTTGGGATTATGTGGTGGTATGACAGATGCCAAATTTGTCACTACCACTGAAGTTTATCCGGATAGCCCTAAAGCCAGCCCAGAGCAATGCAACGCTGCTCAGGTTGCGGTGATTTGTGCAGGAGTGGATTACGCTTTAGCTTAAAGTAAAGGTCAGAGTTTTAACTCTGGCCTTTATATTCCCAATTCAAAGCAATTAGCACACTCAAACACTATTGATAACAATTCTCGTTTTGGATAAAATATAACCTTCTCCCTATTTGCAGGTTTATTTTTGATGTTAAACGCACCCAAACTCCGCTTGTTACCTCTTGCCAGCGCAATTTCTTTAGCTCTTGCAGTATCTCCTCTTGCACTTGCTGACGAACAAAATGATAAAAAAAGCGAAATTGAAAGGCTGGAAGTTAAAGGCTTATACACAGTAAGCGAAGTGCTGGATACAGCAACGGGATTGGGGCTGACATTACGTGAAACCCCGCAGTCTGTTACAGTCATTACCGAACAGCGCATGCGCGATCAAAATATAAATACAGTGCTTGAAACAGTTCAAAACGCAGTTGGCGTTTCTTCCACTGAGCTGGACAACGTGCGTAGTTCATTTAAATCCCGTGGTTTTGAAGTAAGTAACTATCAGGTTGACGGTGTACCACTGGCATGGAGTTTGGCTGGTGATTCAGGCGAAACAGTCGCTGACGTATCCATTTACGAGCGGGTTGAATTTGTTCGTGGTGCTACTGGTTTACTGACTGGTGCAGGCGATCCATCAGCATCTATCAACCTGGTTCGCAAAAAAGCCTCAAGCACTGATCTGACAGGTTATGTCAACCTTGCCGCAGGTAGCTGGGATAAAAAACAAATTACGGCAGATGTATCCAATGCACTGAATAGCAGTGGTTCAGTGCGTGGCCGTGTTGTAGCTAAACATACAAATACTGATTCCTATTGGAACCAGTACGAAGAAACCAGTAGCGTGCTCTATGGCGTAGTTGAAGCAGATTTATCAGCAACAACTTTAATTCGTGCAGGCGGTAGCTATCAGGATCGTGATCCAAAAGCCGCAACCTGGGGTGCGTTACCAGCAGTATTTACAGATGGTACCTACACTGACTGGGATGTATCAACCACTACAGGCACAGATTGGACTAAGTGGGATACCAACAACACCAACTTCTTTGCCAGTTTAGAACATACCTTTGGCAATGGCTGGCAGTTGGTGAGCAACTACAACAGAATGGAATACGAAAAAGATTCTAAGCTGTTGTATGTATACGGAGCCTTAGATAAAGAAACAGGCGCAGGATTAAGTGCTCAGCGTTACCGTGCCTTTGGTGAAACCACGCAGGACAGCTTTGATATTCAACTGAAAGGCGATTACCAGCTGTTTAATCAACAACATGAGTTTGTTATGGGTGCTATTTCCAGCAGCCAGGATATTCAGACCGACTCTTACACCCCTATTGGCGGTGATATGAGTGGCGGTTATGACCGTATCGACATTGATAACTTCTATCAGTGGGGTGATATAGCCGAACCAGAATGGGAAGCTACACCAACTCGTGCAGAAGATGTCACTATCAAACAAGAAGGTTTCTATGCGGCAACCCGCTTATCTGCCACCGACTCGCTGAAATTTATCCTTGGTGGACGGGTATCCAGCTGGGATCGTGAAGGTGTCTGGTACGGAGCAGCGGAAGACTTCGGCAACAATGGCATTTTTACTCCTTATGTTGGTGCACTTTATGATTTAACTGAGCAACACCGCCTGTACGCCAGCTACACCGAAATATTTAAAGCTCAGGACAGAAGAGATGCGAATAATGGCTTACTGGACCCGGTGGAAGGCAAGAGCTACGAAGTGGGCCTGAAGAGTGCATTCCTGAATGACCGTTTGCATACAACGGTATCGCTGTTCCAAATCAATCAGGACAATCTGGCGGTCATAGATCCGAACTTCGTACCTAATGCAGAACAGCAAGTGGCTTACTACGGTGCTGATGGTACCGAAAGTGAAGGTTATGAGCTGGAAGTTGTAGGTAAACCAATGGAAGGCTGGAATATCAGCGCTGGTTATTCTCAATTCAAAGCTGAAGATGCGAATGGTTTAAAAGTGAATACCGACAGCCCGCGTAAGCAATTTAAGCTTTTTACTACCTATCAGTTTGTTGACCTGTTGCCAGAATTAACTATTGGTGGTGGTATCAACTGGCAGAGTAAAACTTATGCCGAGGGTGGTGGCAGCCGTTTAGAGCAAAAAGCTTATTCATTGGTTAACCTGATGGCTCGTTACGATCTGGCAGAGAACATGAATGTTCAGTTGAACGCGGCCAACCTGTTGGATGAAAAGTACTACAACTACATGACGGTTTGGGGTAGTGCATATACACAATATCGCTACGGCACACCACGGAATGTGACCGCCAGTTTTAACTACAGCTTCTAAATTATTACAAAGATTAAAAAGAGGGACTGCCTGTCAGGCTCGTCCCTCTTTTTTATTCATCTGTCCAGACAACTTAGGTATAATTAGTCCCGCGTCAGCACTTCCAATAGTTCTATTTCAAAAATCAGGTTCGAGTGTGGTGGGATCATAGTGCCAATCTGGCGTTCGCCATAAGCTAAATGCGCTGGCACCCATAACTTACGTTTGCCACCCACCTGCATGCCTTTTAAGCCTAAAATCCAGCCCTGAATCACTCTGTTGTTACTTAAAATACACTGAAAAGCTTCGCCTCTTTTATGGGACGAATCGAACTCTGTGCCATCTTCCAGCCAGCCGCGATAATGTGCAGTGATTAAAGCGCCACGTTCAGCCGCTTTACCCTCCCCCAACACCAGATCTTCAATTTTTAATTCGTCAGTCATCTCTTTACCACCCTAAACTTTTGCCGCTGAGTATATACCCAAAGTAATTGGCGTTGCAGAGAGGCGACAAGTGCTTGAGACCCCAGGAGCATAGTAGTCCTATGTGACTGGGGCGAGAGCACGCAGTCAACAAAGCTACAGCCTCAAGTACGAAGGGGATAACTGCAAATATTCGGCGAAATAACATCAGCAGAAGACAGCAAGCTAACCTTGCAGCTGAAATGTTCTATAGTTTCTAAATCAATGCCATGGAGTGGATACAATGTCTGTGATGACGGCCCGGTTTTATCTCCACTTTCTACCTGTTCTTTTGCTGCTGCCAGTTTTCAGCAGCGCACAACCACAACAAGTGATCTATTCATGGCCCATGTCTATGTTGGGTGACGCCCGTGGCAGCTATCCCATTGCCTTATTGCATTTAGCGATAGAAAAATCAGGTACAGAGTATCAGCTGGTCCCCAGCGGGCAAGTGATGACCCAACACAGGACCTTGCGCCAGTTGGGTTCTAAAAGTGGACTGGATGTGGTCTGGACTATGACCTCCCCAGAGCGGGAAAAGGAACTTAAGCCCATCCGTATTCCAATAGACAGAGGTTTAATTGGCTGGCGTTTGTTGCTTATTCACAACGATAACGAACAAAAAATTCAGCAACAGGATGAAAAGCAATTAAAAACCAGTCCGTCTATTCAGGGCAGTGACTGGCCGGATTACCCTATTTTAAAAGCCAATCATTTTCGGGTATTAGGCAGCGGCGACTTTGACGCTATGTTCAAAATGCTGCAGGCCAAACGTATTGATTATTTCCCACGATCAGTCACGGAAATCTGGCCTGAGCTGCAACAAAAGGTAGGAATGTCGCTGAGTGTTGCGCCGAAATGGGTGTTACATTACCCGGCTGCTTTGTATTTTTTCGTGCAAAAAGACAATATCGAACTGGCCAATGCCATTGAAATAGGGCTGTTGCGCGCCATTGAAGATGGCAGTATGCAGCAACTGTTTTTACAACATTTCAGCAGCGCCATACAACAGGCCGATTTAAAATCCAGAACTGTGATTCAACTGAATAACCCGCTTCTTCCAGCCGAAACGCCTGTGCAAAACAAAGCGCTGTGGTTTGACCCACAACTGGGTTACTAAGGCGAAGTGTTCACAGGCTTTAACGCTTTCACCACAGCATCGGCCACATCGACAATACGACACTGCTGTTTCATCGCACTTTGCTGTAATTGGCGATACGCCTGCTCTTCCGTCAGTTTTTTATACTGCATCAGCAATAACTTAGCGCGGTCGATTAGCTTTTGTTCGTCGATAGCACGGCGGGCATCCGTCAGCTCTGTATGCATCTGGCGGATATGTTGCGCCTGCTCAGACAATAACTGATAAAAAGACCGGCTGGGCGCTTGCACTGTGGGTTCAGTCTGGCCCGCTGGCGCCACAGAAGCGCCATATAAACCTGGCATACTGGGGTCTATTAATAAGGTTAAGCCTGAACTGGCGGGCAGTTCGGTTAATTCGCTGAGTTCTGTCAGTTTATGCTGATGTTGCTTTAACTTCTGCTGCGCCGCTTCAACTGTGGCTGATGTCAGTTGCTGCAATTGTGCTGTGAGTCCAGCTTGCAACAGATGCATTTCATCCATACGTTCAGTCGCAAACTGATACCAGAGATCACTAACCGCAGGCACAGGAGCGGCAGTACCGGACAACTGCTGAATCATAGTGCGCAACTGGCGTAGTTGTTTTGCGGCTGTAGCATGCTCCAGTTGGTGCCACTGCTGCTGTTGTTCTGTAGTAGCAAATTCCAAAAAAACAGCACAACTATGTTGCTGCGCCTGTTGTAGTAATAATAAACGCTCGGCCAATTCAGTCGTGAGCTGGCCCGATGCCAGCCCCATAGCTCCCCAGGCGCGTTCCTGCCCGGCGTATTCTTTGGTTTGCAGTAAGTTAAACAACGCCACCAGAAAACGGGTAATACCAGCGTCACAAGCTAAATCAGCGGATTCCAACACCACAGCGAGCCAGGCTGCAATTAAACGGCTATAGGCTTCAGTGGCCTGTAATGGTGTGATTTTTTGCAGCTGTATTTGTTCACGCAGTCCGGCCAGATGATCGACCCCCTGCAAAGCCAAAGAGATACCGCTGAGTAAACGACTGCTATGACAAGGCTCAGCCCCTTGCAGATACTGTTTATTTAATGCTGTACGCAGTTGCTGCTCGGCCTGCACACTTTGCAGTAACTGCTGTTGACGCTGCAAAGCAAATAGCTCGCAGCCTGACGCCAGGAAAATATTACTGATGCCACGCTCACGCTGCAGTTGATGCACCAGCTCACTGATACTGGTCACCAGTAAACAACTGGTCGAAAGCTGCTGCAATGCTTTAATTTCAGCTTGTTTAGCGGCCAACAAAAAGAGTGCCGTTGTATGATTCATGGATCACTCACAGAGCTTTACATCACGAAACTCTAGCAATGGTTATTCCACGCGTGCAGCAACGGCTGCCAGAGCGCGTTAATGCTGGATTGTCAGCAAAAATCGGCATTTTTGTTGCAAAGCACAAAGCAGCAACGCCCCGTAACGGTGCAGAAAATGCACAACAATGGCACCTTGCCGTGGCGTTTCTCTAAAGAGCACTTTACGAAAACTAAACAAAATCAATGCATTGATATAAAAGCATCAGCTGGCATTAAAGTTGCTCTGTTAAAAAGGCAGAGGTGGTAAGCACCTCCCCAATACTACAAAAAACAGTTTCAGGACAAAGGCGTCCCGAGATCTTCTGGCAACAGAATGATCCGGACGCCTTTTTTGTTTTTAAAAAAACAGCACCTGAACAAACCAATAGCAACAACAGGAAAAGGTGAACCTATGGCTTATTTAGTTCCAGCCGAGTTTGTGACCAAAATGGTCGATGCAGGCGAATCCAAAATTTTTATGTCTACCCGCGATACGTTGATCCGCTCTTATATGGCGGGCGCTATTCTGGCTTTGGCTGCGGTTTTTGCGGTCACAGTGGCAGTCCAAACCGGTTCCTTTTTAGTAGGTTCCATGCTGTTTCCCGTAGGTTTTATTATGTTGTACCTGATGGGTTTTGACTTATTAACCGGAGTTTTTGTACTGACACCGCTCGCGTTATTGGACAAAAGACCTGGCGTCACAGTGCAAGGGGTATTACGTAACTGGGGGCTGGTGTTTACCGGTAACTTCCTTGGAGCTTTAACAGTCGCCGCCATGATGGCTTTTGTGCTGACTATGGGGTTTCACACCGAAGCAGGGCCTGTAGGTACCAAACTGGCTGGTGTAGGTGAAGCCCGTACTTTAGGTTATGCCGAACATGGTGTGGCAGGCTGGATGACAATATTTCTGCGGGGCATGTTATGTAACTGGATGGTGTCTATGGGTGTGGTGGGCGCTATGATTTCCACTCATGTCAGCGGCAAAGTGATGGCCATGTGGATGCCTATTATGTTGTTCTTTTTTATGGGTTTTGAGCATTCAGTGGTCAATATGTTTCTGTTCCCTTTTGCCATGATGATGGGTGGTGACTTTTCAGTGATGGATTATCTGATCTGGAACGAAATCCCAACGGCTTTAGGTAATCTGGTTGGTGGTTTAGCTTTTACCGGTTTAACCCTGTACAGCACTCACTATAAAACTGCACCAAAACGTAACCTGACAGCGAAAACAGCTGAAAGCCCTGTCGCTACTCTGGCCAAAGCCTGATGATGTTGCCAGGAGCCTCGTTACAAGTCTCCATAGGCCAGCACTCCACTGCTGGCCGAAAAGCGTTAAATCAGGACAGCTTTGGCGCTTATGTACCCAAAGAACCTGAACTAAGTAGTAAAGGTATAGTGCTGGCGGTAGCCGATGGCATCAGCACCAGCACAGTCAGCCAGATTGCCAGTGAAACAGCGGTGAAAAGTTTTCTGGATGATTACTACTGCACCAGCGATGCCTGGTCAGTACCTCATGCCGCCTTGCAAGTGCTCAAAGCCAGCCATAACTGGTTGTACGCCCAAAGCAGGAATGGCCCTTTTAGCTCAGACCCGGACAAGGGTTATGTCTGTACTTTTAGTGCCTTAATTTTAAAACAACGCCACGCCCATTTGCTGCATGTCGGTGACAGCCGGATTTATCTGCTACGTAACCAGCAACTGGAACAACTGACGCGGGACCATCGCGTCTGGCGAGGCAGCAGCAGTTTTTTAAGTCAGGCACTTGGCGCCGGCGCTGTGCTTGAGCCCGATTATCAGAGCATTCCTTTGCAACAGGGTGATTTGTTTCTGCTGGCAACGGACGGTTTATTTGAAGTTTTACCTGCGGCTGAACTGATCAATTTACTGGCAACACAGCAGGATTTAGCATTGCTGGCCCTGCAACTGACTGAAGCAGCTTTAGCTGCAGGCAGCGAAGACAATATAACGCTGCAATTGGTACGTATTGATCAGTTGCCTGCCGACAGTAACCTGCCCATTTGCCTGGATCAGCAATTGCCTTTACCCCCTTTGCTGCAACCAGGCGATAAGCTGGACGGCTTGCAGGTAATAAGGCCACTACAACAAAGCAGCCGCAGCCATGTTTATTTGGTGTTGGATACAAGTACAGAGCAGTTGTTGGTACTCAAAGCTCCTTCAATAGATTTAGCCGAACAGCCGGATTATCTGGAACGGCTGATGCGCGAAGAATGGATAGCCAAAAGAGTTCACAGCAACCATGTAGTACGTCCGGCCAGTATTAACAGGCCTCGTACTGCGCTTTATACCTTATTTGAGTATGTCGAAGGCCAGACCTTAAAACAGTGGCAACTGGATCACCCCAGTCCCACTTTGGAACAAGTTCGAGGCATTATTGAACAGCTGGGGAAAGGACTGCAGGCGTTGCACCGCAGCGAAATTCTGCATCAGGATATCCGACCCGACAACCTGATGGTGACACCTCAAGGCATAGTCAAAATTATCGACTTTGGTGCTGCCAGACTAGCGGGATTACAGACCGATGACGAAGTAGCGGGAGATATTCCAGGCACAGCTTTGTATACGGCGCCTGAGTATTTTTTAGGTTTGGCAGGCACAGAGCGGTCGGATTTATATTCGCTGGCGGTGCTTACGTACCAACTGCTGTCCGGCCGTTATCCTTATGGCGCTGATGTGGCTCGAGGTAAAAGTGTTAAAGCACAGAAAAAATTGTGCTATCAGTCGGTATTAAGCAAAGATAGCGAGCTGCCGGTCTGGCTGGATTTAACCTTAGAAAAAGCGCTGCAACCCGACCCAAATAAACGCTACCAGGCTTTGTCTGAGTTTTTATACGACTTACGCCACCCCAATGCGGAATTTCAAAAACCATTGAGTCTGATTGAACTGCATCCGCTTTGGTTTTGGCAATGCCTTTGTGTAGTGCAGGGCTTAGTGATCCTCTGGTTAGTGGCTGCTCAGAATTAAGCAGGCAGCCACTTCACTTGCTTTAATACTTAGCTAACCACTGCAACCAGAACTTGCTGGTATCTGTATGCAATGAATTCGCCTGATAATCGGCATATTTCAGTAGTACCGCATGCTGCGCATTCAGGGTATAACTCAGCTGTAGATCCAGCTCTTTGCCATAGTCAGCTTTTCCATCAACGCCACTTTCTGCCGCATCCAGCCAGTGGTAAAAGGCTATCAGCTCCAGCTGGTCCAGTTTATAACCCGACTTCAGGTACTTATCTTTAATGCCATTCGCCGGCGTCGCCAGAAACTTATCAGCAAAACCCTGGAACTTATGCAAAGTAGCGAGTGGTGTCGAAAAACCAACGCTGTTGTCGGAGCCTAAGACTTCAACGCCCACGCCACTTTGCCAGGCTCCTAGCCAGAAGTTTGCTTCCAGAGTCCAGTACTCTGCATCATACGAATTTGGGTTATCACCAGCGTCCTGCTGTAATGCATAAGAGCCATACAGGGTATAACGACTGCTTTGGGATAAAGCCTGACTGTACTGATAATCCAGCCCCAGTGTTTGATTGGACACTAAAGGTGCATCGTCAAATTCCATCTGATAAACAAAAGCACCGAGCTGATGATTAGCGTTTGGCTGGTAACGTAAATCCAGCAGATGTAAATCCGAACTCCAGTCGCCTTGTGGGCTTTTGCTGCCAAAAACCCGGTTCACTTTACTGCTGTAGCTATAATCCAGTTTGAGTTCAGCAGATAAACTGGCCTGATAACGCACTGCATCAAAGGTCTGTTCGTTTTGACGCCAGCCTACGCCACCGACAAAACGTTCATTCGCTAAGTTAATACGCTGACGGCCAATTTTTAGTGTCTGCTCACCGTTTTGATACATCACAAAGGCCTGATTTAAATCAGCGCCAGCAGGGTCAGCCACCACCGGATAAGCAGTTTTGCCATTGATACTGTCGTTGTAATTTTTATCCCCTAAAGCCGCCACATAATCAAATTCACCACCTGCCGACCAGCCATGGCTCAGGTTTTGTGTCAGGCTAAAACGCGATAATAGCGTGCTGGCCAAAGCATTTTCGGCAAGACCGTCCTGGTCCACAGCTTCTAACCGATAACGGAATAACATCTTTAGTTCTGGTGCAATGAAAGCGCTGGAAGCGGCATCAGCAGCATGGACTGAAATCGAAGTACAAGCGGCCATTACAGCCAAAGCGGGTAAAGAATAACAGCGCATAAGGATCCATTCTGTTGAGGTTAATTTTTGGCAAAGCTTCGCCAGCTGGCGCTTAGAAAGCCGCCAGAATGCAAAACGATTGGGGTTTTAGTTTTTAGTTAATTTTCTACAGTCACTTGCTGTAGCAGGCTTAAGTCCACCTTCATCCGCTGCTTTAGTACCTCGCCCACCACAATTAAAGTTGGGCCAGCCAGAGGAAAAGCAGCAAGACGCTCACTGATATCAGCCAAAGTGCCCTGTAACTGGGTTTGCTGGGCTGTACTGACCTGATCCAACAGCGCTATAGGGGTATGATCCGGCCAGCCGACAGAGACTAAACCGGCACACAATTGCTGTAAGCGGTTGAGTCCCATATAGACCACTAGTGTTGGATTAGAGCCATTGGCTCTGTACTGATAACCAGACCAGTCGGGTTGTTTGGCCGGGTCGGCAAACTGCGCCGTTAAAAACTGCACTGAAGTTGCACAACCCCTGGCTGTTAACGGAATACCACAATAAGCTGAAGCAGCGCAGGCACTGGTGACGCCTGGCACTATCGCAAAGGCGATACCAGCCTGTTGCAAAGCAGCTGCTTCTTCCGAGACACGGCCAAAGATCGCCGGGTCGCCGCCTTTTAACCGCACCACTAAACCACCTTGTTGACCGTATTGCACCAGCAACTGGTTAATCTCTTGTTGTGGCATCGCATGGCAGCCAGCTCTTTTACCCACAAAGACTTTTTTGCAGCGTCGCGGTGCTATCGCCAACAGCTCAGCCGAAACTAAGCTGTCAAACAACAGCACATCAGCTTGTTGCAATAAACGCTGGGCTTTGACGGTAAGCAGCTCAGGATCACCAGGCCCTGCACCTATCAGCACCACCTGGCCTTTGCCTGCTGGTTTCTGCTGCTCTGTTTGTGCGGTTTCACCTTTCCAGTTCCAGCCTGATAGCCAGGTCCCTGCCAGTGGTGAACGAAATAAATTACTGATTACACTCATACACTATCTCCCCTTGTCCTTTGCCTTGACCCGTCATTTTCAGATCAGGCAGCTGAAGCCTGTTGGTTTTGTTTTATTGCATTCAGCCACACCCTGCCCTGTTGCAGTTTCACCCCATACACAGGGATCACCACTTCAGGTTTTTCTAAGCACTGGCCACTGGTCAGGTCAAAGTGCTGTTTATACAAAGGTGAAGCGACCACTATCTGCTCACCTAAAGAACCCACCATGCCCCGTGATAGCACATTGGCTTCACCAACCGGGTCGTAATTACCAACCGCGTATATCTGCGGTTCGCCTTGCAGCTCCAGCAAAAATACCGCCACCTGCTGGCCATTCAGCAAAGCGCAAATGCCACTGTTTTCGACTAAGTCTTCAAAAGCACAAATATCAGTCCAGGCCATGTTAGTTCTCCTCTGCTAAAGCCTTTACAGGCACTTCGATAATAGGAATTTGCTGCAACCACTGACGTTTTTCTGCTGCCGTAGCTGGGCGGATTTGCGCGCGTTCTTCGACAAAAACGATGTTTTCATCCGCATCAGGGCTATTTACAAACTGGCGGAAACGTTTCAGCGCTTGTGGGTCGTCCAGCGTGGCTTTCCACTCACAGGCATAAGTATTCACTAAGGCCGCCATCTGGTTTTCCAGCTCTGCGGCTATTCCCAGCTCGTCGTCGATAATGACTTTACGCAGATAGTCCAAACCGCCATCCAGCTTTTCCATCCAGACTGAAGTGCGCTGCAAACGGTCGGCAGTGCGGATATACAACATCAGAATGCGGTCTATGTAGCGAATTAAAGTGTCGGTATCGAGGTCGGTAGCAAATAAGTCGGCGTGGCGTGGTCTCATGCCGCCGTTACCGCAGACATATAGATTCCAGCCGTTTTCGGTGGCAATAATGCCAATGTCTTTGCTTTGTGCTTCAGCACATTCGCGGGTGCAACCCGACACTGCCATTTTGATTTTGTGTGGCGCTCGTAAACCTTTGTAGCGGTTTTCAATAGCTATGGCCTGACCGACACTATCCTGCACGCCATAACGACACCAGGTACTGCCAACACAAGACTTCACGGTACGCAGCGACTTGCCATAGGCATGGCCTGTCTCAAAACCCGCATCGACCAAACGCTGCCAAATGGCAGGCAACTGCTCTAAACGGGCACCAAATAAGTCGATACGCTGACCACCGGTAATTTTGGTATAGAGATTAAAATCCAAAGCCACCTGACCTATCACCAGCAGTTTTTCTGCGGTAATTTCGCCACCGGCAATACGCGGCACTACTGAATAAGAACCGTCTTTTTGCATATTGGCGAGAAAGGTATCGTTGGTGTCCTGCAAACCTATATGAGGCTTTTTCAGCACATAATCATTCCAGCTCGATGCCAGAATAGAACCCACAGTTGGCTTACAAATATCGCAGCCCAAACCTTGACCGTGGCGGCTTAACAGTTCGGAAAAGGTTTTAATACCACCCACCTGAACTAAATGCAGCAGCTCCTGACGGGAATAAGCAAAGTGTTCACAGAGGTGATTTTTCACTTCAACACCACGGCTTTTCAGCTCGTCATCCACTACGGATTTGAGCAAAGCCGTGCAGCCACCACAACCAGTACTGGCCTTAGTGCAGCTTTTGATACTGACTAAATCGCAGCAGCCAGAGTCCATAGCCGCCACTATGTCGCCCTTCGCCACGTTATGGCAGGAACAAATGGTCGCACTGTTGGGTAAAGTTAAAGCCGCCAAAGGCGCGCCGGACGCAGCAGGTAAAATCAGTTGCTCCGGCTGTTTTGGCAGCAACATATCGTTTAAGGCGTATTGCAGCAGGCTATCGTAGTTACTGGTATCGCCCACCAGCACAACCCCCAGCAGGCGTTTACCATCTTTGCTGACTACCATTTTTTTGTAGACTTGAGCCCGAGGGTCGGTAAACACATAACTTAAAGCGCCGGGTGTTCTGGCATGGGCATCGCCAATAGAACCCACTTCCACACCCAGCAGTTTCAGCTTGGTGCTCATATCAGCGCCAGTAAATTTGTGCCCGCCACCTGTCAATTGACTTACCACAACACGCGCCATCTGATAACCGGGCGCCACCAGCCCAAAAATCTTTTGCTGCCACAAGGCACATTCACCTATGGCATAAATATGGGGGTCAGACGTCTGGCACTGATCGTTAACGACTATTCCACCACGTGGGCCACCCGGTTCGCCGACAACTAAACCACAGCTGCGCGCCAACTGGTCATAAGGCCGGATCCCTGCGGAAAACAGCACTAAATCTGTCTCTAAGCTTTCGCCATCGGCAAACTGCAACTGATAACGACATTCAGCACCAGCTACTATGGCTTGCGTGGCTTTGCCGGTATGCACTTGCACACCCAACTCTGTAATTTTCTGGCTGAGCATCTGACCGCCGCCCTGGTCCAGCTGCACTGCCATCAGTTGTGGCGCAAACTCCACCACATGAGTTTGTAAGCCCAATTGTTTCAACGCATTGGCCGCTTCCAGCCCCAGTAAACCGCCACCTATTACCACCCCGACTTTACTTACAGCAGCACTTTGCGCTATCGCATCCAAATCCTGCAAAGTGCGGTACACCAGACAATGCGGTTGATCATGACCAGGAATAGGCGGCACAAAAGCATAAGAACCAGTCGCCAGCACCAGCTCGTCGTAATAAAACTGCCCGCCCTGACTGGTCACCACCAACTGCTGCTCGCGGTTGATGTGCTCCACCCAACAATTTAAACGGTACTGAATACCAGCGGCCTGATAGGCTTCTTCTGTCGTCAACGCCAGTTGCTCTGCGCTGGTGCCGCTGAAATAGCCGGATAAATGCACCCTGTCGTACGCCAGCTGAGCTTCACCACAAAGCACAGTAATTTGCGCTAATGGGTCTTTGGCACGTAATTGATCAACAAAATGATGTCCCACCATACCGTTGCCGATCACCAGAATTTGTTTGGTCTGCTGCATTTTTATGTCCTTAAGGCCTTTGGCGGCTGACTCGACAGCCAAATTTTGCCCATAAAAAAAGCCCAGGCCTGAACCACTTAAACAATGGTCAGAACCTGGGCTTCGTTGCCCGTGCACAGTCAAAACTATGCACTTCAATTCAAATTGTGTTGCGTTCGCTTCAGCAAACGCATTGGTAAAACTCGCCAATAACCAAAGCACAAAGAATGCCAGTTTATTAACTGGCTGATTTTATTGAGTAATGGCTAATTTATGCGCAAGTGACTATCAAAACCTTGCGTTGAATTGGTGCAAGACGGCACCGGATTGAGGCAGGGATCAGATAATTAGTCTTGTATCACTGAAATCCTGCACTCTGCACACTGTTGTTTCACCAGCGCTAATAACCGCGCAACTTGACCATGAGGCACATCTGCCGCAGCAGTGACAATCACCTCGTCTATTTCATGGCCTTTACGGCCAGAAAACTGAAAAAAGATATCCTCCAACTGTGACTCGTCGTTCTCTGCAGTGTCGTAATAGGCACCACAGGCCCCGGTGGCAACCCGAATTTTGTCACTTTTCAAAGCTTCAAGCTTTAGTGCTAAAGAACCTTTGCAATATCCACCACTAACCTTTTCCGGATGCTGTACGTCTATTCCTGTTGCTACAGGCCGCCAACTTAAAACGGCCAGCAGTAACACCAACAATAAAGAGACAAAAGCAAACTGCGTCGCTGAATTCATGCCTAACTCCTTACTGCCAGAATAAGATAAATAAAAGCCTTACTTCAGGGTATAGACCACATAAACAACAGCACTGGCTTTCATAGCGCTGACTTCAAAAACAGCTTGTCGCCGGACGCCAGTTACGGATAGCTCGTCGAAAGATTCACTGCTCAATGCTCCATCTATTGATTGAGTTGGCGTTAAGTTGTATTGCGCTTCCGAACGAGTCTTAAACTCACTAATCGAATAAACATCTTTGATTTTTTTGTCCTGAGTCGCGGCCATATCTTCAGCCTTTTGTCGTGCTTCTTTTAACGCCAGCATAGCCACTTGCTTTTTAATCGCCCGCTCATCTTTTATCACGCCAACACTATTCAAAATATCGTTGATGCCTGCTTTTACCAGTACATCCATTAACAGGGAGTATTTGGCTGGCTCAGGTAACGTAATTTCCACAGTCCAGCCAACTCTTGTACCTTGAGGTATTTTCTTCTTATTTTCATAATCATATTCAACTTCAATACTCAAAGGTGCAGCACTAATGTGTTCTTTCCCTATGCCCAAAGGCTGAAGTGCTAACAACAGAGCCTTGGCTTTTTGCTCCACCCTTTGCTTGGCCAACTCCGGGTCCATATTTAGTTCAGTGATATCAACAGTCGTTTTCACCTGGTCCGGATACACCAGTTGCTCCGCATAACCCTCGACATAAATATGAGGCTCAGTTGGGATCACATTGGCCAATGTGGGCAAACTTAACCACAAACAAAAACCTATTAGCTTTTTCATATGCTCTCCTTGTCTCATCCAATCAGGCGATTATGCTTGAAGCTAATTTACCGACATTTTGGGGAAACACCAACTCAACCTATTGATATTTTTGAACACAACGACTGACCGCTACCTGGATATAAACCCCCAATGTTCGAGCGCTGGTTTCAGTAATAATCCGTTTGGAACAGCGACAGGTTTTGGTAGAACATAGGGAAAATCTTATTGCAGAAAGGTTAATAAATGAGTTAAATAGAGTTGTAAATCTGACGCTTAGTAAAAATTAGTACTAAGAACCCTGGGTTATTCAAGGAAGAGTTATGCAAAAACCCCAAATCCTCTGGAGAAATCAAACTCCATCACGTTCTTCGCTAAAACTCGGCTGGAGGCAGCTCAGCAGCACTGCCAAATTGGCGCTGATTACTTTTAGCCTGTTGTACCTTAGCCTCTCCATTTATAGCAGCCTCAAACAGCAGAGTGCTTTTAGCATCGCGCTCTGCCTGGTGTCGATAAGCTCTATGATCATCATGATTTTGCATGCCAATGGCTTTGCCAAAGACAAGCTTGGCAGTCTGATGAATCAGCTTAAAGCAGAAAACAACAAGATCTGGGTAGGTGATTATCAACTGCCGGATACAGTACGCAAAGTGGTGATAGGACGTATGGATATTCAGGGGCCAGCCTATTTACAGCTGGCCTGGAATCAAGGACATCAATGGATATTTCAGCTGGATGAGCTGCAGCAAGTACGGCATTTTTTCCGCCAGCATGCGCCTCAGATTGACATCGTCAACGAATAAACCACAAATTGCTGCAGAACACAGAACAATCTGGTGATTTAGCAGAATCCTCGCTCATGCTTCGTGAACAATTAAGCAGCAGATTCGATGTCAGAAAAATCCTGACGATTCTTATATTCGAAGCATATTTTTCAAAATTAACTCATTTTTTATCATGCAATTAGAATAAAAGCCCATTTGGGCATCAAATGGGCATTTGCCACAGCCAAGTTCCAACCTACATTTAACACTTAGTTAACCAAAAGCAAAGCTATCCGTAATACACAGAATCCGCACAAAAGCTCGTTTTAGTCCTGAGATGTTGAACATGAGCAGGTGCTGATTTTGGACCATGGGGCTCTGCTGGTTGTAGGCTGAGTGTCGGACTTTACTACCTATAACTTTGTAAAAATGCAGGAGGGAGACCTCCTGCATTGCACTATGGAGTTCATCATGGACGCACCAAAACCTTTTTACTCACAAGATGTTAAAAATCTATCGGTCTGGGGATTTGCATTCAAACATGGAATTTTCAGGCTCAGTGGAGAAGCTGTTTGTGCTGTCTGGCTGCTATTGCTGCTACGTAAAACAGAACTTACCGAATTAGAATTTGTTGTGCCTTTGATCCTTTGCCCGGTCATTTGTTTTCTGTACGCCATGTTCGTGTGGTTTGTTAAACGCCGCTCGCAGAGTTCAGAGTGATATTTCGTGGTCAGTTCAGCAGCTAAGATTCCGAGAATGCCAGCAGCAGTTGCTGCTGGCTCTTTCTTTTCTAACGGCCCTTATTCGCCAACCGTAAAGCCGTATACAACGCCATCTCTGCCGTCACTTTTATATTCGGTTCCACTCCAACACCTTCAAAGTTAGTGCCTGTGACTGGATTGATCGGCCTGTACATTGGAATGCGCACAAAAAGCCAGTCGTTGACTTGAGCTGCGCCTGTGTAATGAGCCAGACCAACGCTGGTTTCACCTATCACTACAGCACGACCAAGCTGTTGCAGCGTATAGCTGAAAAACTCACCCGCACTGACCAGCCCGTCACTTTGCAGAATGTACAGCGGCTTAGTTTTTAGCAGTTCTGAATCCGGCACGGCCAGGCTTCGTACTTGTTCTGTACTTTTGCCATTGCGATCCAAAAGGTCCCATAACAAGGTGCCTTCCGGCACAAAGTGGCTAATCAAATATTGAACCAATTGAGGCGAACCGCCGCCGCTGTCACGCAAATCAATCACAATATGATCACTGTGGCTTAGAAACACCAATGCGGCATGACCGACTTTATGCGCTTCTTCGGCCTGCCAGAACTTATGCAGCTTCAGATAACCCACATTACCCTGCAGAATACGCGCCTGTTCAAAAGCAAAGTTATTGATTTTGCGCTCTTCTGTCTCGGTTAAACGATGTGAAACCCCACCTTGTTCAGCTATTAACGCCAGATTCAAATGGCCATCACCACTGTATTGACGCATTAAAGCGCCAACCTTGTCAGCAAACTGCTCCTGAGTGGTGATAGCAGCCAAAGCACCATTTTGCTCTTGCTGCTGCAACAGCGCGCTGACTTTTAGCGCAGTTTCGGGGAATACATACTGTTGATTCAATATATGAACAATGCCATCAATACTGGCCGCACGTTCGGCTGGAGAAAGAGGGGTATTTGCCTGAACAAAAAATGGAAAAACGACAGCAAGAATCAGCGCCCAAGCAAGGCACTGTGTTTTTAATAAAGAAATCATAACTACCTCAAATTACTGATAAAAGTTCTGTAACACCTATAAATTCAGTGATTTGAGTGAAAGCTGATAATAAAGCCGTTTTTTATGCAGATTAGCGTCGTGCCATAACGACAGCCGAAAACGCCGGCCAGGGCCTGCGCGAATAAACCAAAGCAACAGCAGAAAACACAAAGGAAGTATCAGGGGAATTAACACCAAAGCCAGCTTGCCAAACTCCAGCACCAGCTGGTAATCCGCTTGTTGTTTCTGATGCAAAAACAATAAGGCCGGGCTGCGCTGAAGTTGTTGCAACAAAGGTTCTTCGCCTGTATCGGCAGGCACAGTCCAAAGTTGCTGATACGCAGGCCCGATCGGGTCAGGTTCAGCAGCTGTATGCAAAAAAGCCAGCAGCCAGACCAAAGCACAGCTCGTCAGCAGTAGATGCAGCGATTGAAACAGCCTTGTGTTTGGTTTGAGTTGCATAATCTATCTTTCCGATCGTCGTTTAGCAGATATAGGTTGTGTTGTAGCTGAAAGCAAGCTCAGCCGCACGTTAATATATCCAGCCATCGTCGCAGTTGGTGGTGTAACCCAGATCCTGCATTTCGCCTAACAACAGCGATGCATCTTCATCGCCAGCTTTTTGCGCTTGCTGCAAATAAAGCATCCCTTTGTTCTTGTCCTGATTGCAGATCAAGTAAGCACCGAACCAAGACATCGCAGCTTTATGTTTGTGCTCAGCTGCCCACTTCATCCATTGCACAGTATCTTCACGAGCTTCACTGGCGCGTGCCAGTCTGTATGCGGCGTCCGTGTTTTGAAAGCCCACTGTTTCAACGCATTAGCCGCTTCCAGTCCAAGCAAACCGCCACCTATCCCCCGCCGATTTTGCTTACAGCTGCGCTTTGCGCTATCGCATCTAAATCCTGCAAAGTGCGGTACACCAGACAATGTGACTGATCATTACCAGGAATAGGCGGCACAAAAGCATAAGAACCTGTCGCCAACACCAGCTCGTCGTAATAAAACTGACCGCCCTGACTGGTCACGACCAACTGCTGCTCGCGGTTGATTTGCTCCACCCAACAATTTAAGCGGTACTGAATATTGGCAGCCTGATAGGCTTCTTCTGTTGTTAACACCAGCTGCTCTGCACTGGTGCCACTGGGTCTTTGGCTCGTAATTGATCAAAAAAATGGTGCCCCACCATGCCGTTGCCTATCACCAGAATTTGTTTGGTCTGCTGCATTGTTATGTCCTTAAGGCCTTTGGCGGCTGACTCGCCAGCCAAATTTTGCCCATAAAAAAAGCCCAGGCCTGAACCACTTAAACAATGGTCAGAACCTGGGCTTCGTTGCCCGTGCATAGTCAAAACTATGCACTTCAATTCAAATTGTGTTGCATTAGCTTCGGCCAATGCACTGGATAAACTCTTACAAACTCTGATAGAACCAAAGCACAAACGCTAGTTTATTAACTGGCTGATTTTATTGAGTAATGATTAATTTATCCGCAGGAAATTATCAAAAGCTAGCGTTGAATTGGCGCAAAATGGCACCGGATTTTTAACGGACATAGATCTAGAGGTAGTTTTTCTATTTTGAGTTTTGTTGTAAAAAAGCATCGCAAAACACAATAGAAAACTCAAAAAACAAAAAACTAATCATTCATGCATAACAACACGCAAATTTTAAATTTTGCGTGTTGTCTGACCTGCAGCAAGAGCCTTACTTCAGGGTATACACCACATAAACAACAACAACACTGGCTTTCATTGTGCTGATTTCAAAGGGAGGAAGATGTGACCGAGTTTCAAAGCTTACAGCGCCTTCCGAATCTATGGGTACTAACAACCCACTGTAATCTATCGAAAGTTAACTGAGACAATGACACGTGAACTCCGTCGCTTTGCTCCAATTTTTGCCCACGTGTTGGTCTAGCTCCGCTACATTATTGTAAATGGGGTGAATTTAACACCTTGTTAGGAGCGAGGTTGCTGAGGACTCCATGTTTTTGAGTTTTTGTCGATATAATCAACAATCGCATTAAATAAAGGATACCAAGTATTTTGATCGTTGACGCCAGCCCAAACATAATCCAGATGCTGTTCTACAATGAAGATATCTTCCAACGTATCTGGTTTGGTAATAATAAATTGGCCGTATTTTTTGCCATCTTGCTCCCTTGTATCGAATCTCAGCCAAAGAAAGGGCTTATATGCTTTATAAGCTTTGTTGATCCCTATTTTATCTCTTACTGATGGAACTTTATCTGTTAAATCATTCTGGATTATCAGGGTCTCAAGATCTTCTAAGGTAATCATTTTTTGAAAATAGTTAATACTACCTATTTGACCTTTAATAAAATCATGGTCAGGCAGGAGCAATAGTGAGTTCATTGTATCCAGATTAACAGCTTCACTTTTAACAACGGTAGCTTGTACTTTCGTCGGAAAACGACCTGTCGCAGTATCAAGTTGTGCGACCTTCATGTTGCTACAAGCGACTAAAGTAAGTAAAGACATAGACAATACGAAATGTTTGAACATAGGTTCACTTTCCTTGTTGTTGATTTATTTTCTAGACCCACATCAATTAGATAGGCATCCATGACACGAGCCGATTTTTTGATCTTTATTTCAAGTTTCTGTGTGCGGTAAATTAGCGCCGTTGCACCTCTATTTCAACATTTTTTTCCAATGCCTTTAACGTCACACCAGCTCAAATCGTTAAACTAGCAAGTTGACGAGGTCTAAGCCTCCTTCGGATTTGCTGGAGCATATAAAAAGAGTAGGCTAGGTCTTTTACCCAGATAACGAATAAAACCAAGTTTCTCCCGACTTCAAGCTGCTTCAAAGGCAATTAGTTGATGCCGAAAACAGCAAGCCTGAGTACAATAGCCGGGCGTTCATAATTCTCAGGGTTACATTTTGCACCAAGGCCGTGGCGCAGCACCAAGCTGACAGCCGCTATAAAGCCCCAACCCATATAACAAAGCGCACCCTATTTTAATCAGGCCAGCCTACACTGGCCCTTGAACATCAGCAGGAAAGAAAAAAATGGCAGCTTTTGGTAGTGTATTTATGCCTGAAATGGCAATGGCCCGTTTCGATGGTACAGCTTGGGGTCAGTCCGCAATAGTTCCGTCCGACAGCATCAGTCTGCATCCGGGCGCTCATGTGTTGCATTACGCCAGCACTTGTTTTGAAGGCTTAAAGGCATTCCGCCATGAAGATGGTTCTGTGGTTATTTTCCGCATGGATAAAAACGTTGCCCGTATGCAACAAAGCTCTGAATTATTGTCTTTACCTACCTTCGACGCAAAACTGCTGAGTCAGATGATTGTGGACGTAGTGCGCCATTACGCCGCCGACGTGCCAACACCACCTGGTTCTATGTATATTCGCCCTACTCATATCGGCACTGAACCAGCTATTGGTAAAGCAGCAACACCAACACTGACGTCTTTACTGTATGTATTGTTATCTCCGGTTGGCGATTATTTTGCTGGTGGCAGCCGTGGTTTACGCCTGCTAATGGAAGACAATGCACGCTGCGCGCCTCATATGGGCATGATCAAAAGCGGTGGTAACTACGCCAGCGCCTTGCACCCAACTATGCAAGCCAAAGCCAAATATCAGGCCGATCAGGTGTTGTTCTGCCCGAATGGCGACGTTCAGGAAACAGGCGCAGCCAACTTCCTGTTAATTGACGGCAACGAAATTATTACCAAAGCTCTGGACGCATCTTTCCTGCACGGTATTACCCGCGACACCATTCTGACGCTGGCCCGTGACTTAGGTATGAAAGTATCAGAACGTGAACTGACAGTAGAAGAACTGCTGGAACGCGCCGCCAAACCAGGCACAGAAGCCGCCTTATCAGGCACTGCTGCTGTATTAGCTCCTGTTGGCACGCTGATCCACCAAGGTAAAGAATACAAAGTAGGCAACGGCGAACCAGGCAGCACCACAGCCAAATTACGCCAAACCCTGAACGATATTCAGTGGGGCAAAGCCGAAGATAAACACGGCTGGTTGACGAAGATTTAATGTTTCACTGAGTTCACTCATACGACAAAGCAGGCTTAGGCCTGCTTTTCTATTTTCTATTGCTTGAAAAAAACACAAAATAAACCTTGCACAACTCAAAATAAAGCCGCACGATATACTTGCAAACTCAAGCATTAATCAACCTTAAAGCCAATTTTCCACCCAGCAAATTCTGGCCTATGAATGCAACACAAGGTATACCCATGAACGACACGAATCCCGCACTGGATCTGGTGCTACAAAGCGCTCTGCTCTGGTCAACTATGGTGAAAAAAGCCGATCAGCAGCTGAGTGTGCATGGCATCAGTTTCAGCGAATTCTGTATTCTGCACCGGTTATTTCAGGCACCGCAGCAACGGCTTAGCCGTATTGAGCTGGCGAGCGCTGTTGGACTCAGCGCCTCAGGCATCACCCGA
The DNA here is from genome assembly GCF_947090785.1 of Rheinheimera sp. MM224. Lineage (NCBI taxonomy): Bacteria > Pseudomonadati > Pseudomonadota > Gammaproteobacteria > Chromatiales > Chromatiaceae > Rheinheimera > Rheinheimera sp. MM224. The sequence continues at coordinate 4,253,899 of NZ_OX352320.1, forward strand.
TTGTTGCAGCCTATGGAAAAAATTCATTTGGTGGAAAAAGAACAAAATGCCCGAGATGCCCGGGTTAGTCTGGTGAAACTATCAGACACAGGCTTGCAAATTTATCAGGAGGCGAATCAAAGCTGTGCGTTTTTTGCCAGCCAGTTTACGTCGCCCCTCACCGCCCGCCAGTTGGAAACTCTGGCTGAATTATTAGCCCGACTCTAAGCAGCACACCAATGACAGATTTAACTCAGGGTTCCTTATTTCGCCATATCTGGACTATGGCGCTGCCAATGATGGTCGGTATGTTTGTCCAGTCACTGTATTTGTTTGTCGACCTGTATTTTGTTGCGGATCTTGGCGCGTCAGCCATTGCCGCTGTCAGCGCAGCAGGCAATCTGATGCTGCTGATTATGGCATTAACCCAAATGCTGAACGTAGGTTGTGTGGCGTTGATCGCCCGCTACACAGGAGCTAAACAACACCAACAAGCCGATACAGTTTTTCAGCAGGCCATGCTGATGGGCGCAGCTCTAGCTCTGCTGACCTTAGTACTTGGGTTTGCACTGAGCGATAGCTATATGCACCTGCTGACTTCAGATCCCGAAGTACAGCAACAAGCGCAACAGTTTTTATACGCCTATCTGCCAGGCTTGGCACTGATGTTTGTCTCTACCGCTATCGCCGCCGCAATGCGGGCTGTTGGCGTAGTGAAACCCGCCATGATGGTGCAACTGATCACAGTTCTGCTGAATATAATATTGGCCCCTGTATTGATTGCCGGTTGGGGTACAGGCCATGCCTTAGGCGTATTTGGCGCCGGCCTCGCCAGCAGTATTGCTGTGGTGGTGGGTGTGGCTATGTTATGGATCTACTTTCTGAAAAGTGACCACTCTGTGCTGCAAACTCCGAAACAATGGCGCTTTGACGCTAAAGTCTGGCGCCAAATCACGGCTATAGGTGTGCCAGCAGGTGGCGAGTTTGCACTGATGTTTGTTTTTACCGCTTTTGTTTATTGGGTAATTAAAGACTTTGGTACAGCCACTCAGGCGGCTTTTGGTATAGGCAATCGTATTCTGCAGGCCATGATGATGCCAGCTATGGCTTTATCCTTTGCACTGCCTGCTATTGTCGGTCAGAACTATGGCGCAGGCCATGCGGAACGGGTTCGGCAGTGCTTTAAAATTGGTGTGAGTCAAATGGCACTTGTGATGTTGCCGCTATTTTTACTTTGCCAATGGCTGGCCCACCCCTTGATGATCACTTTTACCGATGATCTCAGGGTGGCTGCAGAAGGAGAATTGTTTCTGCATATCATCAGCCTGAACTTTATAACCATAGTGCTGGTATTCAGTTGCTCTGGTGTTTTTCAGGGCCTTGGCAACACCTGGCCTTCACTCGCCAGTTCAGCAGTAAGGATCTTCGCTTTTATTTTGCCGGTGTTATGGTTATCCAGCCGCAGTGATTTTTCCCCAGCTATGGTCTGGTATGGCTCTGCCGCCAGTGTGTTAGTGCAGGGGCTGATGAGCTTCAAGCTACTGCGCTGGCAATTACGCAGCAAACTGGCGGGCAATGTTGCACTGAGTTAACGGCGTCATAAAAGCCTGCCCGCACTACATTGCGGGCGGGCTAGTGAGGCTTTGCCGAGCATCAGTTCTGGCATCAATGACTCCGCAGAGGGTTAATTCGGTCCGGCAGATTGTCTAAGGTCATCCTTGTCTCCAGCGATCATCAGTAGCGGATTGGCCAGCAGTTCACGGATAAAACCGGATTGCTCCGCCAACGCTTTCTGCCATTCGGATACTGAATATAGTTTAGGATTGATCTCGCGACCAAGCTGTTGCTGTGCTGGATACAGACTTTTCACTGCATCCACAAAACTCAGTTCCCCCACCAGCAGCAGGTCGATATCACTGCTGGCCGTCGCTTTGTCACTGGCGACTGAACCAAACACAGCAGCACACTGCAGTTGATCGGATACAGGCAACAAAGCCTGCCGTAACACATCAGCCAAGCCGGTAGTTTTACGCAGAATACTGGCAAGTTCTTCATACACCACACAGCTGGTATCCGCCTGATAACACAGTTGATTCCCCTGCTGTGTTTTTTTCAAAATGCCGGCCTGCGCCAATTTCGTTAGCTCTTTATGCAAAGTGCCGGGCTGGGTATGAGTTAAACGGGCAATTTCGCGCACATGCCAAGCCTGATCGGGTTTCAGCAATAACAAACCCAACACCTGACGGCGGTAACCGGTAAAAAGCAAATCAGTAAGAGCAGACACAGCAGCACCAAATGAAGCCAAATAAGCTACGAATGTAGCCTTTTAGGCTTCATTAATCAACCGCAATGACTGCAAAGTCTCACAACTTTAACCGACAACTTGTCTCACAACCCCATCTGCTTTTTATAACGGCGACTTAAACCCACCAACCGCAATTGATCCAACACCAACATTGCCAGAGGCCAACGCCGGATAGACCAAAAGGGTAAAGCGCGGCCTAAGCGGCGTAACATCAGTCTTGTATAAGCCATTTTTGCCAGTGACTGCAGAGGTTTTTTGGCAAAACTAAAGGCAGGTAAAACCGGGCTTACTGCTTCGCCTTGCTGCCAGCGATTAGGTAAATCCGGCGACAAAGCCAAAGCTGTAGCTATGCCCACTAAAGCAACACCAGTTTGCAGCACCTGCTCTGCCACCTCTAGCCTTTGAATACCGCCAGTCACCATTAATGGCATTTGCGCAGACTGCTGCAGTTCTTTGGCAAAGTCTAAAAAGTAGGCCTCACGCGCCAGCGTAGAGCCATCGCGACTATCGCCTTGCATAGCTGGGGCTTCGTAACTGCCACCCGATAACTCGACAAAATCCAGCTCCAGCGGGTTGAGCCATAACAACACTTGTTTCGCATCCTCTGTGGAAAAACCGCCGCGCTGAAAATCAGCTGAGTTTAGCTTCAGGCTGATGATAAAAGTGGCAGGCAATTCATTACGCAACAGAGTGACCAACTCAAGCAATAAACGGGCACGGTTTTCTAAAGGGCCACCGTACTGATCCTGACGTTGATTCACCAGCGGCGATAAAAACTGACTCAGCAAATAACCATGAGCCGCATGAATTTGCACTCCGGCAAAACCTGCTTGCAACGCTAGTTGGCTGCTCACCAAAAACTGTTGTTTAAATTCGGCTATATCATCCAGCGTCATAGCTCTGGGGCTGGCAAACATCTTTGAGAACTGGCCTAAATCCAAAGCCACAGCCGAAGGCGCTATCGCCTGTTGCCCAAGATTCGCTGGCATTTGTCGCCCAGGATGATTCAGCTGCAGAATCAGCTTAGTGCCGTTTTGCTGCCCTGCTTCGGCCCAGCTTTGGAACAAAGTTACATCCGATTTGGCATCCAGCACCACACCACCTGGTCCTGTTAAAGCTTTGCGGCTGATCATCACATTGCCGGAAATCAATAAGCCTGTGCCACCCAAAGCCCAGTGCCGATACAACTCAATCAGCTGCGCTGACGGATCTTGTCCCGCAGCGGCCATATTCTCTTCCATAGCGGCTTTCACCAGCCGGTTTTTCAGCTGCACGCCATTGGGCAGGGTTGTGGCTTCAAACAACATAGTTACACCTCTTGGTTCTGTTCTGTCAGATTTTTTCGCCGTCAATGCAGCGTCAGTTTCAAGTACGACGCAAGTGTAAAGCTTCAACCCTAGTTGAGAGTCAAGCCTTGCCATACCAAAATCTGGCGCTTATCCTGCGATAGTTTTCAGCTTAAGGAAAAAACCATGTATCGCATTGGTCAGCTTGCCAAATTATTGAATGTCTCAGAATCCAAACTACGTTTTCTGGAACAACAAGGGGTGATCAGTCCGCTACGGGAAAACAGCGGTTACCGTTATTACAGCGAAGACAGTAAAAACCGGCTGGAAGTGATCTTAAAAGCTCAACAAATGGGCTTTAGCCTCAAGCAAATCCGTTCAGTACAACGTCAAAATCACAGTAGCGATCAGCATCCGGTCGACTGCCAATTGTTATTGCCCATGCTGCAACAAAAGCTGACAGAGATAGACCAGCAGATGCTGGAATTACAGCAGCAAAGACAGCAGATCCAAGAATTGGCCGAGCAATTAAGTACTACAACCACATAAGCACTCCAGCTCCTGCACTGCGCTTATTATCTTTAGGGGCAGGAATAACTTACCACTAGTCGCCGTAACCCACAGCCCTTTATTTGCGTTCTTCTTTTACCACACAAAATGTAACCTTGCGGTATCAAAAGAACTTGACAATGATACCTTAAGGTTTCACATTGATACCTGAAGGTATCTAAACCTAATAAAAAAGGAACACTTATTATGGCTACATGGACTATCGAAGATCAGGAAAATTGTGTCAAAGCGTCAATCTTCGGCGCACTGTTTTTTGCGCAGCTGACAGGCTTTCAATTGTTAAGAGACATCAGTTTGTTTTGGTTTGAACTAAAAGCAGTAAGTGATGCTTTTGGCTTTGGCGTACTGTTTTCGGCAATTTATTTTCTGGTCAAAGTGACCAAACAACCTAAGTTGCTGTCCTATGGCTGGAAAATCCGCGAAATATGTGGTGATTTCCAGGATGAGTATTTACGCAGCCGCTTTCAGCGCGCCACTACTCTGGCATACAACTTAACCATAGTGGTGGCGTTTTCGGGTTATGTCATAACCCACTTAATCAACAAAAACGGCGACCCGCAGTGGCTTGCATTTCAGCCCTTCTTATTACTGACGATCTTTGTCGGGTCCATCAGCTTTTATCTGAGTTTGCGCACAGTACTGGATGAACAAGAAGAACCAGCTCAGGAAACTAATTGATGGAAGAGCAAACCCTGTACAACAGAATTGCGGAGCTGCGCGCGGCCAGAGGGCTGTCGCAGCAGCAACTGGCCGACGCCATTGGTGTATCCCGTAAAACCATCAGCACAGTAGAAACCAGCCGTTTTACGCCTTCGGTGGTAATAGCTTTGCAAATGGCACGTTATTTTGAAGTGCCGGTAGAGCAGATTTTTAGCTTTGATGGGTTTCGTTAAGGTGGTGTAGATGCGTCTTGATATACTTAGTGATCGCCAGTCCCGAAAAACAGCTTGCCGTTTCTAAGCTGCTGCTTTAACTTGGCTTTAACCAAGTTACAACTGTAACGAAGTTGCCGGAAAAGGAAGTTATGGCAGTTCAGTTCTCTTTGGCGTTTCAGCCTTTAGATCTCCCGCTTAGTACCTTCTGCTTTTCTGTCGCAACTACAGATTTAACTGGATACAGGGCAAGACCTTATAGCGGTTTTGCATACTAAACAAAGGAAAACCACGGTAAACCCATGATCAAAGGAATGAAGCTAAACCTCTCCACAGTTCTGTTATGTAGCACTTTATTAGCCGGTTGTTTTTTCGATAAACAGCTATCTGAGGAAGAGGTTAAAACAGTTGAAGCTCTCAAATCTGAGTTAAGCAGGATCGAATCCGACCTGTCCGCTCTGGAGCAAGACCAAAGTCTTGGCAAAGGCAGTTTAATTGGAACTCTGAAAAACCAGAGGTTAGAAGTACTCAAATTAAACAAAGAGCTATTTGTCCAAAGAATAGCCAGCATTGAAGCTGGGGCTGACTTTACAATCAAACCAATAGCTTCAGCAGTAGACCAGGCATTGGTGGACAGCATCGATGAAGATCTCAACATTGCAGCAGACAAATTAAAAAACGCGAAAGAAGAAGCGGCCCACTATTCAGCTGGCCTTTTGTTTGCGCTGAAACAAGCCAATGTTGCAACACAAGAAAACGCTATCACTATGCTGGAATACCGCAAGTCGTTGGCGAAATATGGACTGTATATCAATGATCTGGACACTACCGCTAAGTCGTCTGACACCACTTCGTCTGAAGCTGAGCACTCAGAGCCATCAGCCATCTCTCTGGTCCCTGCTTCCGACGGGCCTTTTGGGCTCAGCATGGGCATACCGGAAGAGGCTTTTGGTGCAACATTAACTCAAGTGGTGACGGGTAAATTTTTTATTGACCCGGTACCTAGCCCACACGAAGACTTCGAACAATACGTAGTGGAATTTGGCAAAAAGTCAGGTTTATGTTGGGTTAAGGCTATTAGCAAAGATATTCCAACAGATTCGATGGGTTACTTTTTCATATCAAAGTTTAAAGAACTGGAGAAAGTACTTAGCGACAAATACGGCAAAGGCGCTAAAACCGACCTACTGTTTCCCGGCAGCATTTGGAATGAGCCAAAAGACTGGATGAATGGACTGGCTAAGAATGAACGAATTCTCGTCACTACCTGGGACAGTAAGAACGGCCTGAAACTCCCCAATGATATTAGCTCAGTTGCTATTGCAGCAATCGCTGAAAACACGGAGACGGGTGCTATCTCTTTGGAGTATACATTCACGAACAACAAAGCATGCGAAGCAGAAAATCAGGCTCTGAAAAATGAGTCACTTTAAAGCGGGCTTAGGTTGCTTAGAGTGGCAATAACGCAGACGCCAAGGTCTCGCCGCTTAAGGCCAAACGAGACGAGGCAGGAAAGGCGATTAGGTTTTTAAAGCATTAGTCAGGGCTGCTTTGTAGCATGGGGCACATGGCAGGCCTGACACCGTTTTTTTCAGGAGTTAACATGAAGTTTATTTGTACCATTCTAATTTTGTTTTTAAGCGCATGCAGTAGCACCCCAAGCTTTCCTTTAGCTGGTATCAGTCAAACATACGAAATTTTAGGAGCAAAAGTTAAATCGCCAAATGAACCCGATTGGCGTTTGATGCAATATGATCAGGCAGGCGTTTACTTTGGAAAAGCGGCTTCATCTAAAGACATCAGCCTTATTTCAAATGTAGTCATCTTCGCTGTAAATGAATTTGACGACAATAAAGCGTTCTTTGAATACATTATTTCTGAACGTAAAAAAAATGATGACGCTACTCGTTTTGTAGATCTTGGGGTTAATTATGAGTTTGTCACTTTTAATGAAAGCAGCTGTATTAAATACTCATCCCTAGCTGAAGACCACGCGAGTAAAAGTAAAAGCAAACAAAAATTTCAATACTTTAGTACATCAGGTTTTATATGCCGACATCCGGCAAATAAAAATGTGGCGATACAACTAGAAACATCCTATCGCTCTGACGAAAAGTCTATTCCCACCTCTATAAGCACAATGTCTAACGAGTTTTTCAGTGGTGTAGAGTTCATAGATAACACTGTTAGATAACGGGTATTCGTATGCTTCGAGGTCAGCCAAACATTTAGCTATAGTCCGGCCATTTTTTTTCAATTCGGACACTGTGGCATTAAAGGTTTTTACCTTAAGCCACAGTTGACCAAAATGGGGCATACGTAATGGGAAGATTCGCTTGCGATGCTAATCGAGCATGAAGGCGTATCGCTGACAGAACTCCCGCTAAATCCTCTTTCATCGCTTTCTAAACAACGAATATATTCGGGGCACAGGGCAAGAGCTGACACCGGTTTTTTATTCGTGAAAAGGGGATAAAGCTACCACAAAGGCTGTTTCGACACCGCCAGCCACATAATAACCAGCACTGTTACAGGTAATGTCAGTAGAGCCAGATGGGTAAAACCTTTGTGGTAAAACTGAATTAATCCCTGTTGTCTGCTCGTCAGCTCCACACCCAAAGCACGCTGTTTAATCAGCTGTTGCACCTTCCAGTTACCCAGCCAGATATCGACAATTTCCAGCGGCACAATCAGCAACAACACCAGCCACAACTTGTTTTGTAGCCAGGGCATGTCAATCCAGCCATAACCAAAAGCCATCCACGCACCGCTGACAAACAAAGTGCAAAGCGCCAGATGCTCCAGTGTTAAGGTGAGGAAAAACACCTTATACACCAAGGATGTTCCGCTACTCATTTCGCCCTGATGCTGTTGAAAATACCGCAGCACCAGCCACGACCCAAGCGCTGGGCCAAGCCACAAAATCAGCGAGCCAATATGAATCACTTTCAGCAGGCTATACATCAGCTTTTATCCAGAGTTTATAAGCAATCAATACAAACCAGGCCGTACTGAGCGCCATGCTAAAAGCGGTTAAAGCTTCTGCCAGTGCCAGCTGCTGCGACGCTATAGCCACGGATAAGCCAAGGCCTGCAAACCAAGCCAAAATACCGGGGTAAATCCAGAGTTTTAAAGCAGGTTTGTGTTGTAGCAACAACAAAGTCAGAACTAAGCCACCCATGTTATACAAACCATTGCCGAGAACCCCTGTCAGGTGCATCGCCAATTGATCAATAAAATGCAGTAATTCCTCCGAGCTGCCAGCGCTGATCATGGCTGGAAACACAAAAGCATATAAAGTTTCTGCTATTAGATCAGGCGCTATGCCAAGCGCCACCAACAGTACCCCAAATTGCCGGACTGGGCTTGGCGGAATGGCAGAAGCCAGCAGGCAACAAAACAGCAATAAGCTTAAAGCCGACGCCATCCAAAACAGCCAGCCCAATTGCCATAAGGCCAAATGACTTTGAATATAAGCCAGACGAGTAGGCAGATCAGTCACCACAGGCAAACCCGGCCGCATAGGGCCAGCCATTAATAAACAGGCGATAAAAATCACCACAGCTATCGCCAGAGTGCAGTAAAAATAACGGGGGTTCGGCATTTAACAATCCTTGTGACTAAACGACAGTCATTCTAGCCTTGGTTTGGAAAGGAAATCTATTAAAGCTATACATCTTCCACGCAGCCTGGTTCCTAAAAACGGTTGCCATCTCAGATAAGCTGCCTTAACTTAGTCTACATCGAATTACGACCGTAATAATGAACCCCCAAAAGGATGTGATGGAATGAAACTCTTATTAACTTTGACCATTGCTACGCTACTAACCGGATGCGCTTCGACTCCTCAATACAAAAACTATCAGGGTGCAGATGCTGCATGTATTGAAGGGGATGTAGCCAATTTCATTAAATTCTTTAGCTCAGGTGAAGCCCATGTTGGTATTGCAGAAATTGATGGTGTCGTGGCTGACAGTATGGGGAAAAATTGTGTTTCCCCCGGCAAACATACTTTCGGCTTAACAGCAAACAATAACCAAAAAGCGGTCGATGGTTACGTCGATTTAGAGTTGGAATCCGGAAAACACTACCAACTACAAGCAAATTTAGTTGGGATATCCTTTGCTTTTAAACTGGTGGATATCAGCAGTAAACCAGAGCAAATTGCTCATGAATTTAAGCTGACAGCGAACGCCAATATGCCTGTGAATTATGTTCCTGTGATTATTCAATAAGGCAGTAGGTAATCAGGATAGCGGTTAACCTATTTACATAATCTTGGTGGATACTGCAGCACTCAAAGTTTTTACGGCTGTGTCAAAGCAGTATGGCGGCGAGAGAACTTAGCTAACAAAGCTGCGGCTTCAAGGACGAAGGGTATGTAACGAAGTTGCCGGAAAAGGAAGTTTGGCGGTTCAGCCTTTAGATCTTCAGCCTGATATCTCCTGATTTAAGTGACAACTACCTATTCTTCATACTGCACGCCAGACGGCCTTTTTGAACAAGATAAACCGGAGATGATATGAAACATTTACTACTCGCACTTGTTGTTCTGGTATCAGGCTGCGCCAGCACTACAGAGCAACCAACACAGGTTGAACTGACAGGCAAACTCCTAGGTTCTTATGTCAGCACATCTTCAGGTTTGCTCAAAGGAACAATCCTTTACATAACTGACCCTGACTCATTACAAAGAATTTCTGCAGTTGGCAACGGCAACCCAAATCAAGTGCTTCTTAGCCACAAAGATCAGGCGTTTTTAAGCAAGTTTGCAGGTAACACAGTAAAAGTTACCGGTGAACTAAACACACAACATTCAGACCCCTTTCACACTGACTTTGAATTAAAAGTGCAGGAGATTGCCGAACAAAAATAATAATTTAGGTGACCAACAACATCTTCCATTCCGGTGCTGCAGCCCAAGCGAAAGGAATAGCTTTATGGCCAACTATTTACTCTCTTTGCTAGCGCTGATGACGCTTGCGGCTACATACTTATATGAGTTCACATCCCCTATCGAAGATATGGCTTCGGTGATCAAAAAAGCGGGTGGCACCGCACTTATCGCAGAAAAAGCAGAACAGCTAAACTCAACAGACTTTGGTTATCCGCAATTGCTCAGTTACTTCAATGGCGATGTACCAATAACAGACTGGACAGCAGACAGAATGGTAAAAAGGCAAACTACCTTCGACTGGCTTTTAGGCGTAGAGCACTACGCAGTGCTTTTTAAATACAAAGGTAAAACCGTTATGTTTGTCGATATGACGCTGGCTTCAGCCAACACAGTTCGAATAAACACAGCTGCGCTAGTGTATAGCGACCCCTACTAAAGTGCTCTCGCTTGGATATGCAGTGCTCAGGATTGGTCATACAGACAGTCAAGCACAAGTCCCGAAAAACAGCTTGTGCTTTGGTTTCAGTTGTTCTAATTTGGTTCTATTCAAGCCACTAAAGATGGCTGTAGTTGCCGGGAAAGGACGTCATGGCATCAACCTCCTATCAAGCTTTTGAAACCGCTATCGCCGACGCCGAGCGCTTGCTTGTGCTGTTCGACAAACTGCCCAAACCAGAACAACAAACCAATGAAGTGCTAAAACGTGCTGCGCTGATTATGACGCTGACGGCTTGGGAAACTTATATCGAAGCCTGGCTAAACGAACAACTCTGCCAGAAGATTTCCATCCTTAAAGGCAGCTTTGCTGGAGACTACATCCAGAAAAAGTTGGATCAAGAAATTAAGCGGCTCAATAACCCCAATTCTGAAAAAATCAGGCAACTCAGCCTGGAATTTCTGCAACGCGATATCACCGAAAGCTGGGTATGGAATAACTACCAGCCAAAAACAGCCTGTACTCAACTGAATAGCTGGTTAAGCAAACGTGGTGATGCTGTGCATCAGGGCCGCAATAACGCCGACCCTAAAGTCCCGCATTTAGTAAAACGAGACGAAGTGGAAAAGGCGATTAAGTTTTTTAAAGAATTAGTCAAAATAACGGATGGTGTTGCTTTGTAGCATGGCGTACAGGGCAAGACCTGACACCAGTTTTGCATGCTGGTTTACCTTTAACTGGAAGGAATCTTATTAATGAATTGGGCTAATCGGGTCGGTATTTTCGTTGATTTAGACAACGGCAATTTGTTGTTTCCTTGGGAGTATTCATTGCAGTGGAATGCTGACGGAGAGACCGCAGCATTGAGTTACAAATCTGAGCAGATATATGTTTACTACTGTGACCAGGCAAAAATAGAAAAACAACTTCATGATCAAAGTTTGGGTAAATCATGGAAATTGGATTCTGATGATAAGTTTGATATGAGCAATTGTTCTTTCCCCGGCGGTTCAACCTTTTGGGTAGAGGGTAAACACTTCACAAATGGAACTACTCGCATCGCACTACGAAATGTTGAAGTGACAGATAAAAATGGGAAAGTGATCCTTTGTGTCAGCAATAAAGAATATGAAGTTCAAGCAACAGACGAACATATTGAAAAGCTGAAAGGGCTGAGCTCAGCGTTAGCAAAAGCCCTTCAAAATCTTGATACTCCGCGCGATCTTGTAGCAGGTGCAGATATTAGCGGTTTAATGCGTGGACTTGGTTGGGTTTATTTTCTTTGCGCAGTTGTAGCCGGGTTTGTTGTTTTGACACAATTTGGAGAGATCACTGTTTCGAACCCATATGGTTCAGATAGAAAGGTTAGCAATCCTTTGGCTGTCAGTTATGCAATTGGGCTCTGGGCTAGTGGCCTGCTATCTATTGTCATTCTTCATTTTTTCGCGGCACTAAACGATAACTTAAGAGCTTTGACAAAAAAGCTGGTTCACAGTGAATAAGCTATCCAGAGCTGTAACTAAGATTTAACTGGGGCACAGGGCAAGACCTGACACCATGGTTCTCATTTTTTGGTTTTGCGAGAGGTATTTATTGCTATGAAAATTTCTATGCCTATGAATGAAGATGACAATGAAAAAAGCCCAAAGCTTGAGTCTTCAAAGCTACTAGATTTAGCGTATGAAACAAGAACAATAGGTCTATTAGAAGCATTAAACTCGCAAGTCGATGTGAGAAAAGAAAAAGATAAGCTTAACTTAGCGCTACGCAGAATAAGAACAGAAAACATTGAAGAAATAACTGGGCTCGAAAAGACTGAGAAGGTTTACATATTTAAAAGAATAAAAACAATAATACAGATAAATACCGAATCAAAAAATCAAGAACAAATAACAATAATATTCGCATCAGGGAAACCTGAAAAAATCAGCCCAACATCAAGTATAGAAACCCAAAACGACACTTACATAAACACTTATCAGCTTGATACATCATGCATCGGTATAGCGATCCCAAAACAGTCAACAATAATTAATGTACAATCCATAAACCTTGCAGAGATGTTTAAGAACACGTTAAATCTCAGAAAGGAAATCGAAAGCAGCAACATATCTATACATCAAAAGAAACTAGATTTAGAAAGTATTACACGAAACATAGAAGCACAGACCAGCCGTTCAGGCAACCTAATGAAAGACCAGAAAAATATAGAAAAAAACCTGAAAGAACTTCACCAGTTGCGAATTGAAAAAGAAGAAGAAATAGCCTTAGCAGAAGACCAAAAACAAAGAGTCACGGAAGAACGAATTTCTCTCGAAAAATCTCTAGAAATCATAAGAAATGAAATTGAGACGGAAAAAAGAAATAAAGAAACAGCAGAGAAAACAACAAATTTGACTAATAACGAACTTGCCCACCTACAGGACTCATTAGAAAAAATTAAGAAAGAAATTCTTGAACTTGAGCAAAATAAAAGATTTTTTGACAATGAGCTATCAGGGTATACCAAGGAAGGAAAGAGTCAAGTAAGCATATATCTAATAATAGCGGCCATCACAATGGCAACTTTATTCTTCGCAACAATATTCACTATAAGTAACGGCTTAGATCTAATACAAAACTCAACAAATATGGATATGATTGATTTACTACTAAGTAGAGCCCCATTAACAATCGGAATATCTTTAGTAATATCGATGTGCTTTGCACTGACTTACTTCATGATAAATCAATCCATCAAAATCAACTCAGAACGAATGAAATTCATGCAAGCATCCATCATTGCAAAAGACATGTGGACAGCATCTGAAACAGTAACCGATCTAAGCCCTTTCGATAGAGAAAAATTAAGACAACAAGCAAAAATCCAACTGATTGCACGAATCTTTGAAGAAAACAGCCAATCGAAAACTGATAGCAAAATAATGGATGCCTTAGTAGAGAGAGTGCTTAAAAAAGAATAAGTAGTTGCTCCCATGCTTAAAACCTAAACAAAAAACGATTAGCGTACTAAGGTCCCGATTTCAGTACGGCCCTCGCCAGAGGCTCGGGCGTTCTCCCGGCAAAGCGCAAAACTATTTGCGCTTTGAGATCCCATTTCACCCCGCAGTCAAAAACACCTTATAAGCCCCATTGCTGGTCACCAACCGATACTCATAACCCAAGGTATCCAGGTGTTCAGCAATTTCCGCATGATCAGCAATCTCAAAGCCAGCCAACACATCGCCAGTGGCAGCGCCGTGGTTGCGGTAGTGGAATAAGGTGATATTCCATTTTTCGCCCAGGGTGTTGAGGAAGTTCATTAACGCGCCTGGGTATTCCGGGAAGTTGAACTGGTAGACCTGCTCTTGCACTAAACGCGGTGGCATGCCGCCGACCATATGGCGTACGTGTAGTTTGGCTAGTTCATCGTCGGATAAATCCTGATAGTCGTAGCCTGCTGCGGACAAGGCCTGATTGACCTGTTGCAGCTCTTCCGCGCCGTGGCGTAGTTTGATGCCCACAAAAATATGGGCTTTGTTGTCGCTGGCGTAGCGGTAGTTAAATTCGGTGATGGCGCGGCCGCCTAAGGTTTGGCAGAAACGGCGGAAGCTGCCTTTTTCTTCCGGAATAGTGACGGCAAATACCGCTTCTTTTTTCTCGCCCAGTTCGCAGCGCTCCGACACATAACGCAAAGTGTCGAAGTTCAGGTTAGCGCCACTCAGTACTGCGCTGAGGTTTTGAGTTTGAGTGGCCGTTGCCGCATATTTTTTCAGGCCAGCTAAAGCCAAAGCACCAGCAGGTTCTGCTACTGCTCGTAGGTCGTCGAAGATGTCTTTGATGGCGGCACAAATTTCGTCGCTGGAGACTGTGATCACATCGTCGCAGTATAAATGCGCCAGTTTGAAGTTTTCTGTGCCTATACGTTTTACCGCCACACCGTCGGCAAATAACCCTACTCTGTCTAATGTGACAGGCTCACCTGCGTCCATTGCGGCTTTTAAGCAGGCGGCGTCGTCAGGCTCTACCCCTATAACTTTAACGCCTGGCATTACGGCTTTGATATACACCGCCATACCGGCCAATAAGCCACCGCCGCCGACCGGAATAAATACCGCATCCAGTTTGTTATGTTGGCTTAACAGCTCTTTGGCGACTGTGCCCTGGCCTGCGATCACGTCGGCATCGTCAAAAGGTGGAATATAAGTGGCGCCCTGAGTTTGGGATAACTCAATGGCAAACTTATTGGCTTCGTCAAAGGCGGTGCCGTGCAGCAGTACTTTGCCGCCAAGGGCTTTGACTGCTGCGACCTTAATTTCCGGCGTGGTGATAGGCATCACAATAGTGGCGTGCAGGCCCAGTTTGCTGGCGGATAAAGCCACGCCTTGGGCATGATTGCCTGCCGAAGCACAGACAACATTTCCACCTGGGTTTTGCTCACGCACTTTATGTAGTTTATGAAAAGCGCCACGCAGCTTAAAAGAATACACAGGCTGCATATCTTCACGTTTTAACAGCACATGCTGGCCAATACGCTGGCTGAGTTTTGGCATAGCCTGCAGCGGGGTTTCTATCGCCGCCTGATACACGGGCGACAATAAAATTTCCCGCAAATACTGCTGCATCAGAGCTGGGTTTGGTGCCGGGCGCTGCCAGTCGGCTGCAGTTTTGCCTTGCTGTTTTACAGCGTCTTTAACAGAGTTTTGCACAGCACTCAGCTCTTTATTCACGGCATTCATAGGTCTTCCAATTTACTCAAATCACGTACTGCGCCTTTATCAGCACTGCTTGCCAGCATGGCATAGGCTTTTAACGCTGGGCTGACGGAGCGTACGCGATCAACAGGTTTCCAGGCCAGCTTGCCTTTAGCTTCCATAGCGGCGCGGCGCTCTGCCAATACGGCATCACTCACACCAATGGCGATGCTGCGGTTTGGAATATCAATGGCGATGGCGTCACCTTCTTCGACCAGACCAATAGCGCCGCCGCTGGCAGCTTCTGGCGATACATGGCCTATAGATAAACCCGAAGTACCGCCCGAGAAACGGCCGTCTGTGATTAAAGCGCAGGCTTTGCCTAAACCCATCGACTTTAAGTAGCTGGTTGGATACAACATTTCCTGCATGCCTGGGCCGCCTTTTGGCCCTTCGTAGCGGATGATGACTACGTCACCTGCAACAATTTTGCCTGCCAGAATGGCTTCTACAGAGCTGTCCTGGCTTTCAAAAATACGGGCGCGGCCGTTAAACACCAGGTTTTCTTTTTCTACACCAGCGGTTTTAACAATACAGCCGTTGGGCGCTATGTTGCCGTACAGCACGGCCAAACCGCCGTCTTGTGAATAAGCGTTTTCTTTGCTTCTGATACAACCTTCAGCGCGGTCGTCGTCCAGCGTTGGGTAACGGCAACTTTGCGAAAAGGCCTGAGTGGTACGGATGCCGGCAGGGCCGGCGCGGAAGAAATCCAGCACCTGTTGATCTTTAGTTAAGGTGATATCAAAGCGGTTGATCACATCGCCTAAAGAGCTGCCTGCCACATGAGGTGTGTCCGGGTTGAGTAAACCGGCGCGCAGCAACTCGCCTAATATCGCAATCACACCACCGGCGCGGTGTACGTCTTCCATATGGTATTTTTGCGTGCTCGGCGCCACTTTGGATAAATGCGGCACAATGCGTGATAAACGGTCGATGTCGCTCATGCCAAAATCGACTTCGGCTTCAATAGCGGCGGCCAATAAATGCAGCACTGTATTGGTAGAACCGCCCATGGCGATATCCAGCATCATGGCGTTTTCGAAGGCGGTTTTATTGGCGATATTACGTGGCAATGCGCTGGCGTCGTTGTTTTTATACCAGCGGTTGCATAAGTCCATAATGCGCGCACCAGCACTGATAAACAGCGCTTTACGGTCGCTATGAGTCGCCAGCATAGAGCCATTGCCCGGTTGGCCTAAACCTAAAGCTTCAACTAAGCAGTTCATTGAGTTGGCGGTAAACATACCAGAGCAAGAGCCACAGGTTGGGCAGGCGCTACGTTCAATTTTTGCGCTGTCTTCATCGCTAACATTAGGGTTAGCTGCCGACACCATAGCGTCGACTAAATCCAGCTTGATAATTTGGTCCGACAGTTTGGTTTTGCCCGCTTCCATAGGGCCACCAGACACAAAAATGGCTGGAATATTTAAGCGAAGAGCCGCCATTAACATGCCTGGGGTGATTTTGTCGCAGTTGGAAATACAGACCATAGCGTCAGCGCAGTGACCGTTGACCATATATTCCACCGAATCGGCGATGATTTCGCGTGACGGCAGGCTGTACAGCATACCGCCGTGGCCCATGGCGATGCCGTCGTCTATGGCGATGGTATTAAATTCTTTAGCGATACCACCTGCTTCTTCAATAGCTTCAGCCACCAGCTTGCCTAAATCGCGCAAATGCACATGGCCAGGTACAAACTGAGTGAAGGAGTTCACGACGGCAATAATAGGTTTACCAAAGTCGGTATCTTTTACTCCTGTGGCACGCCATAAAGCACGGGCTCCCGCCATATTGCGGCCTTCAGTAGTGGTTGCAGATCTTAACTTAGGCATGGTTTTGTTGCTCCGATTTATTTAGTTCCCCTGCGTACTTGGAACCGCAGCGTTGTTGACTTCGCTCCTCGCCCCAGTCACATAGACTGCTATGCTCCTGGGGTCTCGCTCGCTTGTCGCCTAGCTGCAATCCCAATTACTTTGGGGTATCTCTAGCTTGTTTAATGTTTAGCTCTGCCATTTGATATTTGACGCAGAGCTTATTAATTTGTCTTAAGTTTAGCGGCTTAAGCCCGCATTGAACCTGCTTCGGCTTGTGTTAGTTCAGACTCAACACAATCCAGATACTCGATATCGTATAACTTGTTTAACTGATTGGTCAGCAGGCTGATAGGTTTGTCGCTGACGATAGACAAAGTCACCAGTAAGCCACTGAAATCGGCCATTGGTTTCATTTCCATACCGGCCACTTCAAAGCCACGGTAACGGGTGACCTGCAATAACCGCTCTAATACCACAGGTTGGTTTTTAGTCTGGATGGTTAGTACATGGTTCATTGTGCTTTCTCCGTTAACATATCCTGATTGGCTGCTCCTGGCGGTACTAAGGGCCAGACGTTGTCTGTTTCATCTATTCGAACGTGTAATAAGTATGGGCCTGGCCAGGTAAACATGGCTTCCAGCGCTGGTAACACTTCATCTTTGCGGCTGATGCTGTGACCTGGAATGGCAAAAGCAGCAGCTAAAGAGACAAAATCCGGGTTGTCGGATAAATCGGTTTCGCTGTAGCGTTCGTTAAAAAACAGCTCCTGCCATTGTTTCACCATGCCTAAACGCTGGTTATCGACAATGACAATCTTCACCGGCAGGCGGAAACGCTTGATGGTGCCCAGTTCCTGCACATTCATCATAAAAGAGCCGTCGCCGCTGACTGTCACTACCGTATCTTTTGGTCGGGCCAACTGCGCACCTATGGCCGCAGGCAAACCAAAGCCCATAGTGCCTAAACCACCACTGCTTAAATGATTACGCGGATGACTAAAACTCATATGCTGCGCCACCCACATTTGATGTTGGCCTACGTCACAACAGACCACGGCGTTATCCGGCAACCGTTCGCTTAACTGTTTCAGCATTAAAGGCGCAAAAATACGCTCACCCGGATGGTCATAACGCCAGCCGTGTTGTTGTTTCATAGCCAAACAATGTTTTAACCAGTCTTCGCAGTGAGTGGGTACTGACATCGCAGGCAACAACTCGCGCAAATCCCCTATCATGGCGCACTCAGCGCGGCGTAATTTGTGCAGCTCGGCCGGATCGATGTCGATATGAATAACCTTGGCATCCGGTGCAAAAGCGGCCAGTTTGCCTGTGACGCGGTCATCAAAACGAGCACCTAAACAGATTAATAAATCGCATTGCTGTACCGCATGATTAGCGGCCTGAGTGCCGTGCATACCTAACATACCCAGGTAATAGGCATTAGATGGCGGCACTGTGCCCATGGCTTTTAAGGTGGTGACCGAAGGCATAGGGCTAGTGGCTAAAAAGTCTTGCAGCTGCGCTACTGCATCTGCCATATGCACACCACCGCCTATGTAGGCGATTGGGCGCTTGGCGTTTTGGATTAATAAGCGCGCCTGCTCTAAAGCTGCAGCTGGCAAAAACTGCTGCTGGGAAGTTGCGGTATCTTCAACTAAACGTGGCTTAAACTGCACTTCGGCCAGTTGCACGTCTTTAGGAATATCCACCAACACAGGGCCCGGGCGGCCTGACATCGCCAATTCAAAAGCTTCGTTTAAGGTGTGTTCCAGTTCAGTTACGTCTGTCACCATAAAGCTGTGTTTGGTCACAGCCAGGCTTAAACCTAAAACGTCGACTTCCTGAAAAGCATCTGTGCCCATCACGGCTTGTGATACCTGACCTGTGATGGCCACTAAAGGCACTGAATCTAATAAAGCGTCGGCTAAGGAGGTGATCAGGTTAGTCGCACCTGGGCCTGAGGTGGCCATACAAACGCCAACTTTGCCTGAACTGCGGGCATAACCTATGGCAGAAAAAGCCCCACCCTGTTCATGACGGCACAGGTAGTGTTTGACCTTGCTCTGATACAGCGCGTCGTAGATTGGCATAATAGCTCCGCCAGGATAGCCGAAGATATGTTCGACTCCCTTTTGCTCTAGCAGCTTGATAACCAGTTCAGCGCCTTTCATTATGTATCCCATCCTTTTCTATCGTTTGTTTGTCAGTACAACAAAACCTGTTTCGAAATTTCCGGGGACCTTAAAACACAAAACCCCCGGACCTTTCGGTGCGGGGGTTTTGTTGAGAATTTTTTTGCTGCTTAAAATTCCAAACGCGAGCCCCCGCAGTGACTAATCACCACGATTACGAGGACCACAATAATGTTCAGAATAGAAGCTAAACGCATTTTTTAATTTTAACTCTTTGGTTAAGTATTTTTACTTCGGCGGTGTTTTTACGTTAGATGCCGAAAATTTATGCCTATAGAAATAGCCGTCTACACATCTTTAGTCAACAACTATTTTTGCTTTTGCCCAATTTTTGTAAAAAAATTACAAAAGCTGCATTTTTAGGCAGAATAGCTTTCAGTCTCTGGACTGAACGACCAGACAAAGCCAGACTCTTAGTGTTAACCACCCTATTTTATTGAGTTTCATGGATCAATTAGAGCTGTTTGATTTACCCAATCCTTGTATTGGGGTCTGCGAAAACAACAGCAGAGGTTATTGCCTCGGCTGCTTGCGCTCGCGTGACGAACGCTTTAACTGGCATAACAAGCCTGTGGCTGAACGCTCACATATTCTGAAGTTACTGGAACAACGCAGGGCAAGGCGTGATGCCAAACTGGCGCAGCTGGCTGCAGAAAAAGCTGCTCAGCAAAAGCTGGATTTGGGTGATGCTCCAGCTGTGGACGACAGTATTCCTATTATCTGGGATTTAGAGTTATAGCGGGCTCACACCCGCGCTGTAGGCACATTAGCGCAGTTATTGCGCGGTCTTTGCCAATTCTCGGTGACAATCTGCTCGGACTGTTTGACCAGCTCACCGCCAATAAACTCGTACACCATAGCCAGATAGGCATAACCTATGGTTTCGTCTGAGCCTTCGTCGGTCAGGCAATGTTTATAGTCTTTGTCGGTTAATGGCACTTTAATAGCACCAGTAAACCAGTTGGCTTTTAACGGGTACTGTTTTTCGCTGAATAGCAATTTTGGATCTATGCTGGCGGTCGTAGTTTTACAATCACTTTGCAACAAGGTATTTAAAAACAACTGCTGACCTTTTAATTCCCACACACCTTTATAACCACGCTGCTCTGCTTCACATTGCTGCTGGTTTTGCAGTTTCAGGCGAATTTCATCAGCAGCATAGAGCTTTTCCAAAGGGCTGCTGTCGACGTCATGCGGGACACCATCCACAATAAACTGATCAGGCATATGGATAGCAGCATGGGTTACAGTGCTGAACCACAACAACAGACTGATGCAAAAATAGCGCATTGAAGCTCCTTAGTTATGGTTGGTGAAGATTGGCGCCGGATAAGCAGACTAGCACGTTTAGCATCAGCAATGATGCACTCTTTAGTTGTAGTCTGAATTCATCACTGCTTGCAACCAATCAATAAAAACTTTTAGCCTGCGGCTTAATTGCCGTCGATGTGCATACAACACAGAAACCGGCATGGCCGCCGCCTGATACTCTGGCAATACTTTCACCAGTCTGCCTTGTTTCACCAACTGACGAACCCCCACTTCAGGCACCTGAATAATGCCTAACCCTGCCAGACAAGCTGCGGTATAAGCTTCAGCATTATTAACAGTCACAGCACCTGACATAGGCCAGAATTTGGTTTTGCCATCCTGCTGATATTCAAAGCCATCGGGCTTACCTGAAAGCTGCTGACTGTAAAACACTAAGTTGTGACTGCTTAAATCGTCCAGAGTTTCAGGTAAACCAAATTTATCCAGATAAGAGGGGCTGACGCAGTTCACTTGCCTGAATTGAGACAATGGCCGCGCTATTAAACTACTGCTACTTAGCTGACCTACCCGAATGACAGCATCAAAGCCTTCAGCTATTAAATCGACCCGCCTGTCGGTGCTGCTCAATTGAATATGTAACTGCGGATGCTGGGCTAAAAAATCAGGCAAAGCCGGGATCACAGCTTCACGGGCCAGGCCCGTTGGCATATCAATACGCAACACGCCTTTGAGCTGTTCAGGCTGTTGCTGGAATAGCTGCTGCAGCTCATCAAAGTCGGCCAGCAGTTCAACACAACGCTGGTAATAGTTATTGCCATCCTGAGTGAGTTCAACCCGTCTGGTGGTGCGGTTTAACAACCTTATATTTAGTTGAGTTTCCAGCTGCTGCACAGCTTCTGACACTGAAGTTTTTGGTAAACCCAATTGTTCAGCGGTACGGACAAAACTACCCAGTTCGGCCACCCGTTGGAAAATTTGCATCTGCTGAATTCTGTCCATGCCTTGATCTTCCTCGCCGCAACTATCCGAAATTTACGAACAGTGATTTCGTTTTTGCATTATTTATCCGAATTAATTCAAACAATACACTGCAGTTGTTGAATTAGCCAAACATAAACAAGGGGTACATCACATGAGTCAGAAAATCGCTTTAATTACAGGTGCCAGCCGTGGTTTAGGTAAAAATGCCGCCTTAGCTTTGGCCAAAGCCGGTGTGGATTTAATTATTACTTACCACAGCAAAGCTGACGAAGCGGCTGCTGTAGTGGCAGAAGCCCAGTGGTTAGGCCGCAAAGCAGTAGCCATTCAGCTCGATACTGGCGATGTATCGTCTTTTGCTAACTTTTCAAAGCAATTAGCTACTCATTTGCAGCAAACATGGCAACGTGATCAGTTTAACTTTTTAGTAAACAATGCAGGTTTTGGTGCTCACGCCCCGCTGAGTGAAACCACTGAGCAGCAATTTGATGCACTGATGAATGTACATTTTAAAGGGGTGTTTTTCTTAACTCAGCAGCTGTTACCACAAATGGCTGATGGCGGCAGTATTCTGAATTATTCATCAGGTTTAACCCGTTTTGCCTTACCAGGTTATGGCGCTTATGCCGCGATGAAAGGAGCTGTTGAAGTGTTAAGTCGCTATCTGGCGTTGGAATCCGGTGCCCGTGGTATCAGGGTAAATACGCTGGCACCTGGCGCTATTGAAACTGATTTTGGTGGTGGTACAGTGCGCGATAATGCCGACATTAATCACTACATTGCATCACAAACGGCATTGGGCCGGGTCGGTTTGCCTGATGATATTGGTGGTGTAGTACAGATGCTCTTGTCAGAACAAAGTGGCTGGATTAATGGTCAGCGTATTGAAGTCTCGGGCGGAATTCATCTGTAAGACGAAGAGGCCCAGTCAGGGCCTCTTCGTTATTTTGCAGTTTTGACCACGGGATTGATTGCACAGACCAAAGATGCTGGTTAGAGTGATGCGACCAACAACGCAGAGACTTTGTGCTTTGAGCCAGTCGCATCACTCCTCTACAGCTGAGTTGCAAAACCAACTCCGGTTAATCCGTCATCAATTTGCTAACTCTTTGTGGCGTAGCTTTGCTTTATTGGCGCTGATTGGCGTACCACTTTCTGTATTCAGAGCGGTCAACACAGGCTGGCTGCATTTATACAGTGTGCATTTGTTTATTGGTGCCAGCTTTGTCATTGGCGCTTTTTTTTATAAGCGCATGTCGTTAAAGCTCAAAGGCAGTCTGCTGATTTTACTATTCTGGCTGATAGGTTTACCCAGCTCTATTACCTTCGGTTTTTCTTCGTCTGGTATCTGGTGGTTGATTTTAAGCTGTCTGGTTGCTCATGTGCTATTCAGGGCGAAAGTCGCTATTGCTCTGGCTGTTGCCACACTGCTCAGCATTTTAATCATTGCTTCAGGCTTTATCAGTGGTTATCTGGCTCTGCCTTTTAGCTCCAGTAAATATCTGGCAGACCCTGTAACCTGGGCTACTTATCTGTTGGTGAATCTGATCGCCTTTTACGTCGTGATCCGATGTTTTATTAGCTATAACGCCTCCTTACAAGCGACCACCCAACATCAATTCCGACAATGGATTGATGATTTACCCCTGGGTATCGTAGTGCAAGGCAGTAATAATCAGCCCTACTATAGCAACCAAGCCGCCAAAGACTTATTAGGTGCCAAACCACATCGCCCGCAAGCCTATGTCGCCGGTAGCCTCGAACCTTATCCCGCTAAACAGATGCCAGCGGTACAAGCACTGCAAGGTCAGACCTGTAAGCTGGACGATATGGAAATTGAACAGGCAGGCCAAAGGCGGGCAATTCAAGCCTGGGGAAGGCCTGGTTATAGCGCTGAGGGCGAGCTGATTTTTGGTATTTCAGTGTATGAAGATATTAGCGATCGTAAGCAGCTGGATTTATTAAAAAACCACTTTGTCTCAACCGTCAGTCATGAGTTACGCACCCCTTTAACCTCCATTCACGGTGCTTTAGGTTTAGTTTTGGGAAATGCGCTGGGAGAACCTGACCCCAAAATACGCGCTATGCTGGAAATTGCGGAACAAAATAGCCAGCGTTTAATTCGGTTAATCAATGACATACTTGATATGCAAAAGGTAGAAGCGGGTCAAATGACCTTTCATTTTACCCGACTGCAACTGGCTCCATGGCTGAGCAATGCCTTAAACCAGTTGGAAGGTTATGCATTACAACATCAGGTGCATTTTGAATTAGCTCCGGTAGCTGATGATTTGTGGTTATACGCCGATCCGAACCGGTTGATGCAAGTCTTGGTCAATATTTTATCTAACGCAGCCAAATTTTCACCAGCCAATGCGACAGTGCATATAAGGATCGAACAATTTACCGACTTTGTGCGAATAGCTATTGAAGATCATGGCTCAGGCATAGAAGACGAATTTAAAGCTGTGATATTCAGACCTTTTAGTCAGTCCGATACATCAGATATCAGACGTTTTGGTGGAACAGGATTAGGTTTGAGTATCAGCAAATCTATAGTGGAACAGCACGGCGGGACACTCTGGTTTGAAAGCAGCTTAGGCAAAGGCAGCACTTTCTTCATCGACTTAAAATTGGGGTCAGATCACATAAGTCACGCGTAACTTATGTGTTCTGACCCCATTTTCATTTAGTTTTGCCAGATTTGTAGTTGATGGGCATTTAGCTCTGGTGTTTCATCTTCCTGCCAGGTCGCAGTGAAGCCCGCTGGCACTACATCAGCTGGAACTGCCATAGGGTCGGCCGATAAGTTCAGCAGCATCAGGCTTTGTTTATCACCCAAAGACCGAACAATTTTCAGCAACTTACCTTCAGCTAAGAACTCTGCTTTGTAATCCCCCGCTATACCAAACTCAGCGCGATCGGCTTTTTGCTGGATCAGAAATTTATACAAAGACCAGACCGACTTCGCATCCGCCTGCTGAGCTGCCACGTTATTCGCACCTTGTTGCTGAGCCGTCAGGAATGGTGTCCACCAGCTGCTTTCTGCCTGAGGTGGGAATAAATCATCACGCTGCACCCAGACTTTGTCGGTGGTACTAAAACCAGCCTGAGCGCTGTTGTCCCAGAACATTGGAGATCGGCGGTGTAAATGCTCCTTATCCGACGCCTGAGTGAGCGCAATTTCTTCACCGTAATAGATATAAGTAGTGCCTGGTGAGCTGAACAATAAAGCCGCAGCCAGCTTGGCTTTATTAAAGTCCTGACCTATTTGCCAGCTTAAACGTGGCTGATCGTGATTGGTCAGGAAAGGGCTAAAAAACTCCATAGGCGCAGAGGTGGTTTTGCGTTGCTGCAAATTCGCCATCAGCAGATTGTCAGCTTGCGGACCAGCACCTTGTTGCATAGTGCCAAACTCAGCATTTTGTTTGCCGGCGTTTAACAGCTCCAGCACTTTGTAGCCAAACTCAAAATCAAAACCAGCGTCCAGCCCTTTGCCATCACCCCAGTACTTGGCCGCTATAGGTAAATCGACCCAGGCTTCAGCCACCAGATAAGCGTCAGGTTTCACACTTTTGACGTATTGGGTAAAGTCTTTCCAGTAGTCGATGGTACCTTGGGTATCAGCACGTTGCTGTGGGCCATCTTCCTGCACATAACGCACAGCATCTAAACGGAAACCTGCAACACCTTTGTCCAGCCAGAATTTGGCCATCTTTTTCATTTCAGCTATGACATCAGGGTGTTTTAAATTCAAATCAGGTTGTGATGCACCAAAAGCAGCGTAGTAGTAGGCTTTGCGTGCTTCGTTCCAGTGCCAGACAGTTTCTGGTTTGACTTCAGTGTTCCAGGCCGGACCCCAGCCGTCTGTTGGCATTTCATCACGCCAGACAAAATAGTCTTTATAAGGCGCTTCGCCTTTGGCAGAACGCTGGAACCAGTCGTGTTTGTCGGAAATATGGTTGATGACTAAATCGAGGATAATATTAATATTTTTGGCTTTGGCCGCCTGTACCAGCTGCTCAAAATCCTGCATAGAACCGTAATCTTGTTCTACTTGATAAAATTCGGTGAAGTCGTAGCCATGATAAGAAGGGGCTTCAAACATAGGCGTCAGCCAGATGGCGTTAATGCCTAAATCCTGTAAGTACGGCAGCTTGGCTTCGATGCCTTTAAAATCGCCCGTACCATCGGCATTGGTGTCATAAAAACTGCGGGGCCAGATTTGATAAAACACTGCATCCTGCCACCAGGGTTGTGTTGCTTCTGTGCTTTGAACAACAGTTTGGGTGACAGCAGCCGGGGTTTCCACCGCAGTGGTGGCGGCTTGTTCCGGTGCTTTGCCACAGCTTGTTAAAGCCAGTGCTAAAGCTAAGGCGAGCAATGATTTATTCAGCATTCGAAGATCCCTGTTTTTTGAGTTTGACCCAGCTTAGTCAAATTCCAGCCACAGGGCCAGACTGCATACGAATGCACTCCAAAGGTGCATTCGTTTTAGCTTCGAATTGGCTTATTGGTTGGTTAAACGCTTGCCAAAAGAGATGGCATAAGCAGGAGAGCGCATTTGCAGCACTCTGTCGGCGCTTGCACGCAGACCTGTACTCAGCACGTTTGGATCAAAGTTAAGGCCAGTACAGGCTTCGCCACCTTGCTCTGTGATGGATAACAGCCCTATATCCAGAGTTTTACGTTCTTTAGGCCATAACACTGAAGGATCGGTTTCTGTGTCCCTTGCTTCACCCAGCACCAGCTGCATAGTCCACTGAGTTGGGCCTTTGACTAAACGATCGCTCAGTCGCTTTTGCAGAAAGTCTGTGGCAGGCGCTTTGATTTCGGCTTCAGTTAAGCCCTTCACGCCATCTTTAGGCACAAACTGCCAACGCACTTTTTGCTCCACACCACTGTTGTCTTTGATAAAGAACGTATGAATACCAAAGTAAGGCGTAGTCGCGTAGCTCCATGGTGGGGAGTTTTTCGCTAAATACTCAGCCTGAGGCAAAGTGTCCGGATGAGCGGCGCGGAAAGCCTGAATTTTGGCTATATCTGGTTTTCCAGTCGCTGGGTCTGGAATTTGAGTTTGTAACAGACCTAAAAAGTTTTCCGGATCTTTAGCACCAAAGACCGGCGTACTTAACATAGCAAAATGCTGCAGCTGACCATTAGCAGTTTTTAACTGCAACCCTAAACCACGAGGAGAACGGGCATTTTCAGGTGCTTTAGGATTACCACCTGCCATAGAAAAACGCGCAGTCACAGGCACAGTTTCACCGGATAACCAGGCTACTGAGCTAAAGTTTTTTGCATCAGGTAAAGCCTGAAAACTACCCACAGCACAAAAGCCCTTTGCATGGCCTTTACGCTCGCCTTTATGTTCACCAAAAATTTTGGCGAAGACGTCAATAAACTGGTTAGGAGTAGCTTGTTCAGCGGCGTACAATGCTGGGCTTAACGCCAGCAGTAAAGATAAAGTAATTTTGTTCATGGCACATCCTTTCTGAATCACTGCAATAAATACTGCGAATAGAGACAGGACGATCAATTAAAAACTTTCAAAGAAGGATGAGGCAGAATACAAAATCGTCAGGAACGATTTTGAACATTGGAGCGAAGCGACGATGGCCCGAAGGGGGAGCACCAAGGATGGTGCGAATACAAAATCGTCGGGAACAATTTTGAACAGCTTTAGCTGGCCCGAAGGGCGAGGGCAGGATAGCCCGAGTAAAAAATGGCCGCCGAGGACAACAAAACAGCGGCCACTGGGAAACTTATTTACGACTAAAGGTTACAGGATGCCTGAAATCGAACGCATCAGGCCTTTAACCAGTTCTGGCTCAGCTTCGGCGTATTCCATATTGACCTGATTCGCAGTAGATAAAATACGGGTCTGGTAACGTTTCCACTCTGTTTCTTCAGTGGACGTGACATTTTTATAGCCACTGTTGCCTTGTTTTAAGCTGGCTTTGTTTTCTTCCAGCACAACCACGCCTTTTTTCGCACGCTCAGAGATTTGTAAGTCGGTGATGATGCTGTAATGCACATCTTTGACCATAGCGTCAGCAGCTAAACCTATCAATGCACCAGCAACTGTAGCACCAGCACGACCACTGCCACTACCAAACTGGTTACCGATAGCGCCACCCACTAAAGCGCCACCAAAACCGCTACCTAAGAGTTCATTCTGACTACGTAAATCAGTTTGACCAGCTTGCAACACGTTCGCTTGCAATAAGAAGTTGGCTTGTTCAGGGTCACGCACTACACGGTAACCTTTGGACTGCACAGCTTCGATGATCTGAGGTTCAATAGATAAACCTTGTTGGTCTGAGGTATTACGTACCTGCACAAAAACAGTACGTTTATCATCTGCAACAGGGTCTAAAAAGATGGTATCACTCATCTTGGTCTGAACTTCAAGATTGCGCTTGCTGATCGCCGTATGAGTAGCTGAACAGCCGGACAACATCAAAGCACCAACAGCTAATGCTGCAACAGCGATTTTCATTTTTGACATACAAAACTCCATAACACAAATGAGATTAGACCTGCTTAGTTTAACGGACAGCGCGCTGCAGACCAAGGCGAAGTGTTCATACATCAGGTAAAAAGTTGTAACAGACTATGCCGTTATATGCTTTTGCTGCCGTGTTGATGAGAAGTATAAGCAGGTCTTCTGAATTGCAGATGAATTAAAAAAGGGGCAGCTCACATTGCTCAGCGTGAACGAGGTGAGCTGCCCCCTTTTTTTAAGCTTTTAGCGGAACAGAGCCACTTCTTCAGGCGTTAAATAGCGGTACTCGCCTTCGGCTAAATCCGGGTCCAGTGGCAAGGCACCAATTTGTTCGCGGTGTAGTTTTTCAACTTTGTTACCTATAGCTCCAAACATACGTTTGACCTGATGGTAACGACCTTCGCTGATCGTCAGCAAGACCTGATGTGGATCGATAATTTCCAGCTTCGCAGGCTTGGTTAAGTCTTTTTCACCACGTAACATAATACCTTCGGCGAACTCTGTGATTGCAGCTTCAGGCACTGGGTCGGCCAGCCATACACGATAGGTTTTAGCGCAATGATGTTTAGGTGAACTGATTTTATGCGACCACTGACCATCGTCTGTGATCAGCACCATGCCTGTGGTATCCAAATCCAGACGACCTACTGTATGCAAACGCTCCAGCAAAGGCTCATCCATTAAAGCAAACACTGTATTGTGGTCTGGATCTTCAGTCGAGCAGATATAACCAGCAGGTTTGTGCATGACTATATAACGCAGCCCGATAAGCTGCAGTTGTTCGCCTTCTAAAAACACCTGGTCAGAGGCTTTGAGCTGCAAAGCCGGTTGTTTGGCCATTTCACCGTTCACAGTGACCAACTTTTGGCGTATTACTTTGCCGGCCTGACTACGGGTCAGACCGGTACAATCACAAATAAACTTATCTAAACGCATTTTGAGTTTCCCAACTATTCTGCATTCAGTGTAACCACATCAGCGTACAGACTCCACTTACTTTGGCTCTGCAGCCTTCTTTGCCGCAGTCGGTACCTGTACTTCAGTTAATTTTTGATCTTTTAAATGCCAACGTAAAATTCTGTTGTTATTGGTGTCTGCTATATAAAGCTCACCATTAAATACAGCCAGACCACCAGGTTCGTTCAGTTCAGTTCCTAAGCTTAAAGTCATGACCTGCTGCTCTTCTAAATCCAATAATCTGATTTTATGGTTATAGGTATCAGCCACAGCCAGAGTATTTTTATCCAGCGACACCACGTCTTTATTGTGTTGCAGCAAAGCCCGTTTAAAACCACCGTCTTTTAAACCAAACTCAAATAAACCCTGCCCCACTAAGGTGTCTACTTTGTCAGAACTCAGGTCTATTTCCCGTACTGCGCTGGCTTCTGCGTCTGCAACCCACAGCTTGTTGCCTCTTAAGGCTAAACCGCTGGGCTGGTTAAACGCAGCATCATAGCTCTTACCATCCAGTAAAGCTTCTTGTCCTGTGCCAGCAAAAGCTTTCAGCTCCGAATTTTGTAAATCCAAAGTCCAGATTTGATGACTGCCCGCCATAGCGATATACAAGGTGGTTTTATCCAAAGCCAAATCCCAGGGGGAACGCAGCGATACTTCGGTTGGTGTTGAACCCGGCACTAAACGGCCTTGTGCTAATTCACCATTGCCTGCAATAGTAGTCACCTGAAAGGTCGCTAAATCAATACGGCGAATAGCATGATTGCCAGTATCAGCAACATACAAAGCTTTGTCTGTCAGTACCAAGCCCTGAGGGGACGAAAAAGCGCTGCTGTCGCTATGGCCATCTTTCAGTTCAGCTATGCCAGAACCTAAACGTTTCACCAGCTTACCCTGATGGTCCAGCAGTACGATTTGGTTATGCAAGGTATCGCTGATGGCAATATAACGTTCATCCACAGTTAAACTGCCAGGGGCTGCCAATGCAGTATCCAGCGGGTCCAGTAATTTAATAGGCAGAGGCTTGAGATTAGGTTCTCCCTGAAACTCGGCCAATAACTGTTCAATCGCTTTATCCAATACATCGTAACGGCCTTCACCTGAAGTTTGGCCAACGTATTTACCATCCGGGCCTATCAGCACAAAAGTGGGCCAGGCACGAACAGCGTAAGAGCGCCATAACTGGAAATCAACGTCATTCACTACCGCATGCTGCATACCGTAGCGCCGCACTATGGAGGTTAAAGTACTTAGCTGTTTTTCGTTATCAAACTTGGGCGAGTGCACGGACACCACTGCAAGCTTATTGCCATACTTGTGCTCTAGCTTATGCAGGTCTGGGATCACGTGAATACAATTGACGCAGCCATAGGTCCAGAAATCCAGCAACACCACCTTGCCTTTTAACTGCTGCATGGTCAGAGGTTCTGTCACATTGACCCAGGGTAAACCCGCAGGGAACTCAACACTGTTGGTGCGGGCAGAGGCTTTGGCAAGGCCAAAGGTTAAACTACAGGCCATGATGAAAATCCAGATTATTAGTTTAAAACGCATTAGTGACTCCTGGTCAGACTGCTCTTACCTACTATAGAACGGTGTTTCAGCTAATTTCGTTCATTGTTTTAGTTAAACTAACCAGAGTTTAACGATAGATTAATGACAGCGACGGATTTTTGGTTGCTTTTTGACACAGATTTCCTCTATCTTGCTGCTGCACCGAGGTGTAACTTCTGCGACTTCCAGACTCATTCCATCTTTAACTGTGAGTCCGGATATACCCAAAGTTAATGGGGATTGCAGTGAGGCAGCAAGTGCGACGGGTATAACCAAGTCCAAAAAAACTATAACTACATAAGAGATAAGCATGACTAACTCTACAACACGCGGCAGCTGGGGTTCGCGTATCGGATTTATTTTAGCGGCAGCAGGCTCTGCAGTGGGCCTTGGCGCGATCTGGAAATTCCCTTATGTCGCAGGTGCCAATGGCGGCGGCGTATTCTTATTAGTTTATCTGGCCTGTGTGTTTTCTGTTGGTGTGGTGATGTTGCTGGCAGAGATGATGATTGGCCGTACTGCCAAAAAATCAGCCACTTCAGCCTATCGCGCTATGGGCAAAGGCTACTGGCACGTCGCAGGCTGGCTTTCTGTACTCGGAGTGTTTTTAATTCTGGGCTTCTACTGCGTAGTAGGTGGCTGGACCATAGCCTATATAGTGCAGACTATTCAGGGCACAGTGCTGACCACTGACGCCAAGCTACTGAGTGATACCTTTACTAACTTTATCGCTAACCCAACCTCTTCACTGATTTATACCGCTTTGTTTATGATCATCACCGCAGTGATTGTGATTGCAGGTGTACAGGCAGGTATTGAACGTATTTGTAAAATTCTGATGCCAGCGCTGTTTGCACTGATGCTGGTGATGGTATGGCGCAGCCTGACTTTACCTGGTGCGATGGAAGGTGTGATGTACTTTATTACGCCGGATTGGAGCAAACTGAGCATTAAAATGGTGCTGGATGCTTTGGGTTTAGCAGTGTTCTCCTTGTCTGTAGGCGCTGGGTTAATGGTGGCTTATGGCTCTTATTTAAGTCCTGAAACCAAAGTGGTCAACGCAGGTTTATGGATAGCGGGTTTAGCCACGTTAGCCTCAGTGATGGCTGGCCTGATGATTTTACCTGCGGTATTCGCTTTTAACGTCGACCCTGCAGCTGGCCCTGGCTTAACTTTTATTACTATGCCTGCGCTTTTCGCCCAGATGGCTGGTGGTCAGGTCTTAGCCTTAATTTTCTTCTGTTTGCTGCTGTTTGCTGCTGTCACTTCTTCAATCTCTATTCTGGAGCCTGTAGTGGCTTTCCTGATTGACGAATATGGTATGGAACGTAAGAAAGCCACTATTTGGGTTTCTGTAGTGAACTATGTGGTGTTAGGTATTCCGGCTGCATTGTCTTTTGGCGGTGGCATGGAAAGCTATACGATTTTCGGAAAAACCCCATTTGATGCGATGGACTTTATGGCATCCAATGTGCTGATGCCTTTAGGTGGTATGTTTGCAGCGACTTTTGTCGGCTGGCGGATCTGGCCACAAATTAAAGCCATTTTAGCGGGTGAAGTGCCAGCCGCTGTGCAAAAAATTTACTGGTTGTTAGCTGCTGTAGTTTCACCGGTCTTGATTGCGATAGTGGCAGTCATGACAATTAAAGGCAGTTGAGTTATCAGACAATACACCGGCAGCTTTGCAACAAAGCGCCGGTTTTAGTCAATCTGCTGTAGTTTTAAGCAGCTAACCACCAAAAAAGACGGCTTTGCTTGCCAAAGCCTGCTGTGGATGCTGAGATAGCCCTGTTGTTATAACCATAAAGTCCGGTGCATCCTAAACAATGCGTAAGCTTCCGGGCGCAGACAAGACAAGTCGTGTTGTTGCAGCTTTGATCGTTCAGACTTAAAGCGGTGACCAGACAAGGATTGAGATGATGATAAAAAAAGACTACTTCTGGCCGCTGTTAGGTTTGGCCGCTGTAGCATTTTCAGTCTATGTGCTGCTTGAGCAGCTCAAAGATATCTCCTATGAAGATGTGGTACTCAGTCTTGAAGCCATTTCTATGCATGGCTGGCTGATGGCTGGCCTGGCGACCGTATTTGCTTACGTGGCCCTAGCGGGTTACGACAGGCTGGCGTTATCTCATCTGCGTAAAAAAGTATCCTGGACCTTCATTTCAGTCGCATCTTTCACTGCTTATGCTATTGGCCATAATTTAGGTGCTTCGGTATTTTCCGGCGCTGTAGTGCGTTACCGGGCTTATCGCTCGCAAGGCCTGACTCCGGGCGAAGTAGGTATTCTGGTCGCGTTCTGCTCTTTCACTTTCGCCCTTGGCAGCATTTTGTTGGGTGGCATAGCGCTGATGGTTGAACCCAGCTTACCTGCCCACTTTCATAAAGCCATACCTGAATGGATAGCTTTCCTGCTTGGCGCTGGTATGTTGTTTCTGGTGGCCTTGTACTTATGGGGAAGTTTGACCAACAGAGGCTGTATCAACCTGTGGAAGCTGAAGCTGGAGTATCCACGTTTTTCATTGGTGTGCCGTCAGCTGATCGTAGCTCCACTTGAATTGTTAGCCGCCGCCGCCATTATTTATTACGCCTTACCGGAACAAAGTAACCCAGGCTATTTTATGGTGTTAGGTATATTTCTGGCGTCTTTCTCTGCGGCTTTGTTATCTCATGCACCAGGTGGTTTAGGTGTACTGGAAGTGATGTTTTTGCTGGCTTTGCCCGATGTAAATCCGGCCGACGTGATAGCTGCTTTATTGGTATTCCGCTTGTTTTATCTGCTGATCCCTTTTGCCATTTCGCTGATTATTGTGGTGTGGTTTGAACAGGATCAGTTGCTGAAGAAATTTAGAAGCACCAAGAGTTAAAGAACTACAACTAAGATTCGTAATCCGGTAGCTTTTTCGGTTTATCTGCTTTGGGCTGAAAGGAGCTTGGCAGCACTTCTATGCCCAGCTTGCGGCCGAGTTTAATTAAGATAGGAATAGTAACGGGGGCAAAAGGCAAAACGGCAAAGATGCCTAAACCTGTAGCCCTTAACACGTCCACCAATTGGTGATTGGCAAACCGCATTTCGGCCTGAGTAGCTTTGCCCTGCAGAGATCGCTGATAAATAATCAGCATACGTCTGGTTTCATCGGTTTCCTGCGACAAGGCCATTCTGAGCCGAATCATGCTAAAGCGAATACGCGACATACTCTTACGCCGTTGTAACCGCAATACCCGGATCGGAGCCTTGTGCAACCGACTTAACAGATTCATACCCACCTCAACTGCCTTATCCTTACCCAAGATAACTGAAGTCAAGACAGCTGTCGCTTCAAGTTCAAGGGTGTATACATTATCGGCTGCTTTGGTAAGACAAGACAGTATTATTTTGTAGTATTTAGTTTAACTCACTGAATTATAAGGCGCTGACCAGGAAATTTGGGTTTTTCAGATTCTCTCTGTGATAAGCCGGATTTGCTATACCCTGATACTCCACCTGGGCACCAGCCACTTTAGCAATCACATGACCTGCGCCTGTATCCCACAGCATAGTAGGGCCAAAGCGTGGATACAAATGCGCGCTGCCTTCAGCCACTAAACAAAACTTTAGCGAGCTACCAACAGCTATCAGTTCATGCTGTGGAAAACGGCTTAAATAGTCTTCCACATCAGCGCTGTAATGACTGCGGCTGCCTACTACTTTCACCACTTCACCAGCAGACGGCGTTAATGCCACTCTGATAGTTTCGGTTAAGCCATCTTGTTGCCGGGTTGCACCTAAACCTTCGGCTGCTGCATAGGTTTTATCCAGCACTGGTGCATGAATAACCCCAAGCACAGGCTCACCTTGTTGAATAAGGGCGATGTTAACGGTGAATTCGCCGTTACGTTTAATAAACTCTTTGGTGCCATCTAAAGGGTCAACCAGCCAGTACTCTGTCCACTGCTGGCGCTCTGACCAGGGAATATCTGCAGCCTCTTCAGATAACACAGGCACATCGGGAGTCAGCTTAGTCAGCTCTGCCAAAATCAGGTGATGGGCGGCTAAATCTGCTTCGGTTAAAGGCGAATCATCGTCTTTTTGCTCAACGCTAAAATCACGCTGATACACAGTTAAAATGGCTTCACCTGCAGCAACGGCTATACGTCGTACTTGCTGCAATAAATCCTGTGTCAGTTCCAACATTAGCTCAGCACTCCTTTTTCAGTCAGTAAGGCAATCAGTTGATCAACACTTTGCTCCAGGCTTTGCTGCGCTGTGTCTATGATCAAATCCGCTTGCTCCGGTGCTTCATAGGGATCGGAAATCCCGGTGAAGTGACTGATTTCACCACGTCTGGCTTTTTGATACAAACCTTTGACGTCACGCTGCTCGCACACATCCAAAGAAGTGGCGATATAAATCTCTAAAAACTTACCTTCCGGCAGGCTGTTTTTAATGGCCTGACGCTGTGCACGGTAAGGTGAAATAAAGGCGCTGAGCACCACCAAACCAGCGTCCAGCATTAAACCTGCTACTGCACCTACCCGACGGATATTTTCGGTGCGGTCAGCTTCACTAAAGCCTAAATCAGCACATAAACCATGACGCACATTATCGCCATCCAGCAAATAACTATGCACTTTACGCTTAACCAGTTCCTGCTCTAATGCATTCGCCACTGTGGATTTTCCTGCGCCACTTAATCCGGTAAACCACAATACAACGCCCTGATGACCGTTTTGTTGCTCACGATCGGCGCGACTGATTTGATAGTTTTGCCAAACAACCTGACTCATAAAAATTCCTTACAGCGACTGAAAAGGGAAAAACAATGGAATTAAGGCTAATACAGCTATTGAATACGCCAGCGCCATAGGCAAACCCACTTTGACATACTGGCTTAATTTGTAGTTACCGACTGTATAAACCAGCAAGTTAGTTTGATAACCCCATGGTGATATAAAGCTGGCACTGGCACCAAATAACACCGCCATAATAAATGGCATAGGGTCTATACCAAAAGCTTTGGCCAGACTGATAGCCACTGGACAGGCCAAAGCAGCGGCAGCGTTATTGGACATCAGTTCGGTCAAAATCAGCGTGAAAAAATACAAAGCGGCTAAAGCCCAGAATAAGTGATAGCCGGTAAAGACTTGCAATAAGCCCTGGCCTAATAACACCGACACTCCGGTGTTTTCCATTGCCTGCGATAAAACCAAAGCGCCACCGACAATCAGCACTATATCCAGTGGAAAACGCCGTCTGATTTCCTGCAGGCTGATAATACCTGTCGCCATTAAACCTATCAGTAATAACACCAGTCCTTTGAGTAAAGGCAGTTCGCCTGTCATGGATAAACCAATCACAGCGACAAAAGCGGACAATACACCCCAGCTGCGGCGCAAGGATAAACGGGTGGCTGAATCGACGCCATTCACCAGCAAAAACTCTTTATTGAGTTTGCTGTTTTGATGAAAGGTTTTGCCCGGCACCAGCAATAAGGTATCGCCGGTTTGCAGCACTATAGAACCTAAACCGCCCTGCAGGCGTTCCTGCCCACGTTTGACTGCGACCACCACAGCATCAAACTCTTCACGGAATTTCGCGTCTTTCAGAGACACACCATTGAGGCTCGACGAATGGCTGATAATAGCTTCCACCAACGCCTGACCATTCATACTGTGATGGCCATACAAAGTCAGGCCCTGAATTTCCTGCAATAAAGCCACAGACTCCATATCACCAGCAAAAAGTAATACATCGCCTTGCTGCAAGCGGTCTTCAGGGCAAACAGGCGCTATATTCTGCTCACCCCGCACTATTTCAGCTAAAAACAATTTACGTAAATGCCGAAGGCCAGCTTCACCTATGGTTTTACCAATCAGTACTGAGTCCGCACTTAAACGCGCTTCAAGGAAATACTGTAAGTCGGCTTCATCGACGGTTTTTTCAGTGACGGGCAGACGGTCTGCAATCAGCCACATCATCAGCATGCCGGACAGCACCACACCAGCGCCTACGGCCGTGGTGGTGAAAAATTGCAGTAAAGGTAAACCCGCTTTATCTAAAAAGCTGTTGACCACTAAGTTGGTGGACGTACCAATCAGGGTAAGAGTGCCACCAAAAGTGGCAGCAAAAGCCATAGGCAACATCAGCTTGCTAGGGGCAAACTTCTGACTACGTTTAATAGCACCAATTAAACTGGCGACTACAGCGGTATTGGCAGTAAAAGACGACAACAACGAAGTGGACACCCAAAGCCGGGTTAACACTGTGCGTAAGCCGCCATTATTGAGTTGCTGCCCTACCCAGCTGATCAGTCGGGTTTTCTCCAGCGCTATAGACACCAGCAATAACAACACCAGTGTTAATAACGAGGAGTCGGTAAAGCTGGCGGCAAATTGTTGTACGTTGAGCAAATCCGTCAGATAAGTCAGTACGGCCACTGCTCCAAACACCCAGGCGGCCGACAGCCGTGTCAGGGTCAGCAGGGCAATCAACCCTGCCAAAATAGCGAATACGCCGTACTGCTCCAGACTCATGCTCAGCCTTTGTTCAACTGGCTTAAATCCAGTGCCTGCCAGTGTGGAAAATGTTTACGCACTAAGGCATTCAGTTCCAGCTCAAATTCTGAGAACTCTGCTTTGCTGCTGACGCTGGCCAAAGCGCTGTCGACCATACCAGCACCAACAGTGATATTGCTGATGCGGTCGATAAAGATAAAACCACCTGTATCGCGGTTTTGCGCATAAGGGTCAAACACCACAGCTTCGGTCAGTTCCAGCTCGACCAGGGCTATGCTGTTCAGCTCCAGCTTGTCGGCCTGATGTTCCGCCAAAGTATTTACATCAATGCTGTGAGCAATAGCTGTAACTTTACCGCTGACCTTTTTTGTCGCCAGTTTAATGTTATAGCTTTTGCCAATCAGTAGTGGCTCTTCATGCATCCAGACCACTTTGGCCAGAATGCGGTTCGATACAGCAGCATGGTGCACTGCAGGCACTAGCACATCGCCCCGGCTGATATCTATTTCATCATTGATGGTAATAGTGACCGCCTGACCTGCAACAGCCTCTTGCCATTCGCCATCAAAAGTAACAATAGACTTAATAGTTGAGCCTTTGCCTGAAGGTAAAGCCACTATGGCGTCACCCACTTTAAAACTACCGCTGGCGATAGTCCCGGCAAAACCACGGAAATCCAGATTAGGGCGGCTGACATACTGCACCGGCAAACGGGCTTCGGCTTGCCAGTTAAAACCTGTGACAGGCGCCTTTTCTAATAAGCTCAGTAAAGGTCCGTCCTGATACCAGGGCGTTTGGGTAGAGCTGTGCACTACGTTGTCGCCATTCAGGGCTGACAACGGCACAAACTGAATAGAAGGCACGTTCAGCTGCGCAGCAAATTGCAGGTAGTCCTGTTTAATTTGCTCAAACCGCTGCTGGTCAAAACCTAATAAATCCATTTTATTGATGGCAACGACAAACTGCTTAATGCCCAATAATGAACAAATAAAGCTGTGACGACGGGTCTGGGTTTGTACGCCATAACGGGCGTCCACCAGAATAATAGCCAGATCACAGTTGGAGGCACCTGTCGCCATATTGCGGGTGTACTGCTCGTGGCCTGGGGTGTCGGCAATAATAAACTTACGTTTATCGGTAGAGAAATACCGATAGGCCACGTCTATGGTAATACCCTGCTCGCGCTCAGCCTGTAAGCCATCGACCAGCAAAGCTAAATCTATGGTTTCACCTGTGGTGCCATGAGTTTTGCTGTCTTTATGTAAAGCAGCCAGTTGGTCTTCATAAATCTGCATACTGTCATGCAATAAACGGCCTATCAGCGTACTTTTACCGTCGTCGACTGAGCCGCAGGTTAAAAACTTCAGCAGCGATTTGTGCTGTTGCTGCTCTAAGTACTGCTCAATGCCTACTTGGGCTAATTCATTGGCGACTGACATCAGAAATACCCCTCACGTTTTTTCTTTTCCATAGAACCACTGGAATCGTGGTCAATCACCCGGCCTTGTCGCTCACTGGAAGTCGACAACAGCATCTCTTCAATAATACCGGTCAGGCTATCTGCAGAGGATTCGATAGCACCCGTCAGCGGGTAACAACCTAAAGTACGGAAACGCACCAGCTTTTGCTCTGGTTTTTCACCAGGATTCAGTGGCATACGTTCGTCATCCACCATAATCAAAGTACCGTTGCGTTCAACCACAGGGCGCACAGCGGCAAAATACAGCGGCACAATGTCGATTTTTTCCTGATAGATGTATTGCCAGATATCCAGCTCAGTCCAGTTCGACAACGGGAATACGCGGATACTTTCGCCTTTATTCACCTGGCCGTTGTAGGTATGCCACAGCTCAGGACGCTGATTTTTCGGGTCCCATCTGTGGTGTTGATCACGGAATGAATAGACCCGCTCTTTGGCACGGGATTTTTCTTCGTCACGGCGCGCGCCACCAAAAGCTGCATCAAAACCGTACTGATCCAGCGCTTGTTTTAAGCCTTGGGTTTTCATCACGTCAGTGTGTTTGGAGCTGCCGTAGGTAAATGGATTCATATCCATGGCAATGCCTTCCGGATTGATATGCACCAGCAAATCAAAGCCATATTGCTTCGCCACTTTGTCACGGAACTCGATCATCTCGCGGAATTTCCAGCGGGTATCAACATGCAACAGTGGAAACGGAATTTTGCCCGGATAAAAAGCTTTGCGCGCTAGATGCAGCAGCACAGAGGAATCTTTACCTATGGAATACAACATCACCGGATTATCAAATTCGGCCGCTACTTCGCGGAAAATCTGGATACTTTCAGCTTCCAGTTGTTGTAAATGTGTCAGAGGTTTGACTGGCTGGCCCATAGGGTCTGCTCCCTTAAAGTCTGTAAAAAGATCTATCAATTAAATCAGATTCTGTTGGTTAAAGGCTGCTGAGCCCGCTGATCAGGTCTGTCACCAAACCAGTTTAATTTTTGCTGCAAGGCAACCACTTCACCAATAATCAGCAAAGCCGGTGATTGCACCTGATGCTCTGTGACTAAATGGGCCAGTTGGCTGAGCTGTCCGGTAAATACCCGCTGCTCTGGTCTGGTGCCGTTTTCAATCACTGCCACAGGAATATCTGCAGCACGACCAGCGGCCAATAACTGCTGCTGAATGTGCTCTACTTTCATCAGGCCCATATAAATCACCAGAGTCTGGTTTGGCCGGCTTAAACTTTGCCAGTCCGGCTCCACACCGTCTTTACGGCAATGACCCGTAACAAACTGCACAGCCTGGGCATAATCCCTGTGAGTTAAAGCAATACCGGCATAAGCGGCGCAACCTGCGGCAGCTGTAATACCCGGCACCACCTGAAACGGAATGCCATGAGGCAACAAAACTTCAATTTCTTCGGCGCCACGGCCAAAAATAAAAGGGTCACCACCTTTGAGCCTGCAGACTTTTTTACCTGATAAAGCTAAAGAAACCAATAAGTTATTTGTTTCTTCCTGAGCTACCGAATGTGCACCAGCTTTTTTACCCACACATATCAATTCGGCGTCACGGCGCACCAACTGCATAATAGGCTCTGAGACTAAGTAGTCGTACACCACAACGTCTGCTTGCTGCATCAGTTGTAGTGCTTTTAAGGTCAAAAGTTCAGGATCGCCAGGGCCAGAGCCGACTAAATACACTTCACCCTGAGTCGGGATTTCCCGCTCTAATAAGTCTTCTAATTGCTGCTGAGCAAGATCCAGCCTGTTAGCCTGCACTTCACGCACTATCGACGAGTCAAACACCCGCTCCCAAAACTGACGACGCCCAGCAAAACCTGAAATCTTTTGTTTTACTTTGTCGCGAAAGGAACCCACTAACTGAGCCAGCGGGCCTAGATGCGCAGGTAAAATAGCTTCGAGTTTTTCCCGCAAACGCCGCGCCAACACAGGAGCAGTGCCAGCGCTGGAAATGGCAATCAGAATAGGGCTACGGTCGATAATGGCAGGAAAAATAAAACTACAATTAGGCTGGTCATCCACAGTATTAACCAGAATATTGCGCGCATCAGCAGCTTCAAATACAGACTGATTGACTGCATCATCGTCTGTAGCCGCTATCACCAATACATGACCGTCGATGTGTTCAGGTGAAAAACGACTTTCAATTAAGGTCGCTTTGCCTTGTTGCTGCCACTCTTTGAATTCATCGGCAAAGTAAGTGGCCACCACTGTTAAACGGGCGCCTGCTTTCAGTAAAGTACCCGCCTTACGCAACGCCACATGACCAGCACCCACCAGCAAGACGGGTCTGTTATTCAATTGGGCAAAAATAGGCAAATACTGCACTTCAGGCTCCTGCTGTATGGACAGCACTTTGATACAACTATGCTCTGATTTGGTTAGAGTGGCGACCTCAATCAAAGCTTTTTCATTCGAGCTTGCATATTAGACGTCTAAACGTCTTTTTATCAAGAATGGATATCGATCTCTTATAACTAAATGGAATGAAAAAATAAATTCACTCCTTTGCCACAGATCCGATCACTATTGTTGAAAAAAAATCACCTACCACAAACCCACAAAAGGGACGCCTATACAGGCAGCACTCTGGACGGCTAAATTGCACAAAAACCTATCAAAAATCATAATGGTTGCGCTACCAATCGATATTGACAGTTTTTAACCGTTTACTTTATAACCAACACCCTACCAGACGAATCTTGCATAACTAACGCCTGGATAAAAATTTTAGGATAGATATAAAGGCACGACTTCAGGTTTGCTCAAAAGCAAGCCGGAGCCTTCGCATTAATTATAAAAATCAAGGCCAACCATGTTAAAACGCGCATCATTTATGCTGCTTAGCGCTGTATTTTCTACAGCAGCAACAGCAGACATTCCGGATATATCGAATAAAAAAGAACGCTACGCCCTTGAGAAAAACAATCTGACAGAGCTCAATGGCTACAAATCCACTTTTGATCCTTCCTTAGGCAGCACCACTTTTCATTGGGTCAACAATGATAGCGCTACCAACAATAAATCAGAGGTTAAAGCATCGCCTAAAAGCGCAGCTGATGTGGAAATCCTGGCCAGGCAAAGTATTGAAGCCCAGGGTGCTCATATCGGAATAGAAAGCATGGATAGCTCCAATGCAAAGTTGCTGGACATTCATGACAATGGCCGTGGTCCTGTCATAGTGCGTTTTCAGCAGATGCATGAAGGTAAGGAAGTATTTGGCCAGGTTTTAAGTCTGATGTTGGACAGGCAGTATAAGGCGAAAGCAATTTCCGGTTATTTTGCCCCGACCACGAAGTTAAGCAAAGCAGCAGCGGCCGCTTCTGTGGCCACGCAGTCTGCGGTATCAAAAATCAGCGAAGAAAAAGCAGCTCAAATCGCTTATCAGCATATGACGTCTGAACCGCTCAAAGGCAAGTTGACCAGCAAAGGCGCTAAACATCATTACAGTCATCTGAATGCAGACACCACTGCCAATAACTGGAAACTTAAAGACGATGTAAGAGTTAAATCGCTGTATTTCAGAAACACAGAAAAAAGCAGCCTTTTAGCGCCAGCCTACCTAATTGAGTTACATGCCACTGAGGTCAAAACAAAGCAAACTAAAGCTTTTTCTTATGTAATTTCAGCAGAAACAGGCAAGGTACTGGTTGAGAATAATCAAATTAGTCATGCCGATGTCAGCTACAGAGTCTGGGCCGATCCCGACACTAAGCATCCTCTGGATAGCCCTCGTGGCAATGATTTACTTCCGTCTATAGCCAGGCTACCTCAGGACGCCCCAGCCAAACAATCCGCTGATGACCAACTGGTTACATTAAGTCATGGTTCTATCAGTACCAGAGATCCCTGGCTCAAAGCAGATGCAACAGAAACCTGGGGCAACAATGTCATCGCCTATCTTGACATAGCCGCCATCGATGGATTCGATCGCTATCTGGGCGACATGATCCCTGAAATGACCTCACCTGGCGTCTTTGATTACCAGGGGGATGCTTTAGGTATTCCCTCCACTGAAACCGCTCGTAAGTCCTCCACTGTAAACCTGTTTTATCTGATCAACTGGTTGCATGACGATTGGTATGACAATGGTCTGGATGAAGTATCAGGTAATGCCCAAATGGATAACTACGGCCGCGGTGGCCTGGGCGGCGACCCTATTTTTGCCGAAGCTCAGGATTGGAGTGGACGCAACAACGCCAATATGTACACCCCTGGCGATGGAAAAAGCCCGGTGATGCAAATGTATTTATGGGACGGTGTTATTGATGGAGAAGTGACAGTTTTAGCTCCAGCCAATGTCGGTCCTTTTGCTATAGGCGGCGCCAATTATGGCCCTACAGCTTTTGATGTAGAGGCAGATGTGGTTCTGGTCAATGACGGTATAAACAGTCCTTTTGATGGTTGTGAAGGCCCATTCGCCAATGCAGCCGAAATCAGCGGGAAAATAGCTCTTGTACTGCGCGGCAATTGTGATTTCATCCAAAAGACCTACTATGCCGAACAAGCTGGTGCTTTAGCTGTACTGGTTGTTGACAATGCTCAAAGCAATAAACCGCCTCATTTAGGAGGTGACAACCCAGCGGCTAAAATTCCTACAGCGTCGCTCACCAGCGATAATGGTGGACAATTGATGGGGATTTTATTCTCCAACCAACAAGCCACAGTCCGGTTACGCAGAGCCAATACAGATATAGACGGCACTGTTGATTTCAGCATAGTGGCCCATGAATTCTTCCATTATGTCAGCAACCGGCTGATTGGGGATGGTTCAGGACTTAACTACAGCACTCAAGGCAAAGCCATGGGCGAAGGCTGGAGTGACTTTGCTGCCCTGCTGATGGCAGTGCGGGAAGAAGATCGCCTTGTAGCTGGTAATGATAAGTATCAGGGACCTTATGGTATGGGTATGCACATTACCGACAATACCTATCTGGGTTTACGTCGTGCCCCTTTCTCCACTGATATGTCAGTTTACCCTATGACATTTAAGCATATGGTCAATGGCGTGCCGCTGCCTGATACGGCCCCTATTTCTTATGGCCATGATGGTGCTGATAACAGTGAGATCCATGCTTCAGGCGAGATTTGGGCCAATACTCTGTGGGAGTTTTATGCCAGCCTGCTGAATGACCCAAGATACAGCTTTGAGCAAGCCAAAGAGCGTATGCAGGATTACCTGATTGCCAGCTTAAAGATGACTCCCTTCCAGCCAACCTTTCTGGAAGCCCGTGATGCTGTATTAGCTGTGACCTCAGCAACAGATGCAAAAGACTGGGAATTGGCAGCCAAAGCTTTCGCTAAACGGGGTATGGGTGTCGGAGCTGAAACACCGGAACGTTATAGTCTGGTGTTTGATGATATTAAAGAAAGTTTTGAGGCTATAGCCGCCAGCTATAAAGTTGTTGAAACCAAGATTGACTATAACTACGACAACGGAACCCTCGGATTCTGCAGTAAAGATGGCATTATTGACGCTGAAGAAACAGTCAAACTGACCATCAAACTGCGTGCCACAGGGACAGTCAGTCTGGATCAGACCATTACTGCAAAACTGGTGTCGGATGCTAATTTCAGCTTCTCAGACGATGGCACGCTAACTTTCCCCGCTCCTGCCGATTCGGCCTCTGGAGAAACCAGCGCCAGCATACTGGTCACGCTCAATGAGGCAAGTACAGCGGAAAAAGTCGGGTTAGATCTGCAGTTTGATGATTACGTTGATGACAATATCAAGGTGATCAAACCTGAACCCTTACATATTACCGAGTATGTGAACTTTGATCCTGTCAAAGAAAGCGACTCTGACGATATGCAAAATCCAAGTCTGAGCCGGGTGC
This sequence comes from Rheinheimera sp. MM224, assembly GCF_947090785.1. Taxonomy (NCBI): domain Bacteria; kingdom Pseudomonadati; phylum Pseudomonadota; class Gammaproteobacteria; order Chromatiales; family Chromatiaceae; genus Rheinheimera; species Rheinheimera sp. MM224. The sequence goes on from NZ_OX352320.1 coordinate 4,298,068, forward strand.
AATGGCAAACAGAAAGTACCTCAATTAACCCAATGCAAGGCTGGGAAGTCACTCAGCTGGACGATCAGAACCAAGCGTGGCATGGCCCGGACAATAGCAGTTTTGGTGCAATCAGCCTGACGACTCCGGAAATTGAAGTCAGTACCACAGACGCCTTTGTTCTGAGCTTTAGTCACTGGTTTAGCTTTGAAGAAGATCCTGAAAATCCGGGTCTGGGTTTTGATGTTGGCCTGATCCAAATTAGTGTGAATGGCAGCCCATTTTTTAATATTACCGATCTCGGAGTTTATCCCTATAACGGATACTACAACGAGACTTTTGAAGCCGCTTTTGTTGGCCGATTAAATGACACTCAAACTCTGGAACCCGTGCAGATTGACTTTGCAAATAGCTTAGCTGGCAGCAAAGTAAGGCTGCGCTTTGTTTCTGCATCTGACGCTTTCGCCGGTGATTTTGGCTGGCTGATTGACAATGTGGCAGTAACCGGAGCACAAACGGCGCCCTTCATGGCTGCAAGTTCTAACAGCGATGCCTGCGATAACAGACCTCTTTATCTGCAGATGGGACCGGATATGCAGGTTTTGGAACACGATACCAAAGGAGTTCATGCCCTGGTACAGCTTAGTGCTGAAGCATTAGACAGAGATGGCTTAGGAACACTTACCGCCCACTGGGTTCAGGTTGCAGGTCCTAAAGTTGAACTCAGCGATGTTTACAACATGACCCCAAGTTTTAAAACGCCAGTTGTTAGCAGCAACACTTTGCTCAGCTTCCGTCTGAGCGTCAGTCAGGGTGCCAATACCGTAGAAGACACGGTCAATGTCACCATACTGGATGCTCCTGCGGTTATACCTGCAGCTCCGGCTCCTCAACCTACACCAGACTCCAGTGGCGGTGCTATATCCCCCCTGTGGCTGGTCGCCGGACTACTGTTCTGGCTGCGGGGACGCTCACAAATCACAGTTGCCTGTTATCGCAGAAACAACAATAAAAACAAACTGGCCATTTAAGGACTACTACCATGAGTTCTCTCAAAAAAACCAAACTATATTCAGCACTGTTAGTGGCTGGGCTTGGGTTTTCTATTCCAGCTACGGCCATTACCACTGCACCGCCAGAAGCACTTACAGCTCAGGCTATGCCAACAGAACAAAGCATCCTGGTCAAAGTGGATGCTTTGCAAAAAAACTACAAGTCCAGACAGGCAACCGGGCAAACAAAACTGAACCAGCAGCAATTAGTCAGCTTGTTACCTGAAACATTTCGTCACAGCCTGAAAAAACAGCAACTCACTATCCAGCGTATTTTCCCGCTGTCAGGTTTAGTTGAACTGAAAAGCACAAAAGCCGGAGCCGTGTTGCCGGAACGTGCAGCTCTGTTAGCAGACATTAGCTATGCCTCCGTCAATTACAGTCGCCAAATACAAGGTACAGTCAAAAGACCTGTGGATGAGATTTATACCGTACTTTGGGGACTGGACGACTATGGCCAATACAATATAGCTAATGAAGCTTATGGCTTAGGGGACAGGGATATTAACGCACCCGAAGCCTGGGGGATCAGAACAGATGCCAGCAACGTACTGGTGGCTGTTTTTGATAATGGAGCCAATGCATCCACAGATATAGTCAACAATCTGTGGACTAATCCTGGCGAAATCGCATTCAACTATGAAGACGACGATAACAATGGCTATGTTGATGATATTTATGGCATTGCGCCAGCCTATGACTGGCAGCCAGGTGAGGTAGGAAACCACTTAGATGGCCATGGCCTGCAGGTGGCAGGTATTATTGCTGCAGAGGGTAACAATGAGTATTTGACTACAGGAGCGGCCTGGAAGGCGCAGCTGATGATACTTAAAGTCAGCGATGAATCAGGCAACATTAAAGATGCCTACATTATCGAAGGCATCGAATATTTACTGGCAGCAAAGCAGCAATATGGCCTGGACAGAGTAGTCATCAATCTGAGTTTTGGTCAGTACACTTATAGTGAAGCTCTGAATGACGCACTGCAAATGGCAGCAGATGAAGGAGTTCTGATCGTTGCTGCCGCTGGTAATGCTAACCAGAATAACGACTACAAAGCCTTTTACCCTGCCAGCGCAGATATAGACAATATCGTCAGTGTCGGCGCTGCGGCAGTCAGCTATAAAGGCAAAGTCACGCTGTCTAACCAGGGCTGCAGTACAGTGGATGTGATGGCTCCCGGCGAAAACATCTGGACATTAAGCGTCGGCGGTAAAGCGAACTCTGGTGAATTGGCAGCTTTGGGTGGCAGCTCAGCGTCAGCAGCCTTAGTTTCTGGTATTGCCGCCTTAACCTGGGCCGAGCATCCGGATTGGGACTGGCGGGAAGTAAAAAATGCACTGTTAAACGCAGCCCAACCTTTGGATGATTTAGCCGGCTTGTCTTTGTCTTCGGGTTTGATCAAGGCTGATAAAGCGCTGCAGCATTCAACAACTGCACCTGTGGTCTGGCAACTCTCGGATAACGGTTTCAGACCAGGCGAAACCATCACCATCTCAGGTGACAAATTTGGCACTTCGGGTCAGGTTACTCTGATCCAGGGCGAACAAACCAGTCAGTTGAAAGTATTGGACTGGCAGGAAAAACAGATCTCCGTAGAACTTCCGAAGGAGACTGCCTATGGCCAGGCGAGTTTAGTGGTCAGCACTGCAGCATTACATTCAGCGAATGTCTGCCTGCCTGTTGCTGATAACGCTGAACACAAAGGCTCCTTAGTGACAGCACGATCTTTCCCGGCTGCAGCTCTGATAGATAACGATATCTGGGTTTTTGGTGGTAATACGGCAGTAAGCACCACCTCATCCGTAGAGAAATATAATCTGACCACCCATGTGGCTGAAAGCAAAAGTGAATGGGCTATGCCAATAGCAATCGAAGCGCCGGCTTATGGTGTGATCAATGGTAAAGTCTATCTGGCTGGAGGTTTTGCTTATAACGTCGCCACCTACAACACAGTACAGATATTCGATCCCAAAACTGGCCAATGGACCACTGGCGCCACCATGCCTGAGCCCGTTGCTTATGCGGCCTCAGTCGTCTACCAAAACAAACTTTATGTTTTTGGTGGCCTGAATAGCAAATATAGCTACGACCCCACCCAACATGATGATATTTCAGACAAAGTCTATGCCTACGATCCCGCAGCCAACAGCTGGAGCCAAGTAGCCACTTTAGAGGTGCCACTTAAAGGTTCTGCTGCAACGGTCAGCCCTGATGGCAAAGGGATTATCCTTGCCGGAGGTCAAACCATAGGTGAACAAGGCGCAGTCAAAACTGTGCAGCAACTGGATGTGACTACGGGTCAATGGCAGGATTTACCGGACATGCTGGAAGCCCGCAGTAATTTCAGTCTGCTGACTCATAATGATGCCATTTATGCCTTATTTGGTACTAACGGTACCACCTTTTTTGACGGAGGATTCAGAGACTCATCAGCCACAGCTGAAACTCTAATCGGCACTGGCTGGACAGTGGCGACACATACGGATCAAGCACTTTATGGCACTGCAGCTGTTAAACAGGGTGAACAGGCGTTCATTCTCGGAGGCGGCACGTCGCAACCTAATGCAGAAGGACAGGATAAATTTTATTTTACTTCTGGCATGTCTGACACAGTAAGAGGTTTTAGGTTAATGCAAAGACCTGAAGTACAAATTGAACAACCACCAGTTCCGCTTCCACCTGTCACTCCACCGGCGGCTGACACTCACAGCGGTGGTTCTGTTGGTGCATTTTTCCTGTTGATGTTAAGCACTGCACTGTTGCGACTGCGTCAGGTGAAAAAAGCAGCCTGGCTCAAAGCCATCTTCGCTTTAAGTGTGTTGCCTGTTTTTTCTGCTCATGCTGCACCAGAACAAGGCACAGAGTCTGATCATAAAGTGACACAACGTGTGTTGCTGAAACTCAAAGATCAACAGTTAGTTCAGGCAGATAGCAATCAACTTAGTGCTGAAGTAAAAAGCCTGTTAGCCGGAGTCGATGCCAGAGTGCTGCATATATTTCCGCGCTCTGGTGTGATTAGCATCGCAACCAGCCAGGATACAGCCTCAGTGGTACAGGAGCTGCGGCAAAGTACTTTAGTTGATTATGCCGAACAGGACTTTTTGCGGGAATTGCGTGCCACTACCCCTAATGATCCTGATTTTGCATTGCAGTGGGGTTTATCAAATATCGGCCAAAGAATGGGCACTCCGGATAGTGGCTATTACTATGGCATCCCGGATCGCGATATTAACGCACTTGAAGCATGGGATATTCGTACCAGTGCAGCCAATGTGGTAGTAGCGGTAATTGACAGCCCTGTTGAAACCCAACACCCTGACTTAGTGGACAATATGTGGGTGAATTCAGGCGAGATTGCCGGCAACGGCATTGACGATGATAACAATGGTTATATCGACGATATCCATGGTATTGAACTCAGCGGCACTGAATACGTAGATATTTTCCCACATGGCACAGCTGTGGCCGGTGTGATAGGTGCAAAAGGCGATAATGGCCAGGGTGTGACAGGTGTAGCATGGGATGTTCAGCTAATGTCTTTGGCAGTGATGGACTCTTATCTGGTCAGCGATGCTTATGCAGTGGAAGCCATTGAATATGTCATTGCCATGAAAGAAAAAATGCAGTTACCACGAGTGATCATTAATGCCAGTTGGGGTGGAGTCAGTTACAGTCAGGCTATTTATGATGCCTTAGCAGCGGCGCAAGAGGCCGGCATTTTAATTATTGCCTCCACCAGCAATGGCGATGACGATGCGGATATACAGCCAAGCTACCCGGCTAACTTTGATTTAGACCATATAGTGGCTGTAGGAGCTGCAGACTCAACAAAAACAGGGCCTTTTTTCAGCAGCTATATAGGCTGCAGCAATGTAGACTTAATGGCGCCAGGTTTTGAGATACAAACCACCACTCCTGTTTTTTATGGTCACTACCAAAGCTACAGTGGTACCTCTATTGCTGCGGGCCTGGTGTCAGGCGTCGCCGCTTTAGTTTGGGAACAGTATCCAGATGCGACAGCTCTGGATGTAAAAGCAGCACTGATGAATGCGGCAATGCCCTATGCAGACTTAGCCCGCAGCAGCGTAACTGGCGGCATGCTAAGAGCTGATCTGGCGCTAACACCTGGCATGATCAGCAAAGCTGCGGTTTGGGCCATATCCCCCAAAGCTGCAGGCCCTGGTGCCATCATCAGCATTAAAGGCCACAACTTTGGTAAAAACGGCGGTCAGGTGTATCTGAAACAAACGGATACCAAGCTGCCTTTGGAACTGGTGTCCTGGTCTGAATCCGAAATTAAAGTCAGATTGGATCAGGCAACACCATATGGAGCATCCCAGATTGAAGTGGTACCAGCCCTGAGCTTTGCCAGTCAGAACGCCTGTTTTACTGTGGCAAAAGTCCCTGAAGCTATAGCAAAAATGGCAACACCACGCACTGAAGCTGCTTATGCCCAGGTAGGGGATGCATTGTGGGTCATTGGCGGCTGGAGCAATAACAGCCCTGTCACTTCTGTTGAACGTTTTGATCTGAATAGCAAAACAAGCAGCAGCAGTACAGCATGGGCGATTCCTGTGGCTCTCAGCGGTGCCAAGGCTGTGGCCGTGGCTGACAAAATCTATCTGCTGGGTGGTTTTGATGCTCAAAGCAATTCAAGTGATCGCATTTACCTGTTTGATACTCAAACCACCAGTTGGAGTCTGCTGGACACCCGCTTGCCACAAACAGCAGGTTATCCCTCTGTAGTGTTAGCAGGCAAGAAGATCTATGTGTTTGGTGGTGTGACAGGTAAATACCCGGCTTACTACGCTGCAGATGTCAGTAACCAGGTGCATGTTTATGACACAGAGACCAACCAATGGTCGCAAGGCCAGGATATGCCAACAAACCTGGCTGGCGCTACTGCCGATCTGGATCCTGCTACAGGACTTATTAGTTTATATGGTGGTTATGCCATGCCTTGGGATAACAGCGGCATGCCAGCAGTAAACTCTGTACTGCAATTTGATCCTGCGACAGAAAACTGGAGCGAAGCTGAGCCTATGCTAACAGCACGAGGTGGCGCAGCCGTGGTGCGACACGAAGGCAAAGTACATGTACTCTTTGGCCGCACAGGCGGAGGTCACAAAGCAGATCAGGGATTTGCTGACGCAGAAACATTTGATGGCAGTAGCTGGCAAAAAACAATGTTAGCCACAGTGCGCCTGACGGATCCTGCCGTTGCTATTAAAGATGATAAAGTCTTTGTATTAGGGGGCTTAACTGACCATAGGGCAATAAAAGAAGGCTCAGATTTACAAGTCTGGCAAATTGATTTATCGGATGCCGAAGCTCCAGCCCCGGAAGAACCTGCACCAACACCTGCACCGGGCAGTGGGACGCCATCAAAACCTGTACCGGCTTCTCATGGCCAAAGCAGCGGCGCTATACAGTTTGGTATCTTGATTGTATTTGCTTTGCTTGCCTTAGGTCGCAGACGTAAGCAATAGCTTACACTTCAGTTCGGCTAACTTTGTTCCATAAAAAACCCCGCTCTATAGCGGGGTTTTTCTTTATTCTGATCAAGTATCAGCTTTGTGGATTCTGGCTTTGGCACACTGCTGCAGTAAAGACCACATCAGTCGAACTATTCAGAGCAGTTTCAGCGCTATCCTGAATCACACCAATAATAAAACCAGTCGCCACCACCTGCATTGCCACTTCGTTCGGAATACCAAATAAGCTACAAGCCAGTGGAATGAGCAACAAAGAACCACCAGCCACACCAGAAGCGCCACAAGCCGATACAGTCGCAATAATGCTCAGTAAAATAGCACTGGCAAAATCAACTTCTATACCCAGCGTATTAACTGTCGCCAGCGTCAGCACTGTGATGGTAATAGCAGCACCAGCCATATTGATGGTCGCGCCCAACGGAATAGATACGCCGTAGATTTCTTCGTTTAATTTCAGCTTTTCACAGAGCTGCAAATTGACCGGAATATTGGCGGCTGAACTGCGGGTAAAAAACGCAGTGACACCACTTTCACGCAAACAGGTAAAGACCAGCGGATAAGGGTTAGAGCCTGTTTTAGCAAACACCAGCAGCGGGTTCACCACAAAAGCGATAATCGCCATAGCACCTAACAGCACAGCAATCAGTTGGCCATAACTGGCTAAAGCAGCAAAACCTGTAGTGGCTATGGTATCAGCGACTAGACCCAAAATACCAAAAGGCGCCAAACGGATAATAAAACGTACTAAAGAGGATACGCCATGTGACAGGTCAGAAAAGACTAATTTGGTACTTTTACTGGCATGTTGCAACGCCAGACCTAAACCCACAGCCCAGGCTAAAACGCCTATATAGTTGCCGGTAATCAAGGCATTGATAGGGTTATCCACCACTTGAAGCAATAAAGCTTTTAATACTTCACTGATACCTTCAGGCGCAGCGATAGCTTCTGGCACAGCAGTCAACACGAGCGTGGTAGGAAACATAAAGCTCAGTAGTACTGCGACCACCGCAGCTAAAAAGGTGCCAAACAGATACAGCACTAACACAGGCTTAATACTGCCACTTTCAGACGCTTGTTTATTGGCAATAGCTGAAGCGACCAACACAAACACCAATAAAGGCGCTATGGCTTTTAAAGCTTTTACAAATAAGGTACCCAACAAGGATAAGTTTTTTGCCAGTTCAGGCGATACCACCGCCACCAGCACACCTAATAAAATACCAATAATAATTTGTGGCACTAACCCCAGTTGCAGAAGTTTTTGCCATGGACGGGATACAGTGGATGTCATACGGACTCTCTGTTGCTGCTGTGGTGCGCGCCACAGTTATAGGAATAAGTGCCCGATTTTGCCTTGAATCTGCCGTCTGGGCAAGTCGGAGTTGTCTGAGCTTCATCGCCGCCAGAGATAAAACAGGGACTTTAATTTCACAGAAGCGGATGTTAGTTTATAGCAAAGTATGTGTTGGACGGATGGACTATGTCACTCGCTAAAATTATTCTGCTTTTGTCTGTCATTGCAATACAAAGCTGTACAACAAAACAGCCCTCCCCGCAGCTTATACAGCTCCCGGCTACATCAGCCAGTCTGTTCCGGCAAGCTGCCAGTCTGCCACAATTGGAGCAACTGTTTTACCTGAACGACGAGCAGCAACAGGATTTTTTAGATTATTTTCATAGCCAGGAGCAAGCCACTTATACGGCTGAATACCGACTTTACAATTATCTGCAAAATAAGCTGATGTATTTTACCTACGAGGGTGCCAATTACAGCGCACAGCTTGCCTTGCAACAACGCAGGGGCAACTGCATGACTTTGGCTTTAGTTACTTCGGCGCTGGCAAAACTGGCCAATATTGAAGTGGGCTACAAAGTGATTTATCAGGAACCTTTGATTGATTACAAAAATAACATTTTCATCAGTTCAAACCACATCCGTACTTATCTTTACAAGGCAACGCCGAAGCAGGAAAAAGGCAATCTGTTGCTACAAAGAGGCGCACTGATTATCGACTACTTCCCGGATAACACTCATTTAACAGGGCAGGACATTCAGGTTGCCCGCTTTCACGCCATGCTGTACAGCAACCTCGCCGCAGATGCCTTGCTGCAAGGCGATAGCGATAAGGCGTTCTTTTTAAGTCAAAAAGCCTTAGAGCAGGACCCAACCTATAATCCAGCGGTGAATATGACGGCATTGATGTATCACCGGAAAAATGCCTACGCAGAAGCAACTCAATGGTTTGATTATGGAATGAAGCTCAAAGACAACCGTATCACTCTGCTGACCAATTACCGTGATCTGGCGATAAAAATGGATAACCAACAACTGCTGGAAAAAATCAATCAACAACTGCTGACCAATGAGGACGATAATCCATACGCATGGTTAGCTTTAGCCATAGATGCTGAACGTAATCAACAATTCAGCCATGCCAAACGCTATTACGAAAAACTACTGGAAAAAGCACCTTACCTGCATAACGCTAACCTGGCGTTAATAGGTTTGTACCTGAAGGAAAAAAACTTCAAATCAGCTCAACGCCTGGTGGAACAAGCCATGGATTATGCCTATGAACCAGAGCGTAGGGAGTTTTATAACACTAAGCTGACAGCCTTGAAGCAACATAGGAAAAGCCTCGAAAAAAATGATTAAGTGCTATGTAACCAGCTATATTAGTCGGCCAGTTCTGTTCTGTTACGGCCATTTTGTTTTGCTTTATACAAAGCCTCATCAGCAGAACACCACAGTTGCATAAAGTCTTTGTGTTGACCGAGCTGAGCGCCCCCAAGGCTAATAGTGACCTGATAGGAATTTTCCAGTTGCGGCCACTCTAATGCGGCCACTGCATTACACAAACGTTGCGCTATAGCCTTAGCACTATTGAGCTCAGTACCGGGCAACAGGACTAAAAATTCCTCCCCACCAACCCGCCCAAGCTTGTCCACTGGACGCAATTCTTGTCGCAGGCAATAAGCGACCTTTTGCAAAACCAAATCGCCTGCAGCATGGCCATACTGATCATTAATCCGCTTAAAAAAATCAATATCTATAGCCAACACACAAAAAGGCTGCTGTTGATGCCATAGCTGTTGCGCTAAAGCCAGGGTGTGACGCCTGTTGGGCAGATGAGTTAATTCATCAGTTAACGCCATATCTTTTAGTTGCGCAGACAAAGCCCTTTGCCGGCTAAATAAAAACAACATAGCCAAAATCATTAACAAAGCGCATAACAAAGCCAGATATTGCCAAAACCTGAGCTTCTCTCCGTCTGTTAACGCTTGCCTTTGAGCTGCATTTTTTACTTCCAGTTCAGTTTTTTCGCGTTGGATTTGCTCAGTTTGTAACTGGATTTTTAAACGGGAGGTGCGCTGATCGAGCAGTTGTTGCTGAATTTCAGCATCTTTTTGTTGTTGCTTTTGCTGCATAACAAAAGCGTCCTGCCATTGCTGCATTTCCGCCAGCAACACAGCATATTCTTTGTACAACAAGGCTTCAAAACGCAGATCTGGCTTTTGCCCAAAATAGCTCATAGCCGACTCAAAATCCTGGCGAGCCTCTGGATACAGTTTCAAGGTCCTGTAACTGATAGCGCGGCTGAGCTGACAATAAGCCAGCATTTGCGCATCAGAGCTGGATTGGTAATGAGCTATAGCTTCGTTCAGCAGCACCAGAGCTTTGTCTGCCTGCCCTGACTTGGTCAGTACCCGGGCAACCGATCGTTTATCGTACGCAATCTCATCTAAATCACCCCGCTGTTGATCAATAGCCAGCGCCTGATTTAAATAGTTCAGTGACAATTCCAGTTGACCAGCGCTTTCGTAAGTTCCGCCTAAATTGAACAAAGCAGTGGCCTGCCCTTGCAAGTTACCACTACTTTGCCAGTGTTCCAGCGATTTTTGATACAGTGTGATGGCTTGGTCATAATCCCCTACTGCTGCATCGGAATACAAATTAGCTAGTGCATTGGCCACATAATTTTGTCGCCCTTTTGTGCCATTCGACAGCTCCAGTTGATAAGCCTTTTGCAAATCGACCAGAGCATCAGCATAAGCGGCATTCAGGGCATATTGTTCACCACGCAACACCAAAGCTTTGGCATGTAATTCAGGATCAGTCTCAGCCTCTTTGTAAGAGAGCACCCGCTGATAATCCAGCATGGCTTCAGCCGTTTTATCCTGCTGCTCTTTGGCATAACCTTCACACAATAAAAACCGCAATTGCCACACTAAATCCTGCTGCTGTTTTTTATACTCTTCGGCCAGTTGTAAACCCCGCGCAGGCTCCTGCACGGCCATCACCCAACAGTAACTTTGCTGTACCCGCAATAGTTGCTCTGGTTCAGACAGAGTATTGAGCAATTGCTGAAATTCAGGATCGGCTTTTGCAAACTGATCAACAGCTAATTCCTCCAACTCAAGCAAACGGGATGTCAAAGTCTCAGTTGCCTGAACTGAGCACTGCATCAGCAGCAGAAAAATTACACCAGACCAAAATCTCAAGCCTATGACCTCATGCGTCATTTTTATTCTATTGACTACAGCATGCCGTAATTTGCTGCTGATTTGTACACCCTTTACCGGAAAAATACAGAAAGCTATTTTCAGACCACAGTTTATTCGCTGTCGGTGCTTATAATCTGCCGCAATATCCATTGCCGGTCGGGTGCATCAGCAGGCGGATCAGGGATCATCACTTCGCTGACTTCGATTTGATAAAGCTGACCTGGCTGGTAATCAAAACCGACAATATCACCATAAAACAGTTGCCAGTCCTCTTCAGGGTGATGGCGAATTTGCAGACATTCAGTAGGCCCGACCGCCATACACTCACGTTTTTCGGCTGCAACCCATAAAATGAGCCTGTCAGTTGGAGCTTCGACAAAAACAGGAGGATAGACGCCCGATTCATTAGGCCGCTGTACGGTAACAGGAGAGTCAGAAGAGTCTGAGCAGCCCACCAGAGTTAAAAGTACCAGGCTGGTCAGTAGTTTATTCAACATAAGCATTGTCCCTAATTTACTGTTTAACTCAGTGTATCCAGCAAAACTGGACAGAAACTGAACGGCATTTCCTTATGCCTGCTTCGAGCTTAATTCTAATCCGGCTAACTTGGGCGACAATAAATTCTCCCAATACAAAGCAGGAGCCGGGCGGCCAAATAAATAACCTTGCATCAGCTGGCAACCCAGGCTTTGCAGGAAGCGGCGCTGAATATCGTTTTCCACCCCTTCGGCCACTATATTCAAATTTAAGGCTTTAGCCAGTTGAATAGTGGTATGTAAAATACGGACTGTGCGACTGTCTTGTGGGATACAGCTGACAAAACGCCTGTCTATTTTGATGGTGTCAGCCGGGCAATCGACCAACTGACTTAACGACGAATGGCCTGTACCAAAATCATCGATAGAAATGCTAAAACCATACTGGTTCAACGCCTTTAAACGCTTATGCAATAAAGGTTGCTGCACTGCAATATTGGTTTCGGTGATTTCCAGTTGCAGGTAACGGGTAAGCCAGGGGTGATCAGCACTTAAGCTCATCAGTTCAGCAAAAAAACTGTCATCCAACAGCTCAGGACCGCCGAGGTTGATCGCTATGGGATATAACAAACCTTGCTGCTGCCAGCTTTGTAAAATACTGACGCTTTGCTGCAACACTAAACGCGAAAACATCGTCATTAAGCCATGACGTTCTGCCATTAATACAAAACAATCGGGTGCTATCGCCTGCCCATCAATAAACCAGCGACTTAAGGCTTCAAAGCTTTGAATTTTACCTTGTGGGTCGACCTTAGGTTGTAGCCACAACTCCAGATGTTTTTGCCGTATCGCATCACGAAAGGAATTTAACAGCTGATAATCGTGCTCCAGTTGCTGAGCCTGCTGCTGATCATAAAAACCGACCACCTGATTTGGGTCAGATAACTCCAGCGCCAGCTCACATTGTTCAATCAGTTGTTGTGCATTGTGATTGTCCCGCAGTTCAGTGAAGCTGACGCCAAACTGATAACTCATACGAGCAGTATAAGGCCCGACAGTCAGTTCAACCGGCAATTGGCTGGCAATAGCCTGCGCCAGCTGTTTCGGGTCCAGCACGTTTAAATCGCCTTTTAACCACAGTGCAAATTTAACACCCCGTACCCTGGCTAGCACTGCATCTGAGGGCAAAGCCGCCTTAGCCACTTTGGAGAAATGTTGTAATAACTGGCTACCAAACTCATAACCATATTGTTGATTCAGTGTTTTGACATGCCGCAGCCGGATAATAGCCACCAGCGCAAACTCATGCAGAGCTAACTGTTCTTGTTTGTAATTGGCCAACTCAGTAAAACCGGCCAGATTCGGCAAACAGGTTAAGCTGTCATAATGCAACCAGCTATCCTGTACTTTCTGGCTTTGTTTCAGCTGTTGTTGCAATTGCCGTAAAGCGCTGATTTCCTGCAAGCTGACCACATGATGCCCGGAGCGGGTCAGCATCACATGTTTTAATACCAAACTGGATTCAGGGCGACTTTTTAAGTTGCATTCCACTTTGCCTTTCAACCAATGCCCTTGCAATTGCCCATCCTGAACAAAACTGAGTAAGGACAATAAATTAGCTTGTTGCCCAGGCTCAAGCCCAAGCACCTGCGACGCCAGACTATTGCATTTGATAATGTCACCAGAGGCTGTCACCAACACAGTAGCTGAACCATTATGCTCAAATAACTCTTCGTAATAATCATGGCTTTGAGCCAGATTTTGATTCAACTCAGAAAGCTGGCCTGCGCTGCGTTTTAAGGTGCTGAACACGCGGGCTGCAGCCAGTGGTATACACAAATTAAAAAACAGAAATAACAAACCATGCAAATAACTGTGGCTGCCAGGCAAAGTAATAGATAAACCAAACAAATTACCCGGAGCCTGATTTTGAAGCAGATAAATAAAAGGAATGAAATTCAGAACCATAAAAGCTAACGCTATTCTGAAACCAAAAAACATCAGGCTGATCATTGGCAAGGTGTAGATAAAAATGATACCCAGCTTGCCCATTTCAAAATCATCGTTAAACAACAAAATGCAAAGACCAGCTAAAACGACAATCGCCAGCAAGGCAGCAGCACTTTTTTTGGTATGTTTTTTGGAGAGAAGCAGAGCGGAAACTAAGGCAACATAAAACAACGAAGTGAGAGCAATAACCTGGTAAGCCCCCAGTTGCCACGCTTGCCACGAACTGTGGAACACGATAACAGACACCAGGCAGAGACCAGACAACATGATAATGCGCAGCACACTTTGTTGCCAAAACGCACTATCAGCTTTATCTAAATCCTGAGTCCTCAGCCGCAAATAACGACCCAACCACCCCACATCCAGCTCCCTAGTGCCCTTTTATCAGGCCAGCTCAGGGCTCTGATTACACAAACCCAGTACAGGTTTTTTACCGATGAGAATGTAATAGTTCAGCTTGTTAACTACAAGTTATTTTTATTCACTTAAGGGACAAAGGCGATAATCGGTGCGATTTCGCCGTCCAGTGGTTGAGGCTTTAACGACAGGGAGCGCAATGGATGGAAACTAAATACCGTCTCCATCCAGATGGATACCACACTCACGACCAAAGCCGTTAAAACGAGTGTCTTCTTCTGTCATACCCAGTTCAAGTTTTCGGGTAGAGTGCACATCGCCAACAGAAACATAACCTTGCTCCCACAGCGGGTGGTAAGGTAAATCGTGTTGTTTTAAATAATAAAACACGTCTTTATTTGACCATTCGATAATAGGCTGCACTTTGACAGTGCCACGGCTGATTTCGATTATATCTTTGTCAGCACGGGTGCTGGACTGGCTGCGACGTAAACCACTGAACCAGGTGCCTACATTCAACTCTTTTAAAGCGCGCTGCAAAGGCTCCACTTTATTCATATGGTTGTATTGCTTAATACCAGCTTCGTTTTCCCATAACTTACCAAAACGGGCCTCCTGCCAGGCCGGGCTTAAGTGAGCACGATAGACTTTCAGGTTCAGCTGCAATCGCTCTTTCAGCTCATCAATAAACTGATAAGTTTCAGGAAACAGATAGCCAGTGTCGGTGAGTAACACCGGAATATCAGGCCGCTCAGTGGTCACCAGATGCAGCATCACGGCAGACTGAATGCCAAAGCTGGAACTTAAAATCTGCTGATCCGGCAAATGTTGCAAAGCCCATTGCACCCGTTCTGCCGGAGTTAAAGGCAGCAGCAGCTGGTTGGCTTCAGCCAGCAGTTGTTGCTGTTGTTCTGTGTCCAGCTGTAGCAGCTGTTTATACTGACTCATAATCTGCCTCTCTTGCCCTGGCAGCCTTTAACAACTAATCAGGGCATACTTAAAACTAAACTCAGGCATGAAAGTCGGTTTTTGATACTTTCACTTCGGCTACAACGCCAACACGAACGACAAAATCACCAAAACATTCGCCGCTGCTGCGTTCGAGCACCCAACGACCAATCAAGCCATCCAGCGCCTGCAGAATTTCGGCTTCAGCCACGTTATCTAAATACAGCTTTGGAATACGGGTGCCTTGAGTGTTGCCGCCTAAATACAAGTTGTATTTGCCAGGACCACGACCGACTAAACCAGCTTCGGCAAGCATGGCTCGACCACAACCGTTAGGGCAGCCCACCACACGTAAAATAATGTGGTCATCAGGCACACCATGTTTGGTCAGCAACTCTTCAACATAAGTGACTAAGGTTGGTAAATAACGTTCAGCTTCCGCCATCGCCAGTGGACAAGTAGGTAAGGACACACAAGCCATAGAGTTTTTGCGCTGCTCTGTCACGCTGTCGTTAATCAGGCCATGCTGACGGGCCAAAGCTTCAATACGGGCTTTATCTTCAACCGCGACGCCAGCGATAATCAGATTCTGATTCGCTGTCATGCGAAAATCGCCTTTATGAATTCGGGCAATTTCAGCCACACCTGTTTTTAAGGTTTTGCCCGGATAATCCAGAATACGGCCGTTTTCGATAAAGACAGTTAAGTGATGTTTACCGTCTATGCCTTCTACCCAGCCAAAACGATCGCCACGGCCGGTAAATTCATAAGCACGGCTTGGCTGGAACTTCACGCCAACACGTTTTTCCACTTCGGTTTTAAATACATCCACACCGATTCGGTCTATGGTGTATTTGGTTTTGGCATTTTTACGGTTGACCCTGTCGCCATAATCACGCTGCACTGTCACCACATGCTCAGCGACAGCCAACACATGCTCCAGACCAATAAAACCAAAGTCTTCGGCTTTACGTGGGTAAGTGCCTTTATCGCCGTGAGTCATGGCCAAGCCACCACCCACCAGCACGTTAAAACCCACCAACTGACCGTTTTCGGCAATAGCGACAAAGTTTAAGTCGTTTGCATGCACGTCCACGTCGTTTTGCGGCGGGATCACCACTGTGGTTTTAAACTTCCGTGGCAAGTAGGCTTCACCCAGAATAGGTTCAACTTCTGTGGTCTCTACTTTCTGCTCATCCAGCCAGATTTCTGCGTAGGCTTTGGTTTTTGGCAATAAATGCTCAGAAATTTTCGCCGCCCACTGATAAGCCTGTTGATGCAATACCGACTCGACCGGATTAGAGGTACACAACACATTGCGGTTTACATCACCAGCTGTCGCTATAGAGTCGATACCTATGCTGTTCAGCATCTGGTGCATGCCTTTGATCTTTGGCTTTAATACACCGTGGAACTGAAAGGTCTGACGGGTGGTTAAACGAATACTGCCATAGATGGTGTTATCCGCCGCAAACTCGTCAATCGCCAGCCATTGTTCTGGTTTGATGATACCGCCCGGCATACGGGCACGTAACATGACGTTATGCAGAGGTTCCAGCTTTTGTTCAGCGCGTTCAGGGCGGATATCGCGGTCATCTTGCTGATACATACCGTGGAAGCGGATCAACATAAAGTTGTCGCCGTTGAAACCACCGGTGATCTCGTCTTTTAAATCTTTAGTGATAGTGCCACGTAATAAATGGCTGTCTTTTTTCAGCCGTTCGTTATCAGATAGCTGACCTTGTACCTGCAAATCCGGGTTAATTGACTTAGTCATTAGTACACATCCTTCTGATAACGTTTGGCTTGACGTAAATCGTCAAAGTACTGTTCCGCCTCTTCTGCGTTGAGGCCAGCTTGTTGTTGCGCTATATCGAGCAAGGCCTGGTGTACATCTTTGGCCATTTTATTACCATCACCACAGATATATAGATAAGCGCCTTGTTGTAACCAGGTCCAGATTTCTTCGGCTTTTAAGCGTAATTTATCCTGCACATAAACTTTCTGCGCCTGATCGCGGCTAAAAGCCACATCCAGCTTACTCAACACACCACGTTTTAAATAATCCTGCAATTCCACCTGATACAGGAAGTCCTGAGTAAAGTGCGGGTTACCAAAAAACAACCAGTTCTGACCTGTAGCTCCGGCCTGATCCCTTTCCTGCAGGAAAGCGCGGAACGGCGCTATACCTGTACCAGGCCCTATCATAATGACAGGCGTTTCATGGTCAGGCAGACGGAAGTTGTCGTTGTGTTCCACGAATACTTTTAATTGAGCGCCTTCTTCCAAGCGTTCTGCCAGGAAACCTGAAGCTCCGCCTAAATGGGTGTCGCCAAAAGCGTCGTAACGCACCACACCTAGCGTTAAATGCACTTCGTCCCCCACTTCAGCCTGAGAAGACGCAATGGAGTACAAACGGGGTTGCTGTTTACGCAACGCATCCACTAATTGCTGGGCCGTTAAAGGCGCAGGGTTTTGTAAAATCACATCTAAAGTCTGGCGGCTGTCCAGATACTGACGTAACGCCGCTTTATCTTTGACCAGCTCCAGCAATTCACTGTTAGCTGTGGCTTCTGCATACTTTTCGACAAAGCTTGGATAGGACTGAGTCAGCTCTAAATGTTCAGTTAACGCAGTTTTTAAACCATAGCTTTGGCCTGCCAACTGCACTTCCGTAGCACCATCCAAACCTGTCGCAGCAAGAATAGCCTCGACAGCTTTATCGTCATTAAGGAAATACACACCCAAAGCATCACCAGGCTGATAAGTAATACCTGAATCAGCCAAAGAAATTTCGATATGACGCACGTCTTTCGTCGAATCGCGGCCAGTGATTTTCTGATTGACTGATAACTCAGCCAGATAAGGTGTTTCTTTAGTATAAGCGCTGTCATGCGCCGCTGTGGCTGTAGCACCTGGCCATGCAATGACTTGGGCTGAACCTGCAGCCTGTTTTAACTCTGGCGCAAAAGCCTGAACTGCGGTTTCAGTCCAGCTGGCAGCCTGCGCCGCATAATCAACGTCCAGATCAGCACGGGCGTGTAATCTTTTGCCACCTAAAGCCGCCAGTTGCTCGTCAAAATCTATGGCTGTTTTACAGAAGAATTCATAGCTTGTATCGCCTAAACCCAGCACGGCGAATTGCAAGCCGTCGAGCTTAGGTGCTTTTTTGCTGAATAAGAATTTATGAAAAGCCACAGCGCTTTCTGGCGGCTCACCTTCGCCATAGGTCGAGGTGACAATCAGCAGGTATTTTTCTTTCACCAATTGAGTGGTTTTATAGCTGCCAATATCTGTTAACTTCACAGCTATGCCTTGCTGCTCAGCGGCCGCTTTAATTTTATTCGCTACGGCTTTGGCATTGCCAGTTTGTGAGCCATAGAGAATAGTCAGCACGGCACTTTCGCTACTCTGTTGCAAAGGAGCGGCAGTTTGTCCGGATAATTGAGCAGCCGCAGCCAGATAACCACTGACCCAGGCCTGCTGAATAGGATTCAACTGGCTTACCAACGACTGTAAATCCTTGATTTGTTGAGCGGACAAAGGACTGGCCTGAGCAGCTAACGACGCGAATAGCATAAAAACACCACAAATAAGCTAAGTTATCGCCATTTTAGCCGTCTAAATGGATAAACCTAAATAACCCTTCTCTCTGCTTTATGCCTTTTAGTTATTAAAATAATTTTTTGGTTTATATCCATCAGACGATATGACTCCTTGCTCTGAAAGAAACGGGTTGTTAGCATGGGTTGAATCTGTTCAAGGAGTTGTATAGTGGCCGTTAAGCTGCTTTTTCTATGGTTGGGTCTGATGTTGCTTTTACCTGCAATGGCGCAAAGCCAGCAACAGGTAGAAGTTTCAACTGCAGCTGAGCGTCAGCAATTGCAACAGCAGCTACAACAAAGTACAGAACCAGCACAACGGCTGAATCTGCTGGTCAGGTTGACTGAAGTTTTTGTTACCCAAGATCCGGCACTCAGCCTGAGCTATGCCAAACAATGGCTGGACAACACCTCAGACAGGGAAAGTGCCGATTACCACAGAGTGCTGTTGCAACAAACGACAGCATTTATGCTGCAAGGTAATTATCAACAGGCCTATCAAACCAGTATTGAAATCGAACGTTTAGCCCGCCTTCAAAAAGATACCAAGCAGTTATTTAATGCATTGAGGCGCCAAGCCGATAACCTGAACCGTTTAGGTCAGGCCGACAAAGCTTTACCTAAAGCATTGGAAGCAATGCAAATTGCGATAGAGTCCAACAATGCAGTACCACTACAAATCATTCGTTATGACCTGGCTCATATTTATTTAAATTTATATGCCTACCCCCAGGCTATTCAAATCGCCAGCGATGGTCTGAGCCTTGCAATGACCGGGGATGACAGCAATCGTCAGGCTAATTTTTTACATCTGTTGGCTGAAGCCAGCCGGTTGTATCAGCAAGATCAAGCTGCGGAAGACTTTGCACGTAAAGCACTGGAACTGCGCTTGAGCCGTCAGGAACAGGCGTTAACGGCGCAATACCATTTAAGTCTGGCCCGCAGTTTATTGCCACAGAAAAAATATCAGGAAAGTGAACAGCAACTACAACTGGCATTACTGGCAGCACAACAAGCAGGCAATAGTATTGAGCAAGCAGATGCTCAACAAAGTCTGGCCTGGCTGGATTTGCATTTTGACCGTCCTGCTATGGCGAACACCAGGTATCAGCAGATCAGTCAGTTGTTAAAGGCTGACGAACATCAGGCGAACTTCCGCCAGTTCAGCTTAAACCACTTAACTGCGTTGCTGGAGTTTAAGCAGCAGGCAGAGGCTGCAGCTTTATATCAAAAGCTTAACTTACAAACCTCGTATTTTACCAAACCTCAGAGCCTGCTGGATTATTGGACTGTAACAGCCCAGGTGGCGGAGTTTAATCAGGATTACCAACAGGCTTATGCTGCTGCGGAACAAGTGCGGCAACTGCAACAACAGTTATTTGATGACAGAATTCATAAACAGTCGCTGGTGATCTCAAGTGAGCAGCACAAAGACTTGCTGGAACGTAATCTGCAGCAAGCCGCTCAGCAAGGTCAGTTGGATCAACTGACTCACCAACATCAACGCAATATGCTGCTGTTGTTATCTGTCGGCGCTTGTTTGGCTTTAGCTTTGCTGTTATCGCTGTTTTATCACAAATCACGCCGTAATCGTTTGTTGCTACAAAAGCAGCAAGAGATGGCTCAACAAAAAATTGCAGTTAAAAATGAATTTATCGCCACCTTAGGCCATGAAATCCGCACGCCATTGCAAGGCATAGATGCAGTGTTGGCCCAATTATTGACTGAGTTGGATCATCAAAGCAGCCAGCAAAAAGTGCAATTGGCGCGTCGTTCTGTCTGGTCGCTGGATAATATTATCAACAATATTCTGACAACCAGCAGGCTGGATTATGGCGTCTATCAACCCGTAGATCAGCAGGTAGTATTGGCCGAATTACTGGGGCGTCTGCATAACTTACTCGAGCCTTTGGCTAGTAATAAAGGACTTAAATTAAGCTCTTCGGTGGCATCCAATGTTCCGGGCTTGTTATTGCTGGACGAAAATTTACTGACCCAATTGCTAACGAACCTGATCTCGAATGCGGTCAAATACACCAAACAAGGCGAAATTGAAGTGCGTGTCGAGCTGCTGGAGCAACAAGCGGGTAAGCTGAACTTATTGTTCAAGGTGCGGGACACAGGTGTGGGCTTAACTACATTACAAATCAGTCAGTTATTGCGCGGCGAACGCCTTAACCAGCAGCGCTCATTGCAGGCTGGTCCGGGTCTTGGCATGCTGGTTTGCCAAAAGTTATTACAACAGTTGGGCTCGGCTCTGGATATTCAATCCGTGCCAGGACTTGGCACAGAGGTGAGTTTCAGCCTGAAATGTCAGGTTTCATCTTTATTACCTGAAACGCAGCAAACGACCACAGAACAAAATCAGGCCTTAGTGGTGGAAGACGACGAGTTATGTCGTGTTAGTCTGGAACAGGCTTTAACACAACTGGGTTTTGTCGTGACCACAGCCAACAGCCTGCAACAAGTGCAACAATTACCGCAACAGGTATGGGCCTGGGTATTTTTAGATGGCCAGTTGGAAGACGCTGACGCTCAGCAAATCCTACAGCAATTGGACTTACGTCGGCAGGTGGATGAAAACAGTCGTTTTGTTTTAGTCAGTGGTTCCGTACAAAAAGAGATAGCAGCACAAATTAGCGCAGTGTTGCTTAAACCCTGGCGGCGTGAACAACTACAGGCTTTGATTGCCCAACTGGCGCAACTGCCCCCATTAAACCCTTTGTATCAAACTGATTATTTACAACAAGCTTTACAAGCATTAAAGCCCGAACAAAGACAAGCGCTTAGCGCGAACGTCAAAGCGCAGCTTGATACTCTGCAACAAGAGTTAACCCAAGACAAACCCGATCCTAAAGTATTCCACCGAATGATCGGTAGTATGGGCCAGTTAGGGCTGATGCGTTTAAGCCAGCTTTGCCGGCTGACAGAAAACCAGTTACTGCAACAAGGCACACTTGAACCCTCACTCTGCAGCCACTTACAACTTTGTCTGCAACAAAGCAGGCAAGTGATTGAACTGCTGTTTGAACGATACAATCAAACCAGCTGAAACAGTGATAAATACCAAGGCTGTAAGCCAATGTTGTTGGCGTTGCAGGGAGGCGACAAGCTCGCGAGACCCCAGGAGCATAGCCTTCTTATGTGACTGGGGCGAGCAGGCGCAGGCAACAAAGCTGCGGCGTCAAATACCAAGGCTGTAAGCCAAAGTAGTTGGCGTTGCAGAGAGGCGACAAGCTCGCGAGACCCCAGGAGCATAGCCTTCTTATGTGACTGGGGCGAGCAGGCGCAGGCAACAAAGCTGCGGCGTCAAATACCAAGGCTGTAAGCCAAAGTAGTTGGCGTTGCAGAGAGGCGACAAGCTCGCGAGACCCCAGGAGCATAGCCTTCTTATGTGACTGGGGCGAGCAGGCGCAGGCAACAAAGCTGCGGCGTCAAATACCAAGGCTGTAAGCCAAAGTAGTTGGCGTTGCAGAGAGGCGACAAGCTCGCGAGACCCCAGGAGCATAGCCTTCTTATGTGACTGGGGCGAGCAGGCGCAGGCAACAAAGCTGCGGCGTCAAATACGAAGGCTGATTCAGTGGTGATTCATTACTTGTCACGCAGCATGGTTTTTTTACCTTATTGAGGTTGTTATGAAGTATATCTGTGCCAGTACATTGATGCTGGTAAGTGGCCTGAGTTATGCCAGTGATCAATGTGCTTTGACCTTGCAGGACGACTTAAAAGTCAGTCCCTCAGTAGTCAGCATTCAACGGGGTGATCAGGAGCTGTGGCGTATTGATACCAAAGGCCAGCTGTGGCTGGCTCAGCAAAAAAGCAACAGCAACACCGAAACACAACAGCACCTGAAAACTTATCAGCAAGGCATTCGTACACAAGTCACGGCTTCAGCCGCTTTGATGGATGACAGCCTGCAATTGGCCCGCACTGTGCTGGATCAAAACGTACAAACAGCTACTGGTATGAGCCTTGCCGAAAATCCTGAACTACAGCAACCAGTGGATGAGCTGGAACAACAATTGAATCAGTTGGTGCAACGACAAGGGGATACCATTTATGTGTATGGTAGTCAGCTGCGCTCAGCGGATAAAAACTTAGCCAAAGAGGCCGAACAACGAATTCAGCAAGCTGTGGCTAAAATCAGTGGCCAGATGATGCTGACTTTAGGGCAAAATGTGCTGCAAAGCCCTGGCTCTGCCACCGAAAAAATGCAAAGTTTCCGCGCTAAAATGCAGACCTTTGGCAGTCAGTTAAAAACTGACATGCAGAAAAATAGTAAAAACTTACAGCAACGTGGCCAGCAGATTTGTCAGCAACTGAAAACACTGGACCAACTGGAACAACAAATTCAGCAACAAATTCCGGCCATGTCGCCTTATGATTTAATAGATGGCCAGAGTGAAGGCTTTAAGCCTGTGATCTGATAAAAGGACAAAGCAATGATCCAACGTATACAACCAGGTAAAAGATACAGCGAAGCAGTGATCGCCAATGGTCTGGTATTTTTATCTGGTATGGTGCCGGACAATCTGGACGGCGACGCTTCAGCACAAACTGCTAATGTACTGGCACAAATTGATGCGCTGCTGGCCGAAGTGGGCATCAGTAAAAGTCGTGTTGTCGATACCACCATTTATTTGGCTGATATGGCCGATTACAACGCGATGAATACAGCATGGGATCAGTGGGTGGAAGAAGGTCAGGCTCCGGCTCGTGCCACAGTGGAAGCCCGCCTTGCCAATCCATTATGGAAAGTAGAAATTAAAGTCACAGCCGCACTTTAATTTTGGCTTTGGCCTTTAGGGGTCCTTTGTTTCACTTCTGCCTCTTTAGCCAGTTGCTGCAGTTTTTCGCTTTGACCAAAAACTTCAGCAAACTGCGCTACCGTCATTTTCGCTTTGTCTGTCACAGGTGCTTTGGCATCTACTGAAGTGTCTTCTTTGCAATCAATTGGATATAGAATTTTTCCTATACTCCACTCCGCTTTCACTATGGCGCCCATCATAGCGGTATGGCCTCTTTTATCACGCAAGCAGGCATCTGCGCCTTGTTGAAGTAGTAATTCGACAGCTTGCTGCTGACCTGCATAAGTAGCGACCATCAGGGCGGTATAACTTTGGTTGTTGCGCTGATCGACCGGAAAGCCCTGCTGTATAAACTCATTGAGTACCACAAGATCACCAGTGCGGGCCGCAGCAAAAAAGTAAGAAGTGAGTTGTTCCAATGGATCAGAGACTTGTTCTTCAGAACGCAGCATAGCGCTTAATAACATCAAACTCAGTAACAGTAATCGCATCAGATAAATTCCTTAGACATAGGAGTTATGAATTACCCAAAGCACTCAGAGTTGCAGCAAGACGATGTTGTAGGGGCTGGGTTTACCCTGCCCGTCTCGTGTTCATTCCGGTACCGGAATGAGAGCACGAAATCAACAAAGCTGCGGCTTCAAGTACGAAGGGTTGTGAATTCCCCAAAGTAATTGGAGTTGCAGCGAGGCGACAAGTGAGCGAGACCCCAGGAGCATAGTTGTCCTATGTGACTGGGGCGAGAGCGCGTAGTCAACAAAGCTGCGGCTTCAAGTACGCAGGGGAATTGGTGCCTGCGAAACTCACCCTGGGTGCAGGACAGAGCATACGAGTTTCGCAGGGCTTTAAACTAAGGTCAGTTGGAAGGACTAAACCAACCGACCTGCACCAGGGAATTGTTTACAGGGATTTAGCGATTTGCTGCACTTGTTTTAAATCGCCATTGACGGCTTTGGTTAAACGAGTGCCATAGTCGCTGTCAGCTTTGTAGAAATGCGCCAGCATTTTGTGTTTAGTCACTGCATCTTTCACCTGACCTAAATCACCGGACAAATTGCGGATCAGATTGGCTTGTTGTTGCTTATCAAAGCTGCGGTACAAAGCACCAGCCTGGCTAAAGTTGTCCTGCTTGCTGATTGCCTTTTGCATCACTGTGCCATCCAGTTTTGTTTCGACAGCACGGGCGGCATCCACCACAGTTTTAGGTTCAATACGGCTTGGCTCATAATTAACGTTGGATGTACTGTTGCCAAAATTCATAGCGCCATCCTGATTGTGGTTATCCACCATCACTTTGGCTTTGTTGATTGGCAACTGGCTATGATTTGCGCCTAAGCGATACAGTTGAGTATCGGAGTAAGAGAAAATACGGCCTTGCAACAAACGGTCTTCAGATGGCTCAATACCTGGGATCAGGTTGGCTGGTGCAAAAGCCGATTGCTCAGTTTCTTCAAAGAAGTTCTTTGGCATACGGTTTAGCGTCATGGTGCCGACTTTACGTTCTTTCACTCCTGGCCAGGTTTTAGTGGCATCCAGTGGGTTAAAGTCGAAATCATCCAGCTGCTCCGGTGTGATCACCTGCACATACAAATCCCACTTCGGGTTGTTACCGGCATTGATGTTCTGGTACAAGTCGCGGGTCAGGTGGTTAAAATCCATGCCCTGAGTTTTAGTAACCTGATCCGCATCCAAGGATTTCACACCCTGCTGACTCTTCCAGTTGAATTTGACGTAATGCACCTGACCTTGGCTATTGATGAATTTGTAAGCATGTACACCAAAACCATCCATTTCACGGTAGCTGGCTGGCGTGCCTAAATCTGAATAAACAAAAGTCAGCATCTGGGTAGAACCCGGTTCGTGCGACATAAAGTCAAAGACACGATTTGGATCCTGCATATTGTCGACAGGCGAAGGTTTTAATGAATGCACCATATCCGGGAATTTAATCGCATCACGGATAAAAAATACTGGCAGATTGTTACCCACTAAGTCCCAGTTACCTTGATCAGAATAGAACTTCACGGCAAAACCACGCGGATCACGTAAAGTTTCAGGGCTATGGTTACCATGGATCACTGTGGAGAAACGCACAAAGACTGGCGTTTTTTTACCTTGATTGGCAAAAGGAGCCGCTATGGTTAAATCGGATAAATCGTCAGTAGCGACAAATTCACCATGAGCACCAGTACCGCGGGCATGCACAACACGCTCAGGAATACGCTCACGGGCAAAACGTTGTAATTTCTGGATCAGGTGCACGTCCTGCAGTAATACACTGCCGTTAGGACCTGCTGTAGTGGAATTCTGATTGTCCCCAACCGGAGCACCATTGTCTCTGGTTAAAGTATTTGCTTGTACAGCTAAAGACAAACCTAAAGCTACGACTAAGGCTGATTTATTAAACATTATTATGACCCTCTTTGGAGTTCGCTCTATCCTGCCAACACAGAGTAGAGGCCCAGGGCCAATTTAAAAAACGAAATAAAACAATCGAATTAATCTAAAAAATAAATAAGGGTCTGAGTGATAAACTCAGACCCTTCTATTTTAGCTATAAAGCTCAGCTACGACTTGATTCAGATTTTACAGGCGCCACCAGCGCAATCATCCGAATCATCGTCCTGCATTGCAGCCTGTTCTGCTGCTAACTGATCAGCAGCCAGCTGTTGCTGTGCCGTTTTTTTCTCAGCACCATCAAAATCCAGATGGTCTAAATCAAAGTCAAATTCGCTCATTGTATGCTCCGCCTTTCTGGGTATAGCCGTTATCTTGGGCTACTGTACTCAGCTTTCAAGTATGCATACAACTGAAAGCGACGAATTAACCGTAGATCTGAACCAAAGCAGCACGACGTTGTTCCATTGGCATGGCTTTTAACTGCTGAACCACTGAAGCGGGTAACTTACGGGCTGAGCCACGAGAGTAAGCACGAATTTGCGCTTCAGCATCTTGTGTTAACTGCGCAGTCATAGGATTCAGCAACTGAACACAAGCACTACGAGCAGGAGTAAAACCCAGCTTTTTCGCATAAGCTTTTAATAAATTATCTACAGCATTTTGCGCAACAAGCTCACAGTATTCAGTGTTTGAATAGGTGTAGTTTGACGCAGCCTGAACCTGGCTAGCCAACAAAGTGGCAACAGTAAATACAGCAGCAGTAATAAGTTTCATAGGTCTTCCTGGGTGTTAAGTCATTTCACTGTGCGCAATTATTCAGCAATTCCATGACAACACTGTGTAAGAAAGACGAGAAAAAGTGTGACAGTAGCATTAGAATATCTAATGCCACTGTCAGAAAGCTTAGAGCACTTGTTGGCCGGCTTTCACGACGAAAGCAGGCTGCTCCAGCGCTTTGACTTGAGTAAGAGGGTCAACAGGCACTGCCACTAAATCAGCGAAAGCCCCAACTTCTAACACGCCGACATTTTGTTGGCCTTGCTCATTTTTCCAATTTAATAATGTACCGGCATTGACTGTGGCAGCCTGAATCGCCTGTAAAGGTGTCATACCCCACTGCACCATATAAGCAAACTGACGGCCGTTTAAACCATGAGTGTAAACGCCGGCATCTGTGCCATAAGCCATCTTCACACCTGCTTTTACCGCTTTCTGGAAGTTTTGTCGTTGCAACAAGCCAACCTTTTTCTCTTTAGCTAAGGACTCAGGCAATATGCCGGCTTTTTCGCCTTCGCTTAAGATAAAGTCACTGACATAGACATCCATCACTAAATAAGTGCCGTGCTTTTTCGCCAGTTTAATGGCTTCATCATCAATAAAGCTGCCGTGTTCAATCGAATCCACCCCAGCTTCAATAGCGCGTTTAATACCCTGCAAACCGTGGGCATGAGCCGCAACGATACGACCTCTGTCGTGGGCTTCGTCTATTAAAGCTTTCATTTCTTCAAAGTTATACTGACTGGCATTCACGTCTGTATTTTTGGATAACACACCACCAGTGGCGGCAAACTTAATCACATCAGCGCCGTACTTGATGTTTTCACGCACTTTAGAGCGAACTTCATCCGGACCATTGGCGACACCTGCGCTTCTGGAATTATAAATATGTGGCAGCAGATTATTGTCACAGTGCCCGCCTGTAATACAGATGGTATTGGCAGCTACCCGCATCCGTGGTCCCTGAATTTCGCCATCATCAATGGCATCCCGCAAAGACACATCGGCGTAACCTGCGGCCCCTAAGTTCCGCACTGTGGTAAAACCTGCTTTTAAGGTGGCTTTGGCCGCACTGACACCAAAGATGGCTTCACGGGTTGGCGTTTCGACTAAACCACGATACCCATGTTTTTGTGGATCTGAAGTTAAATGCACGTGCATATCAATCAGGCCTGGCACTACATAATGGCTGGATAAATCAATCATCTGTACGTTTTTGGGAGCATCTTTTGCATCAACAATAGCGCTGATGCGACCCTCTTCAACCAGAATAGCTTTGTTTTTCTGGTAGTTGCCTGTGCGCACATCCAGCAAATACCCGACCTGGATCACCTGCTCAACCTGAGCTAAAACCACAGAGCTGAATAATCCAGCCAGCAGCACCGATACCTGACTTAACTTCATAACCGTCCTTATTTACATCACTTTTTAGCTAGCTGACTCGTCTTTCGCCGATAATTCAGCAACGCGACGTTCCAGTTCATCCAGTTTGGCGCGTGTTTTAGCCAACACCTGAGTTTGCACATCAAACTCTTCGCGGGACACAAAATCCAGCTGACTCAGTTTTTGCTGTAGCACCTGCTTTACTTTGTTTTCAACATCATCGGCCATCTCACGCATTTTAGGTGGGATAGCGGCGCCAATTTGTTTCGCAATTTCTTCAATCTTTTTTGGATCAATCATGGTCTAGCTCCTGTAGCGTTATTTTATTCTACGAGCCTTCAGGCTCAAGGTGGATCCATTCTGCCGCATATTTGCCGGACTTGCTCGTTTTGTGCAGAAATCAGCACGCCTCAGCCCGTTAAATTTGAGTTAAACTAGCGTCCTTCTGCAAAAGGTGTCTGATGAAACTTAACTCTCAACAAAACGATGCGGTGCATTATATCAGCGGGCCTTGCCTGGTTCTGGCTGGCGCTGGCAGTGGCAAAACCCGGGTCATTACCAATAAAATTGCGTATTTAATTCAGCAATGTGATGTGCCTGCCAAACATATAGCGGCAGTGACTTTTACCAATAAAGCCGCCCGCGAAATGAAAGAGCGGATCAAGCATCAGTTGGCCCGGCCTTTGTTGAGAGGTTTAACTGTTTCCACTTTTCACACCTTAGGCTTAGAGATCCTGAAAAAGGAATATCGCGCCATTGGTTATAAGCCTAACTTCACACTGTTTGACGATCAGGACAGCATGGCGCTGCTCAAAGAGCTGACCGATGCCGAGCTACAGGGTGATAAAGATTTACTGAAAGCTTTGCAAAGCAAAATCTCTTCGTGGAAAAACGATTTGACCTTGCCGGGTCAAGCCTTGGCTCGCGCCACAGACGCACAAAGCATCAGCTTTGCTAACTTCTACCAGCAATACGCCCAGCAGCTTCGGGCCTACAACGCCCTGGATTTTGACGATTTAATTATGGTGCCAACCCTGCTGTTTGCTTCCAATGAGCAAGTGCGGCAGAAGTGGCAACAAAAAATCCAGTACTTGTTGGTGGACGAATATCAGGATACCAATACCAGTCAGTATGAACTGGTGAAATGGCTGGTCGGTGAGCGTCAGCGCTTTACTGTGGTTGGAGACGATGACCAGTCAATTTATTCCTGGCGGGGTGCCAAACCACAAAATCTGGTGCTCTTGGGTAAAGATTTTCCGAACTTAAAAGTCATTAAGCTGGAGCAAAACTACCGGTCGGCCGAACGTATTCTGAAAGCGGCCAATATTCTGATCGCCAATAACCCACACGAATACGATAAACGACTCTTCAGCGAACTGGGGTATGGCGTGCCTTTACGGGTATTACCTACCCGTAATGAAGAAGATGAAGCCGAAAAAGTGGTGGCCGAAATCATTTCGCACCGCTTTATTAACCGCACTCAGTATAAAGAGTATGCGCTGCTGTATCGCGGCAACCATCAGGCACGGGTATTTGAAAAAGCGTTGATCACCAACAGAATTCCCTACAAAGTGTCAGGTGGCACTTCGTTTTTTTCCCGTGCTGAAATTAAAGACATCATGGCGTATTTACGGTTACTGGTGAATCAGGACGATGACAATGCGTTTTTGCGTATTATCAACACGCCAAAACGTGAAATAGGCGCTGCTACGCTGGAAAGAGTGGGCAGCTTGGCCAACGAAAAACATATCAGCTTATTTGCCGCCTGTTTTGAACCTGAACTGGCAGAACGTTTGCCGGCACGTGGTCTGCAGGCGGTACAGAACTTTGCCAACTGGATTAATCATGTCGCGGACAACGCACTACGAGCTGATCCGAAGGAAGCAGTAAAAGATCTGATCCGGCAAAGCCAGTACGAAGCCTGGTTATTTGAAAGCAGCGCCAGCCCAAAAGCGGCTGAAATGGCACTGAAGAATATCAATGAGCTGTATCGCTGGATCAGTGAAATGCTCGAAGGCAAAGACGATGAGGAGCCACTAAGTTTAAACGAAGTGGTCACTAAACTGACCTTGCGGGACATGATGGAGCGTCAGGAGCAGGAAGATGATGCCGATCAGGTGCAACTGCTGACTTTACACGCCTCTAAAGGTTTGGAATTTCCTTACGTCTTTATGGTCGGCATGGAAGAAGGTTTGTTGCCGCATCAAAGCAGCATAGATGAAGACAATGTAGAGGAAGAGCGCCGTTTGGCTTATGTAGGTATTACCAGAGCACAACGTGAGTTAATTTTTACTTATGCCCGCGAGCGTCGTCAGTATGGTGAAATCATCAAACCTGAACCAAGCCGGTTTTTATACGAATTGCCTGCTGATGATTTGGAATGGAGCAAAGCTGCACCAGTCAAAACTGAACAGCAACGACAGGAAACAGGCCTGGCGCATATTGACCGATTACGCCAGCTGTTGAAAAAGCCCTGATTGGGTTTCGCTCACCGGGCTGCTATCGGCAAAATAGCAGCATCCCAGCTGAGTCAGGTAAGTACGGCTTTCGTCATTTTCAGCCACAGCAGCGACCAGACGGTATTTGTGGGTTTGCGCCAGACTCAACAGTACTTGCAGCAGCTGTTTACGCTGATCACTGCGCTGTAAACTGCGGCTAAAGGCTGTGTCTAACACAACAAAATCAAATGGATACTGTACCAGTAAACCCAAAGCAGCCACTTCGGCAGCAAACTGATCCAACCACAATCGAATACCAAGCCGCTTTAACTGATGTAAATTTGCCAGTTGAGTGGTGGTTAAACGCAACAAATCCGCTTCGTTAAACCCAATACACAACTGATGTAAAGGCAAGACCGAATGGCGTAATACATTACAGAGCTTATCAAACAGTAAGGTATTATTCAGATGGCCGCTGCTTAATGTAATGCTGAATATTTCCGTGCCGGCATTTTTCTGACAAAGCTGCCTCACCAGTTCAAGTTCAATATCCGGCATTAAACCAGCCTGAGTCGCCTGACGACTTAACTCAGCTTTTTGTTCCGCATCACCCCGCTGCCAGTTCAATAGCACCTGATAACCCAGTACTTGTGCATCAGCTTGTAATAAAGGCCTGAAGGCAGGCGCAAACTGCTGTTGATCAACAGCTTGTTGCAACGCTTGTTCTTGCCCAAGCTCCTGCAGCATTTGCTGGCGCATGGAGTCATTAAAAATCACAAAGCGGTTACGGCCAAAAGACTTGGCCTGATACATAGCTGCATCAGCGTCACGTAATAATTCATCGGCGTTTTGATATTCAGGTTGATAACAGGCAATACCTAAACTGGCGCCTGAACATACCTGCTGGCCCTCAAGCATCATCGGCTGACGCAGAGATTCAATCAAACGCTCCGCTACTTCTTCAGCATCTAAGTCGCTTTGAATTTGCCCCAATAAAATGACAAACTCATCGCCACCTAAACGAGCCACTAAATCATGTTCACGCACTGTTTGTTGTAAACGTTGGCTGACTTCGATTAAAAACAAATCACCAATATGATGGCCTAAGGTGTCATTAATCAGTTTAAAACGGTCTAAATCGATAAATAACAAGGCAAAACGTGGGTTGGCCTCGCGATTCCGATAGGAAAAACGCTGGCGCAATTGCATTAAAAACATCTGACGATTTGCAAGGCCAGTTAAGGCATCATGATTGGCTTCGTGAAACAGTTTTTCTTCGGCTTTTTTCCGCTCTTCCACCTGTAAACGCAAAAACAAATTAGTTTGACGTAATTCGCGGGTACGCTCAAAAATACGTTTTTCCAGCTCTTCATGCTGCTGTTTTTGTTGCTCTGTCGACAGTTTGCGGGAGATAGCTACAGCTATATGCTGCGACACAAAACGTAATAGATTCAGCTCTTGTTCGCTGTAGCTGTAGGTGTTGTCATAACACTGCAGCGCAATCACACCCAGTACCTGTTCACCCACTAACAAAGGCGCACCTAACCAACTGGTAGACATCGCATGATGGCCAAGACTGGATTGCACCCTGTCTACCACTCCAGTTTTAATTAAATCC
The DNA here is from genome assembly GCF_947090785.1 of Rheinheimera sp. MM224. Classification (NCBI taxonomy): domain Bacteria; kingdom Pseudomonadati; phylum Pseudomonadota; class Gammaproteobacteria; order Chromatiales; family Chromatiaceae; genus Rheinheimera; species Rheinheimera sp. MM224. Next base: position 4,329,923 of record NZ_OX352320.1, read on the forward strand.
AGTAACTGTGTCTGGCTGATTAATTTAGCTTCGCCAGAGCGGATCACATACTCAGTTAAGCCACTTTGCAACGCGCGTTCTCTGGGCGTTGGCGTGTACTGATCCAGATAGAATGGAAAATGTAAGCGGTCAGCCGCTTCATTTAATAACGCAATGTAGCAGTTATCTGCTTTCATCAATTCAGACAAAATCTGGTGCACTTCATGATAAAAACTCATCATGTCAGTGCTTTTAGCTGTCATCTCAGAAATTTTATACAAAGCAGACTGCAGCTGTTCGGCATTAGTTCGCTCGCGGATTTCTTTTTCCAGCGACTGATTGGTATTGCGTAACTGCTGAGTACGCTCACGTACGGTTTGCTCCAGCAATTCACGACTTTTCACTCTGTCTATAGCTGTGACCGTATGAATGGCTATATTGCTAATCAGCGCTAAATCATGCTGATTGTAATGGCACTCCGGGTCATAACTTTGAATAGCCATCACCCCAATAATTTTTTCACCACGGCATAAAGGCACACCTAACCAATACTGACAGGCTGTGCCCTGAGCCGTAATATCGCCTGTTTCAACTAGTCGCCGGTAGCCATCCTGATCACACAGCAGCGCTTGTTTAGTGCGGGCCACATAACCCGTCAGACCGGAAGCAAAAGCGTCGGAAGGCGCATCTAATAAAACTTGTTGGTCTTTTTCGTCTGCGAAATATTCCAGCGAAAACTGCTGGTCCTGATCACAAAGCACCACATAAAAATTATCGGCTTTGAGCTGCTGGTTTAATAAACGGTGAATTGCAGGATAAAACTCGCGCATGTCTTTGATGCCAGAAGCTAATTCTGACAATTTGAGTAAAGCACCTTGAATGATATATGCCTGTTTATAGCCTGCGGCCAGCTTACGCAAACGGCGCAACTGACTAACCACAAGGTGATGGGCTCTATCCAGAGTTGTTATATCCTTCAACTTTCTCTCTTATTCTTATCTAAGGCAAGGCAACCATAACTGGCTGATGTTTAAGCACCTCTATTATGCACAAAGCTTAACCAGATGGAAGGCAAAATGAGCTGGCTGGTCAGATCTTCTTATAAGCAATTGAGCTATAAAGATAACAATTAGACCTAAAAAGCATTAGAAACAAAAAACGCTGCCACAGCAGCGTTTTTGCTAACAGAAGGTTTACACGCCTTCAGTCATAAACTTGATAGCGGCTTCAATTTCATCATCAGAACAATCGCCACAAGTACCACGAGGAGGCATAGAACGGATACCTTCAATAGCGTGTTTCTTCAATACATCCAGACCCTGCGCTAAACGAGGTTTCCAGGCTGCATCACCTTTTTTAGGCGCATCTAAAGCACCAGTACCGTGACATGCAAAACAAGCGCCCTGATACACTTGCTCGCCAGTGCGTGGACCTTTAGGACCAGTATCAGCTGCGGCCTGTGCACCAGCCAGATAGACCTGACCTACGGGTTCAAGACGTTTTTTAATTGCTTCGTTGTCTGCTTCCTGTGCAGCAACGTTGGCTATTGCAGCAGTTGTCATCAGCACTAAGGCAAAAGTGAGTTTTTTCATCTGGATAATCCTGTCAATAAGCCATACAAAAGTTAAGGTATTATAACGCCCGGATGCTTCATAGTGGAAGCCCCTGTATTTGTTGGCTTTTAACTTAGCCCATAATCCAGACTAAGTTGGGTAAAATTTGTAGTCCAAATAGCCTTATAACTGATCAATCTGAAAGACATTTTTTTCAGTTAAAAAAAATTGAAATCAGGACTGTGCAAAGAAAATCTTTGTGGTAGTCTGTTTCCCCGCTTTGATTGTCTTACGCTGTCGCCTTTTTTGACAGGAAACCAAAGTGAGATAATTTTCCACAAAATGGAATGATAAGAAAAACAACAAGGGAACCCATAGCATTACCCTTCTTTTTCTTTTAAATACAGCAACTTAACCACTTAGCACCGGACTCTTCACCGAGATTTTCTGGCTGTTCCCTATTGTATATCCACAAAGTTATCCACAGCTTTTTCGTATAAAAAAGTATCACTGCCACAGAGCAACAACGTAGCTACAGCTGGCTGAAACAGCCCTGTTGTGGCATGCTTAAGCAAAACATTTAGGGATCCTTATCATGGTTGTTATACCGGACAATCCTCTTATTCTGGTCGACGGTTCTTCTTATTTATTTCGTGCTTATCATTCGCCACCACACCTGACCAATTCCAAAGGGGAAGCGACCGGCGCTATTTATGGTGTGGTCAACATGCTGAAAAGTTTGTTACGCCAATACAAGCCCAGCCAGATGGTTGTGGTATTTGACGCCAAAGGCCCTACTTTCCGTAATGAAATGTACAGCGAATATAAAGCGCATCGTCCGCCAATGCCGGATGATTTACGTAGCCAGATAGCACCTTTACACCAAATCATTGAGGCTATGGGTTTACCGCTGATCTGTATCAGTGGCGTTGAAGCAGACGATGTCATCGGTACTTTGGCAGTGCAGGCCAGCCAACAAGGCCGTCATGTGTTGATATCCACAGGTGACAAAGATATGGCACAGTTGGTTGATCAACATGTCACCTTAATTAACACCATGACGGATACCATTCTGGACCCTGCGGGAGTTGCAGAAAAGTTTGGTGTAGGGCCAGAGCTGATTGTCGACTATTTAGCCTTGATGGGCGATAAAGCCGACAACATACCGGGTTTGCCAGGTGTAGGTGAAAAAACTGCCATGGCTTTGCTGCAAGGTATTGGTTCGATAGAGAAGCTATACCAGCAGTTGGATCAGATAGCAGCGTTGAACTTCCGTGGCAGCAAAACCATAGCAGCCAAAATGGAAGAATTTAAAGATCAGCTGACTTTGTCTTATCAACTCGCCACCATCAAAACCGATGTCGAATTGTCGCTTAAGCCAGACAGTCTGGATATCAAAACACCGGATCAGACTAAACTGGCCGAGCTGTTTGCAGCTTGTGAATTCAGACGCTGGTTAAGTGAAGTTTTAGCAGGCAAAGATACTGCAACAGCAGTAGCGACAGAAGCGGCAAAAACTAATGAGGAGCACACAGCGGAAATCCCTGCCAGCGGCATTGATACCAGCAGCTACCCATGCATTTTAACCGAAGCTGATTTTCTGCAGCTGTTAAAACGATTGCCAGAAGTGGAACTGGTGGCTTTTGATACCGAAACCACCAGTCTGGATTATATGCAGGCCGATGTGGTGGGTATTTCTCTGGCTTTAGCAGCCGGTGACGCTTGTTATATCCCACTGGCACATGACTATGTCGGCGCACCTGAACAGCTGAATCGTGACTGGGTGTTAGCTCAGTTGAAGGACTGGCTGGAAGATGAAAGCAAAGCCAAAGTAGGACAGAACCTGAAGTACGATCAAAGTGTACTGGCGCGCCATGGTATAACGCTGCGCGGTATTCGCTTTGACACCATGCTCGAGTCTTACATTGTAAATAGCGTTGCCTCCCGCCACGATATGGACTCCTTGTCACTGAAGTACCTTGGCCATAAAACCATAGGCTTTGAAGACATCGCAGGCAAAGGTGCTAAACAAATCACCTTTAACCAAATTGCGCTAGAACAAGCTTCGCCTTATGCAGCAGAAGATGCTGATGTGACTTTGCGGTTACACCAAACCTTATGGCCGATGCTTGCGCAACATTCAGGCTTGCAGAAAGTATTCCGTGATATCGAAATGCCATTGGTGCCAATTTTGTCCAAAATGGAACGCACTGGGGTAAAAATTGATGGCAAGCTGCTGGCGCAACAAAGTCTGGATTTAGCTAAACGTATAGGCGAGATAGAGCAGGAAGCTTATCAGATGGCGGGTAAAGAATTTAACCTGTCATCTCCTAAGCAGTTGCAGGAAATCTTATTTGAACAGATGGGTTTACCTGTACTGAAAAAAACACCCACAGGCACACCGTCCACAGCGGAAGAAGTATTAGCCGAGTTAGCGCTTGATTATGAGTTTCCAAAACTTATTACGGAACACCGGGGTTTAAGTAAGCTTAAATCTACCTACACCGACAAACTGCCTTTATCGGTTAATCCGGTAACAGGCCGGGTGCATACGTCCTATCACCAGGCGGTTGCCGCCACAGGCCGCTTAAGCTCCACTGAGCCTAACCTGCAAAATATTCCGATCCGCAGTGAAGAAGGTCGCCGTATTCGTCAGGCTTTTATTGCTGAAGCGGGTAAAACCATACTGGCAATCGACTATTCACAAATTGAACTACGCATCATGGCGCACTTATCACGTGACCCTGCTCTGCTCAAAGCTTTTGCTCAAGGCAAAGATATCCATAGAGCTACAGCAGCTGAAGTCTTTGGTGTAGAGCTGGACCAGGTCAGTTCAGAACAACGTCGCCGCGCTAAAGCGGTGAACTTCGGCCTTATTTATGGCATGTCCGCTTTTGGTTTGGCGCGCCAGTTAGGCATCAGTCGAGGGGAAGCACAGCAGTACGTTGATCTGTACTTCGAACGTTTCCCGGGCGTATTGGATTATATGGAGCGCACACGCACTCAGGCGCACGAGCAAGGTTATGTTGAAACTCTGTTTGGTCGTCGTTTGTACCTACCTGAAATTAATGCCAAAAACATGGCCCGGAAAAAAGGTGCTGAACGTGCGGCCATCAATGCTCCTATGCAGGGCACTGCAGCCGACATTATTAAAATGGCCATGATTAAAGTATCAGCCTGGCAGGACAAACAGCCTGAGGGTGTAGTTGCAATGATTATGCAGGTACACGATGAACTGGTGTTTGAATTGAAAACTGAAGAGCTGGAACGGGTAAGCCGGGAACTGGTCGAAATCATGCAATCAGCGGCGTCACTGGACGTGCCATTGCTGGCAGAAGCTGGCTTTGGTCCAAACTGGGATCAGGCCCATTAAAAAAATGGAAAAAGGCTGAACTTAGTAAAAAACCTTCAGTCTTACTAAGTGTGTAAATGCCCATTCCTGGTAGTTTGATTTTTCGCCCCAACTTGTTTGGGGCTTTTTTATCGAGAGCTTTCACTTTCGTCCCTCATCGCTTCGCTCCGATGCGAAACATCGATGAATCGGATCCCCCGCGATTTCGACCAGATCTGTATAATTTATAGACGAAAAATGTAATTCAAACTGGTAATTAAGCTACATTTTTTCAGATTAATGAACGTTTTACTAAATATTTGTAGTTTAATTACAGCTCTTCACTTGCATTTTTAATCAACACTTGTAGAATCAATTTCGTAGGGTACAGAGGTAAGATGTTCTATCTTTCAGCACTAATCAGCTTAATCGCTTATTTAGTGGCCAGAAAGAAAGGCTTATTTAGCCGCCCCACTGCTTGCAGTGGGGCGTTTTTTTTGTCTGTCGATCAGAAAATCTGAAATAAAACTAGATTTTTTAGAGCAAATACTTCAAACATTCATAATTCTATGTATAATAGCTGTGTCTTGTTAATCCAAGACACCCTGTTGATTTGAAATTATTGAATAGCTTCTCCCCGTTTGCTATGACCGGCCTCCTCAAAAAGGGCCGGTTTTCTTTTTTCTGACCAAGCAAAAATGTTCAACATTACCCAATTCCAGCTGACTAGCTAGGGTGCTGCTTATTGTGCGCGCTGATTTTTATGAAAAAAATGATTGAGGCCTAAGAGAGCCAGAAATAGTACGAATAAAAAAAGCAGAGACCATGCTCTGCTTTTCTCAATTTTAGATTTGGTAAAAACTTATTCTTGTTCTGCGCTGTACCATTGGTCCAGTTTTTGTTCTAACTCAGACAAACCCAATTTAGTCAGCGAGCTAAATACCTGAACTGTGACATCACCCATAAAAGCCATAGAAGCTTCGGTCACTTCCAACAGCACTTTTTTACGTGGTCCAGGACTTAATTTATCGGCTTTGGTCAGCAGCAATAAGACCTGCAAATCACTTTGCACTGCCCAATGGATTAAATCCTGATCCAAATCTTTTAGCGGATGACGAATATCCATTAAAATCACTATGCCTTTTAAGCTTTCGCGTTTCATCAGATATTCACTCAGGGCTTTTTGCCATTTTTCTTTGACGGCTAAAGGCACTTTGGCAAATCCATAGCCAGGTAAATCGATCAGGCGCTGATTCTCAGCTAAAGCAAAAGTATTAATTAACTGAGTACGACCTGGTGTTTTACTGGTACGGGCTAAACCATTTTGCCGCGTCAGCGTATTTAATGCACTGGACTTGCCGGCGTTAGAACGACCAGCAAAGGCAACTTCGATACCTGTATCTGCGGGCAGAGCCTTAATATCAGGGGCACTGGTCAGAAAAGTTGCTTTCTGATAATTGATGATCGCTTTGTACACTGTCAGCTCCGGCTGTAAATTTGGCTATAGTGTAACGGATCCTGAAGATCCACAGAAGCTTTACTGTGATTTATGGGATTCTATCTGTGCAAGATTCGTGTAAAATAGACATAAAATATAGGGTTATTCAACTTGGTTGCCAGATTACTGGCGGTTCAACGCGGACAGAGACGGAAAAAAAATGAAAAAATTCGCACTTCCACTCACGCTCTTTTTAGGGTTAATCAGTTCAGTTTATGCAGCCGATGGGGATGCAGAAGCTGGTAAAGCTAAATCCGTGACTTGTGCTGCCTGCCATGGCATGGACGGGAATAGCCCAACAGATTTATATCCGAAAATTGCTGGTCAACATGCTGGTTATATTTTTAAGCAATTAAAAGAGTTTCAATTAGGTAGCAAAACCGGTGGTAAAGAAGGCCGTAACAATGCTGTGATGGCAGGTATGGTTGCTGCTTTATCCGAACAGGATATGAAAGACCTGGCTGCTTATTACTCCAGCCAAACCATGAAAGAAGGCAGCACGCCGGAAGATGTGGTAGCTAAAGGTGAAAAGTTATTCCGTGGCGGAGATCTGGAGCGTGGAATAGCCGCTTGTATCGCTTGTCACGGCCCACGTGGTGTAGGTCACAGCCTGGCTGGTTTTCCTAAAATTTCATTCCAGCACGCGGCTTATATTAAAACTCAGCTGGAGTCTTTCCGTAATGGTTCACGCGCCAACGACATGAATGGCATGATGCGTGACGTTGCGAAGAAGCTGACGGATGAAGATATCGAGATACTGTCTAAGTACGTTGGCGGTTTACACTAACAGCTGTTTTTTACTCTGCATAAAACCAGGCGTCATGCCTGGTTTTTTTATCTGCGCTTGATGCTCCCCGACAATCAACCTACTGACTTAGATCCTATTTGTGAGATATATCTCACAGCATTGTAAGACATGACTCACACCATTAAAAAGTCACGAAACAACAACCTAACCAATTGATTTATAATCACATTACAAAAAAGTTCAATTTTTTTGTATTTTTTTTATACCGTTGTATTGCCATTCTGAAAAATCGGAGTAGATTTAAGTCCGTTACATTTAGTAACGTTAAAAAACACGGAAAGCAGGCACGGAAAGCAGCAGTGCATCGGTACGTTTTTTCAGCATCAAGATGATGACAATGTGTATTTTACACAGCGCAAGGAAGGACCATTAAGTATCAGGACGATCGCGAATAATTATTCTCATAGGGAATTTGCGTAAAAATATAGGGAATTTGTGCAGACAGGGTGTTGAACTCCCGTCAGGACGACTTAAAGCAGATTATGTGTCGCACTAGACACCTTATATAGAGGGCGGTAACATCTTACACCGCCCTTTTTATTTATCCTCACCATGAATTCAATTTGTCCTTTGTGCCAGCATTCACAAATCCAGCCTTTTTGCAGCGATAAAAGACGTGCATATTTTCAATGCCAGCAGTGTTTTTTAGTCTTTGCTGATCGCACTAGCTTGTTGACAGCCGAGCAGGAAAAAGCGCAATACGATTTGCATCAGAACCAATTGGATGACCCTGGCTACCGTCAGTTTTTATCCCGTCTGGCTTTGCCTCTGCTGAGCATCCTCACGCCTGAACAAAATACCGGATTAGATTTTGGCTGTGGTCCTGGGCCTTTATTGGCTCAAATGCTCAGTGAAGCGGGGAAACAGATGCAGGTTTGGGACCCTTTTTATGCGCCAGGACCAGAAGCTCTGCAGCAAAAGTATCATTTTGTCAGTTGCACTGAAGCCATAGAACATTTTATCAACCCTGCGAAAGAATGGGGTTTATGGTTAGAGTTACTGTTGCCGGAAGCTGTATTGGCCTTGATGACCAAACGTTACACAGACCAAAGTAGCTTCAGCAATTGGCATTATAAAAATGACCCCACCCATATCAGTTTTTTCCATCAGCGTACTTTTGAATACCTGGCACAACGTGATCAATTGGAGCTTGAATTCCCTGCCGACGATGTAGTGTTATTTAAAAAGCGAAATACCTAGGTTTTCTGGCATAAACTGGTTAAAATACGCGCCCTTTTTCGTAGGTAACAAATATGACCCGGATTAAAAAAACTCGCACCTCAGGCCCACTTGGTACCAGGCACAGACCGGCTGAAGAAGCTCGTCAGGATCGCACACGCGCGCCTGAAACCAAAAAGAAAGGTGCAGGCTTAAAATCCGGTAGTCGCCATTCTCCTTCAGCTGAAGACAAACAAAAGCAATCAGGCAAAGGCTCGAAAGACCCACGCCATGGCAGTAAAAAGCCTATTGCTTTAGTAGTGACAGAAGCAGAACAAAAGCTGATGGCTCAGCCAAAGCAGTTCAAGCCAGTGGTACAACTGAGCAAAGCCAAAGAGCCTGAAATGCCGCCAGAACAGGAATTAGCGCTGCTCGAAAACGATGAGAAGTTGCTGGAATTGCTGGATCTCGTCGATAAAGGCGAAATCCTGACAGGTAAAGACGCGAAGTACTTTAATGCCAAAACTGCACGTCATGCGGAGCTTGTTGCCCTGTTAGGTTTAGACCAGGATGACGAAGAGGAAGATCAGGATCCGTTAGCCAAATTAGAGCGTACTGATTGGCGTAAAGAGTTTTTAGGCGAATAGGGGATAAAGTTTGACCTTCAACTGGATACTGGCCACCTTAGCTGCTGTTTTGATTATCGCTGGCCTGAGTTTTTACCTCGGCCGATTGTTGTGGTTAATTCAACAACAAAAGTTAAAGCAGCAACAGGTCGTTGACGCCAAAAACGCCGACCTGACGCAAAGCATAGTATTAATTGCCAAAGCCATGCGTGAAGAGCAATGTGAGTTGTCTGAGGGTGCATTAAGGATTTGGGTATTGCTGGACCATCTGCAGATCCCCAATAAACCTAATGCAGTACAGACCTACCCTGGCTTGTTTAAAATGTATGACGTAGTCAAAGATATGCCGACTCATCAGGCACGTAAAGAGCGTGATAAGAAAGAGATCCGCCATCTGGATCACTTGCGCGAACAAGCAGAAATTGATTTAAAAACCGAAATCATTGCCGACGTACATAAGCTACTGGAGTTTTTCCAGAACCCAAAATAGAAATAGAAAAGGCAGCTTGCGCTGCCTTTCTTATTTTGGGGCTATTGTTATTGTTTGTACACAACCCCGGCTTTCATCACAAAACTGACTTTCCCCATCAGTTGAATATCCTGCAGCGGATCACCTGGTACTGCTACTAAATCGGCAATCTTGCCTGTTGTCACAGAACCCAACTCCTGGTCCACTTTTAACAAGCGAGCGGAAGTAATAGTGGCAGACTGGATAGCTTCCAATGCCGGCATACCAGCTTCGGTCATAAAAACAAATTCACGCCAGTTATCGCCATGGGCTCCTACACCAGAGTCTGTGCCAAAGGCTATTTTGACGCCCTCTTTGTAAGCGTTGGCAAAAGTTTGCTGAATTTTAGGGCCTATAGCCAAGGCCTTAGGACGAACCAGCTCTGGGAAAAAACCCGGCATAGCTGCTTTTTCTGCAGCCCACTTGCCCGCGCTGATAGTTGGCACATAATAAGTACCATGTTTTTTCATTAGCTTCATTGTGGCTTTATCCATTAAAGTGCCGTGTTCTATCGAATCCACGCCCGCTTCAATAGCTCTGTCCATGCCCTCTTTACCATGAGCATGTACAGCCACTGTCATGCCATAATCTTTGGCTGTATCTACAATAGCTTTTAGCTCTTCGCTGTTAAATTGCGGATTTGAGCCACTTTTAGCCACACTCAGTACGCCACCAGTGGCGGTGATTTTAATCAGGTCCGCACCTTCTTTATAACGTTGCCGCACGGCTTTACGTGCTTCTTCGGGGCCATTGATTACACCATCTTTTGGTCCAGGGTCAGCCATTAACGCATAAGCAACGCCGTTAGTTGGGTCGGCATGACCGCCTGTAGTGGCAATAGATTTACCAGCCGTATAAATACGAGGGCCTTTGACATAACCAGCTGTTATGGCTTTACGCAACGCTGTGCTGGTGTGATGGATATCCCCCAGTTCCCGCACTGTGGTAAAACCTGCCATCAGGGTTTTCTCTGCAAAAGTAGCTCCACGTAAAGCCACATCGGCTTCATTCAGGAAAAAGTCTTCAGTGTAAGTACCTGGGCTCATCTGAGTGGAGAAATGGGTATGCATATCCATCAGGCCTGGCATCAGCGTATGATTTTTTAAATCTATAACCTGATCACCATTAGCCGGAGTTTTATAACCAGACTCCACGGCGATAATTTTGTCTTGTTCAACAACCACTGTGTATTCACTTAATACTTTGTCGCTATCAGCAGTAATCAATTTTCCGGCATGAATTAAGGTCGCGCTCTGGGCTGTTCCGGCTAGCAGTACAGCGCTGGTGATAAGGCTTAGTTGCAGTTTCATTCTATCTCCTGTTGGATGAACACAGCTTTTTCCAGCTGATTGGTATCGACTATGAAACAGGAACCGCAAAGCGGCAAGGGCAGAAAAAAATGAATGCGATACAGAGCCTTAGATCCGGGACCAATGGTTAGTCCAGCGTACCAAGCTCAAAATGTACTCCGGCGGAAGAAATTTGCAGCCTGTTTTTGCCATCCACTTGAACAGGAAAAGCTAAATCAACCAGCTGATAATAAACCGCTCTGCTGAATTTAGCTGTTAAGCCACGCCATAGCTGCAGATAAGGTAACAACTGACCATCAGGTTGAGCCTGTAAAAACAGCGGATATTCAGTATCAATTAATACCTGTTCACTTAAATTAGTGGTCGCAATAAGAACAGGTCCAGCATCACTTCGTTGTTGTTCTATAGCCACAATGACAAAAGCGGCATCTTCAACCTGAATGCGGACTTTTTCAACTGGAGTCAGTAGAAAATACTCCTGTTGCTGTCGGGTCAGTACTGAAGCAAAAAGTTGAACCAACTGTGGTCGCTGGATTTTTGAATCCAGATAATACCAATCACCATGTCGATCGATACGAATGGGGATATCACCGCAAAAGGCTGGATCCCAAAGTTCAACGGGGGCTAAATGAGGCTGCTGTAAAGACAGCTGCAGTTGTTTTAAATCCATGATGGCGCAACTAATAAGCGGGAGACTTGCAGAGCATAACAACAGAATGCTGTGAGGGGAAATTGAGTGACTAACGAAGCTCGAAGCCAAAGTTGGGTTTAGGTTTAAGTTTAAGGGGAAATTGGGGTGACTAACGAAGCTCGAAGCCAGAGTGGGTTTTTTATAGAGGAATTGGGGTGACTGATGGGGCTCGAACCCACGACAACCGGAATCACAATCCGGGACTCTACCAACTGAGCTACAGTCACCACAAGCGGCGCGGATTCTAGCGAAATTCTGCGCTGAAGCAAAGTTATTTTTTACAAAACTAAGCCAGAAGCCGCATTTGGCTTGGGTCAGGGCACTGGTTATGCTAGGGTATGGCCGTCAGATTAGCTGACATTCATCAGACCAGTGGCTCGAAAATGGAGATAGATATGCAACAATTCCTGGATTTTTTGGAAAAAAATCAGCAATTGATTTTAAGTTATAGCGTCAAAGTACTGGTCGCTTTAGTTATTTTATACCTGGGTCGCTGGTTATCGAAAAGCCTGACCCGTATGCTGGAAAAAGCCTTAATCCACCGTAAGGTCGACAGGGCCGTGGTGTCTTTTTTAAGTGGCATCATTCAGGCCGCTATTATGGTGGCGACTATTCTGATTGCCTTGTCACAAGTGGGTATTCAGACCGCGTCTTTTATCGCTATTTTAGGTGCAGCAGGTTTAGCTATAGCCTTAGCCTTGCAAGGTTCTTTATCCAATTTTGCATCCGGCGTGCTGATTATTTTATTCCGTCCTTTCCGTGCAGGTGACTTTGTAGACGCAGCAGGGGTTTCTGGTGTTGTAGAAAAAATTGAAATCTTCCAGACGGTGATGAAAAGCCCTGATAACAAACGCATTATTGTGCCGAACTCGCAAATTACCGGCTCTGCCATCATTAATTATTCTGCCGAAAAAACCCGCAGAGTGGATTTAACAGTAGGGATCAGTTACGAATCTGATCTGAAAAAAGCCAAACAATTGTTGGAACAAATACTCAAAGCTGACAGTCGTATCCTGGCAGAACCCACCCCTGTCATAGCTGTTGGCGCTTTAGCCGACAGTTCAGTCAATATTTTAATACGTCCATGGGTAAATGCGGCCGACTACTGGCCTGTGTACTGGGACACTCTGGAAAAAATCAAACTGACCTTTGATGAGAACCAGATTGTGATCCCCTTTCCACAAATGGACCTGCACTTCAAAAAGGAAAAGTAAGGTATGAAAAAAACTCTCTGCTCCCTGTCAGCTCTGGGCAGTCTGTTGGTTTTAAGCGGCCTTTTGACAGTACAGGCCGAAGAAAGTACGTCTAATGAGACCAAACCGGGCTGGAGCACATCCGCTGAATTAGGCGCTATTACCACCTCAGGCAACACTAAAGGTACGTCTATTACCGGTAAAATAGACTCAAAACAAGAGCTGGAACAGTGGTCAAACGACTACACATTCAGTGCTTTTTTTAAGCGCGACGAAACCGAAGCAGACGATGGCCAAACCATAGTAGAAACCTCAGCCGAAAAATATGCCGCCTCGGCCAAAGGCGGTTATAAATTGAATAAAGACACAGCCCGGTTGTTTGTCTTTGGCTCTCATGTCGATGACCGTTTTGGTGCTTACACCGAATACACCACTATCGCTGTAGGTTACGGCGATGAGCTGTTTAAAACCGATACCATGTCGCTGGAAGGTGAAATAGGTCCGGGTTATTACAGAGGCAAAACGGATTTAGAAGAAACCGAAAATGGCATGATCATACGTAGTGCTGCGACTTATCGCTGGCAGATCAGTGAGTCAGCCCGCTTTAAACAAACCGTCAGTCTGGAATACGGTGAAGACAATAAACGTTCTATCGCCGAATCGTCTTTAACCGCCAAGATTAATGGCCGGATGCAAATGAAAGCTGCATTCTTAGTGCAGAACGACTCGAAAGTACCGGTAGGTAAAAAGAAAACCGATACACAAACGTCCTTAACTTTTGTCTATTCGTTTTAATAATCTTTTTTCATGTCAAGTCGGGGCAGGGGTTACTCTGCTCTTTACTTTGGCTTCAGGTCCGAAGGGTATAGCTAGTAACTTAAACTGCTATAACCCAACCCCTGCTGCTTTTGCAGTTTAATTTGCACTGGAATACGTTCTTTTAACGCTTCCACATGGCTGATAATGCCGATCATCTTGCCGCTGGCATTCAGTTGATCCAAGGCAGCCAATGCTGTTTCCAAAGTGTCCGGGTCTAAGGTGCCAAAGCCTTCATCCAGAAATAAGGATTCAATGCGGGTTTTGTGGCTGACTAAATCCGACAGGGCTAAAGCCAAAGCCAGACTGACTAAAAAACTCTCCCCGCCTGACAAAGTTTTTGTATCCCTTGTGGTATCAGCCTGCCAGCTGTCCAGTACCTGTAGTTCCAGTTCAGCATCGGCTTTACGTGCCAACTCATAACGGCTGTGCAGTTTATCCAACTGCTGATTGGCCAGTCCCACCAGCTGTAATAAAGTTAAGCCCTGCGCAAAACGACGGAATTTAGCACCATCGGCTGAGCCTATTAAGCTGTTGAATTTATGCCATTGCTGCACTAGCTGTTGCTGTTGCTCAATCTGACTGTATAACTCTTGCTGTTGCTGTTGATGTTGCTGATCGCTTTGCAATTGCTGCCGGCATTGACCGGCCTGCTCCAGCGCACCAAATAACTGCTGCTCAAGCTCCGTGCTTTGCAACTGTAATTGCTCCAGACTTTGCTCTGTCAGTTGCTGTTTTTCCAAGGCCTCAATCTGCTGTTGGGCTTGCTCCAACTGGCTTTGACAACGAATTTTTTCGCTCGCAAGCTTGTCTTTTAACTCTGTCAATTGCTGCACTTGTTGTTCGGTCAGTAACATAGCTAAAAAGCTGGTTTCGCTACCAAACTGCTGCTGTTCCAGCTGTTTTTGCCACTCTTGCTGCACTGCGGTTAATTTCAATTGCAACTGCTGTAACTGCGCATCGCTTTGTTGCTGCTGTCCGGTTTTTTGCTGCAGTTCATTGCTTAAGACCGTGAGCTGTTGCAACACATGCTCTAGTTCTTGCTCTGGCGCCGCACTCTGACTGGCCGATAGGTGCGCTAAACCTGCCTGTTGTAGCTTATCTAACCAGCTTTGGTACTGCACATCGGCCTGGTGCTGCTGCATCAGCGCTTTATCCAACTGCTGGCTCTGTCGTTGCAACTCCTGTTGCCACTGCTGCCATTGCTGTGCCTGCTGCGCCCAAAGCTGCCAAGCCTGCTGCTGCTCTGCCGCTGTGGGTAAAACAAAACCAAAAGGCTGAAGCTCTTGTTGCCACTGCTGTTCCAATTGCTGCAAGTGCAACTGATTTTGTTGCAGAGCGTCGCCTAGCTGCTGCTGTTGCTGTTGTTGCACAGACAGTTGCTGTTGCAGCAGTTGCTGCTGATGGGCCAGTTCATGCTGCTGTTGTTGCCAGAGCTGGCGCTGTAGCAGTTGCTGCTCCAGGTGTAGTTGTTGCTCCAGCTCCAATTGAGTCTGCTGCTGAAATTGCTGCAATAAAGCTTTTTTTAAGCTGGCCTGTTGCAGTTGTTGCTGCTCCGCTGTTGGCAGATTTTGCAGTAACTCAGTCCATTGTTCGTTTTGCTGCTTTATGTCTGCAGCCAACTGCTCTAACTGATAGTGCTGCGCCTTTTGCTGCTCTTCCAGTTGTAGTTGTTTCTCACGCAAGGCTTTGCCCTGCTCTTCAACCTTCTTCAGTTCTGCCGTTAAAGCCGCTAATTCTGTTTCAGTCTGGCTTAAATCCAATGCCTGATAACTAGTGATAGCAGGATGTGTGGTGCTGCCACAAAGCGGACATTCGTCGCCTGGTTGCAGTTTAGCTCTGTGGCTGCTGAGCTCTGCAATCAGCCGCTCCTGCAACACCAGCTTTTGTTTATCCGACACTCTGTCGCTATACAACCTAAACTGCTCACGCAGACCAGCCACCTGATACTGCAGCTGCTGGCTGTCATTTTGTTTTTGTTGCAGTTCCAGCTGTTCTTTTTGCTGTTGCTGCTGTTTTTGTTGTAAACCCGCGGCAACCCTCAGTAATAACGGGTACGTCTGCAACTGAGTTTTGTAATGCAGTACTTGCTGTTGCAATTGTGGCAGTTCAATGGAGAAAGCTGGAGTGGTCTGTTGCAATTGAAGATCCAGTCGCTGTAATTCAGCGCTTACCTGCTGCAACTGCTGCTGTAAAGCTGGAGTCTGATTATTCGCAACTTGCGCCTGCAGATTTTTTTGCTGCTCTAAGCCCTGCTGACGTTGCTGCAATAAAGGTTTCCAACCTGCGACTGCTGCCGCGAGGTTTGCACCATGAGGTTGTTGTGCCAGTTGGGCTGTTAAGGTCTGACCCTGTTGTTGCAGCTGCTGAACTTGTTGCTGCACCTGCTGTTGTATTTGCAGAGCTAAGCCTTGACCTTGCTGCAATTGCAGCTGCTGCTGATTTTTTAAATCATGCAACTGGCGGGACTGCAGTTGTTGCTGTTCTTGTGTTTCTGTCACAGCCGAGCGTTGCTGCTGCAGCTCTTTGTACAAAGGTAACACCACTGCGGCTTTTTGATAACTTTGCAATTTGACCAACGCACTTTGTTGCATGGCCTGTTCTTGCTCAAATTGCTGCTGCTTCAGCTTTGCTTGTTGCAGTTGCACCGCTGCCTGCTGTTGCTGCTGACGCCAGGCTAATAAAGGCGCTTGTTGCTGCTGTTTTATTTTCAGTTGCTGCTGTTGTTGTTCTAACTCCGCTAGTTGCTGTTGCAACAACTGTCGTTGCTCTAAGTCCAGCAACACCACACCTGAGGCTTTGGCCTGCAATAATTCCAATGCCGTTTTATGCTGGCGGTTTTGTTCAAATACCTGCATCGAAATCTGACCGTAAATCTCAGTGCCGGTCAGCTCTTCCAATAGTTCAGCCCGTTCATTGGCCGGAGCATTTAAAAAGGCGGCAAAACCACCCTGAGCCAACAGCATCGACTTGGTAAAGCGGCCAAAATCCAGGCCGGTAATTTGTTCGGTCAGTTTCAGCTTTTCATTGCTTTTATCTGTCAGTATTTCGCCATCGGCTTTGGCCAGTTCTACTTTGGCGGCCTGCAAGTTGCCATCCGCTGCACCACGGGAACGACGCTGACTCCAGAAGGCGCGGTAACGTTGGTCGCGCACCTGAAACTCTACTTCAGCCAGACATTCGCTGGTATGACGGGTCATCAGCTCGTTGCTGCTTTGCGACAAGAGTTTTAAGCGCGGCGTCTGGTGATACAAAGCCAGACAAATAGCATCGAGAATAGTGCTTTTACCTGCGCCAGTCGGGCCTGTTATAGCAAACAGATTACTTTGATCAAAAGGTGGCTGAGTGAAATCAATTTTCCACTCGCCTTTCAGTGAATTTAAGTTTTGCAGCCGTACCGATAAAATCTTCATGGCAACACCTGCCGCTCTGGCTGCTGATCCGTTTGCTCTAACTGTGCCACTACCTGTTGCAGCATCAGCTGAAACTCTGCTTTTTCGCTGTCTGTTAACTCTTCTGCCGCCAGTCTGCGCTCCAGTACCAGATCCGGTGTCATTTCATGCAAAGACTCTTGTTGTTCCGCTGTTAAGGAACCCACTGCAACTTGTCTGGCACGACGTAGTTTCAACAGATCCACAGGGAGGCCATCCAATTGCTGTTGCACCTGGCTTTGTAAATCACTCAGATAGCCATCACTGCCGGTCAACACCAGCTCCAGCCAGAGTTTTTGTTCTGGTTTAAGCTCTGCCAGAGGTTGCTGCAATAAGGAATGAAGTTCAGGTAAGGTGCATTTCAGGCTGAGCAGCGGCTGAAAACAAGGGATAGGCAACAACTCAATCGCACCTTCAGCAGTGGTGAAATCCAGCAACACCATGGATTTTTGCTGTTTTGCTTCATCAAAACTTAATGGGATAGGTGAGCCGCTGTAACGAATATGTTTTTTGCCAGCCACCAATTGCGGTTGATGAATATGGCCCAGGGCTATGTAATCAAATTCTGGAAAAGCGCTGGCAGGAAAAGCCTCCAACGAACCAATATAAATCTCCCGCACCGACTCACTGCTACTGGCACCTACTGTGGTTAAATGCCCTGTAGCTAACAAAGGCAGTTCCTGTCCAAGTTGTGCTTTGAGCGCTTGAGCTTTGGCAAAACACTGCTGATAACAGTCTGCTATGGCTTGTTGTAACTGCTGTTGTTTATCACTGGCCTGCTGGCCACTCTGGCTTTGTAATACATCGCGGGAACGTAAAAAAGGTAGGGCAGCCAAAATGGCGCCGGGCTCACCTTGCTTATTCTTCAGCACGATAAGATGAGATTCTGCAGCGCCCAACCAGCCTGGTACCACTTGGGTATGTAAACAGGCCAGTAACTCTTTGCCTTCCTGCAGCACAGCCACCGAATCGTGATTGCCACCCAGCATCACCAACTGACAGCCTGTCGATTGCAAATCAACAATCAATTGATGATACAGCTCGCGGGCATAACTGGCAGGAGTGGCGGTATCAAAAATATCTCCGGCCACTATCAAGACATCGACCTGATGCAATTCAATTTGTTGCTTCAGCCAGCCAAACAAAGCCCTGTGCTCGTCTGCTCTGCTTTTGCCAATAAAATGCTGGCCTAAATGCCAGTCGGAGCTATGAAGAATACGCATAAAAACTTAGAGACGCCGCGGTATGCCGGAATAAACTCAGCATACCACAGGCACTTATATTACTCAGCCAGCATCAAATAACAGCACTGCATCCAACACTGTTTCGCTGACTTCGCGGTAAAACTCCTGATCGATGTTTTCCACTGTATCCGTTGGCTGGTGGTAATCGGCGTGATCCGGCACACCAAAATAGACAAAAGGCACAGCTCTTTTGTGGAACTCTCTGTGATCTGAACTGAAGGTCCAGTCCTGATGCGTACCAACCCGCCATGCGGGTCTGTCATAACCTAATAATAAGCGCACTGAACTTTGTTGCTGCAGTTGCTGCAATGGCTTTTCCAGCTGTGGGTAATGATAAGAACCCACAGCAATTAACTGCTTATTGGTGTCGTGACTCAGCATATCCATATTGATGTTCAGCTTGATTTGCTCTGGTTTTAGCAGCTCTTGCTCAAACAACATACGGGCGCCCCACATGCCGGTTTCTTCGTTGTCCAAAGCGGCAAACAGCAGAGTATGGCGAGGTGGATGTTGTTTAAAATAACGCGCCATTGCCAGTAAAGCCGCGACACCTGAGGCATTATCGTCAGCACCAAAATAAATTTTGCCTTGATGTAAACCCAAATGATCGTAATGGGCTGTCAGCACCAGCAAGGGTAAGCTGGGATCAGAGCCTTCAATCCGGCCCAGCACATTAGCAGCGCCCTTCATCAGTTGGGCTTTGCCTGTAGTCGGTTGATACGACTGCAAATAGCCTTCTGTGCCAGCAGCAACCAAACCTATTTGAGTGAACTCTGCCTCCAGCCATTGCTGAGTTTTTGCTCCGCCAGCTTGCCCTGTGCCACGACCCGACAACTCGTTGGATGCTAAATAACTTAAATCAGCCATTTGTTGTACAAAGTCCAGCCGCTGCGGCATCTGAGCCACCACAGGTTGAGGCTGAGCCAACAGGCGTTTTTGCTCCATGTGGTTTAGTTGCTCTAACAGATAAGGATGGAAAGCATAACCAAGGCCTGCAACCACAAATAACAGCCAAAGCCAGAGCGGAATACGAAATAACTTCATAACAATCCTGAACGTCAAAAAATCAATGCAGCAGACTAGCGCAAACTGAATCAGCTCACCAGTCAAAGGCTTTGAAAGATCTGATATTTACTGTCGCTCCAGACTGAGCTTGAGTGGTAAAATGGCTTTCTTTTTACCTTAATTACGAGAATCTTATGCCACAAAGCCGTAATGCTTCGTTTTGGTGGGCCATTGCCAGTGTATTGGTTGCTATGGTGGTGATCCAATCCGGTGCATCTTTAGCTAAAACCTTGTTTCCTGTGATTGGGCCAGAAGGCACTACTGCATTGCGGGTTGGTTTTGCGGCTTTGATCTTGTCTTTAGTCTTTCAGCCATGGAAAAACTGGCCAGCTAAACAAGATCAAAAAGCGCTTTGGCTTTATGGCGTCAGTCTGGGTGGCATGAACCTAATGTTTTATCTGGCGATTGAACGAATCCCTTTGGGTATAGCAGTGGCGCTGGAATTCACGGGGCCTTTAGCTGTGGCGCTGTTATCGTCCAAACGTAAACTGGATTTACTTTGGGTCGCTTTGGCTATGGCGGGTATAGCCCTGTTGTTGCCATGGCAAACCGAAGCCAGCGCTTTAGATCCCTTGGGTGTGGCTTTAGCTTTAGGGGCTGGCGCTTGTTGGGCTGGTTATATTATCTTTGGCCAAAAGACCGGCGGCGCCTTGCATGGCGGAACAGCTGTGGCTTTAGGTATGGCGGTGGCTGCTTTGTTTTTGTTTCCTATAGGTTTAGTTTCCGCCGGTACCACGCTTTTTAGCTGGAGCGTATTGCCTTTTGCTTTTGCAGTCGCGTTGTTATCCAGTGCTATTCCGTACAGCCTGGAGATGGTGGCGTTAAAACGTTTGCCGGCTCAGAGTTTCAGCATATTAATGAGCTTAGAACCCGCTATCGCTGCTTTGGCTGGCTTAATTATTCTGGCCGAACAATTAAGTCTTTTACAGTGGCTGGCTATTTTTTCAGTGATAGCAGCATCCCTGGGCAGCAGCCTGACTGCAGGGAAAAAACCTGTAACAGAACTGGTTTCATAAAAAATAGCTTCATAAAATAGCATTGTGATTCCAACAGATCCTGTTCTATGCTGAATTTCAGATGTAGTGCAGGATATGATGTAGATGCAAAAATCGCTGTTTATTCTTTTGTTTGGATTAATGCTGGCTTTTCCTTGTGCGGCAGTGCAAAAATTTATTTGGCTAACGGACAGCAGCATCCATCAAAACCCCAAACAATACCGTCAGGCTCTGGATGTGAATGGCTTAACGTTAAAGCTATTGATGCAAGGAGTTACTGCTTTTCAGGCAGACCCAGTCCAGACTACAACAGATAGGGCTATGGCGATGCTAAAAACAGAAGCATCAGCCTGCGCTGGCAATAGAATAAAAAACACTGAACGTTTAACCTTCAGCTACGCTACAGCTATTCCTCACACTGTATTTCCGGGATTAAGGCTGTACAGTAAAACATCTTCTAAAACAACGCAGTATTTGCAACAACAACTGAATGGTCAGCAAAAAATCAGTCTACAAAAGTTGCTTAAAGGTGACAATGAACTGCATTTTGCTGTGGGTGGTGGCCGCTCTTATGGTGACCAACTGGATACCTTGTTTAAACAACCCCAATGGCAACATAAGTTTTGGCAACGCCGCTCTATCGATATGTCTGCAGGCCTGATTGATATGCTGGTACAAGACAGAGTCGACTTACTGATCGAATACCCTAACGTCATGCAACACTATCTGGCGCAATACAGTCAGAGCACTGAGCTGACAAGTTTTAGCATAGAAGAGGCTGAACCTTATATGCTGGGCTACATCCTTTGCGCTAAAACACAGGAAGGCCAGCAGCTTACACAATTTTTTCAGCAGCGCCTGAAGCAGGTCTCGCAACAAAGAAGTTATCTGGATGCGCATTTAGGTTGGGTTGATACTGCGGACAGAGTTCAACTAACCCAACTCTATAATCAGGTATTTGGCACCTCGTTCTGACCTTTGTGGAGTGGTATGCGTTTACTGGCCTTTTTGTTACTGATCTCTGGCTTTGCATCGGCCAATGGCGCTATACAGCTTCATGGCATTGAAGAATTCCCTAAAGCAGAGCAACAAAAGCTCAAGCTCTGGTTGGAGCAAAGCTTTAATGCTGCTAATCAGGTGCTGGGCCCTTATCCATTGCTAACTCAAGTCTATTTATCGCAACGCACAGCATCAGAACCTGTGCCCTGGGCTTACACCCAACGTATGGACAAGCAGCAGGTATTTTTTCAGGTCGACAGCAGTTTTGATTTGACTGAATTTCAGCACGACTGGACCGCCGCCCACGAATTTAGTCATCTGGCGTTGCCCTTATTGGACAGAGAAGACTTATGGTTTGCCGAAGGTTTTGCCAGTTATATGCAATATCAGGTGTTGCAACAACAGCAACAATTAACGGGAAGTCCGGTGTCATGGTATCAGCAAAAATTACAGCAGGTCGCACCTTTACTGCAGGCTTCAGAGCTAGCGTTGGTGGCACAGTTAAAACTCTGGCTACAACAAAGACGTTATAAAGCAGCCTATTGGGGCAGCACATTGTTTTTTATTGAGGCCAACCAGAGGCTGCAACAACAAAACACCAGCCTGCCCGAGCTGATACAGCGTTACCAGCGGCAGAATCGCCTACAAGATGAAAACCTGCAGCAATTAATAAGCTCGTTGGATGCACTTCTGAATAGCCCGGTATTCGGCCCTTTACTGCAGAAATACCAGCAACAACCTGCTAAGCAGTTATGGCGCCAACATCCGGCTTATTTTGATCAGATCAAAAGCACTGCAAGCTAAAAACCAGTGCGTTTGACATAGCTCAGCTTTTTTTCATTTTTTCGCTCTTTATTGTGTTTTTCCCCCTTTCAGGCATTGTGAAAGCCCGTGATCCTCAGTTAATTTAGAGACTTGAGTTTTACATTACTATTTATGCAGGTTTTATCGATATGCAGCCAGTTGAGGAACATAGACCAGAATTAACTTTGGCAGCAGATTTAACAGAACAACAAAAATTGCAAACACGCCAGCAGTGTTTTTATGGCTGTGTGTTCTGCGGCAGTCCGGTATTTCGCTACTATGTTCAACCCGCAACTCAGCCTGATGATCAGCCCGATAGCCTATCTGCTGTGCTGATTTGCCCCTTGCATGCCAAACAATTGCGCAGCGCTTTACTCAGCCGCAACACCTTAGTGGAACGTATCAGTCAGCCTTTTAACCAACAACGTATCAATAAACCTGGTTTTAGCTTTGATCCGAACCGCAGAGTACAAGTGTCTGTTGGCATGAATACTGTGTATGCCGATTTTGCCCCAGGCGATAGTGAGCAGCACTGTATATGGGTCAATGGGCAGGAATTTTTTACGCTGCACTCTGAATCTGGCTGGTTATGTTTTTCCTTTATGATGTCCGATGCAACAGGGCAAACGCTTATCAAAGTAGAGAAAGGCGAGCTGCAACAAAGCCCTGAACAGTGGGAATACAGCTATGAAGTTAATACCCTGAAAATCAGAGACCAGCAACGCCGCTTGCAGTTTACCGCTCAGCTCTGTAATGACAGAGTCTTGCTGACCAAAGGGCATTTTGTTGATCAGTTTGGTGACGGTTTTGTCGTCGAAGGCAACAGGGTCATTGCGATGCTGGATGGCCAGAAAGGTGGCCAGTATATGCATCGTATTGAACCCGGCCGTTACAAAGGCGGTTGGGCTTTGTTTAATAAAATTCGCCATCCCGATTTAGTCATGCCAGGAAATTTTGCTTTTGTTTGTGCGGCAAAACGTAAGTATCAAGGTTCAGAACGCTGAGGTGCTTTGGCGTACATGTTGTCTGATGTAAATATACCGACACAAAAACGCCCGGAAACAGCGATGCCTGAACAAGCCAAAATGACAAACTTAGCTTACACTGGCAAAAGATCCTCTGAGGAATAAGGCGTTTAGCGCCAGCCTTATAGCGTAGTCAAATGGAGAGATGTGATGCAGCAGACGATTAAATTAGCCCTGCCCCTTTTAGTTACTCTGGTCACCCTGGTGTCATGTGGTGGTGGCGGAGGCAGTAGTACAGGGAACACAGGTGGCTCAGGCGGAACAGGAGGCGGAACTCCAACAGCACCAGTCTGGACAGCAGGCCAGTTCAGCAACGAATCTCAATTCAAAAACTTTTGCGTAGCGCCCCGTTCAGGCGCAGATCCATACAATGGTGGCGTATATCCGGATAAAGCCGGAACGGCTATGCATGAGAAAATGTGGTTAAGGTCATGGAACAACAGAACTTATCTTTGGTATAGCGAAGTTGCCGATCTGGATCCGACCAGTTACAGCATTTCCGCTTATTTTAATCTGCTAAAAACAACAGCGGTCACTGATTCAGGCGCTGCTAAAGATCAATTTCATTTCACTGAAAATACGGCTGAATACCAACAACAATCTCAATCCGGTGTCAGTTCTGGTTACGGCATAAAATGGTCTGTTGTATCAACCAGCGCACCACGCTCTTTCACAGTGGCTTATACCGAACCCAATTCACCTGCGGCCTTAGCAGGAGTCAAAAGAGGTGACTTTTTACTTGAAGTTGATGGTATAGATTTTGTGAATGACGGCAGCAGCGCCGGAGTCAATACGTTAAATGCGGGCCTGTTCCCTGCCAATGCCGGAGAAACACATAGTTTTAAATTCCGTACTGTTGAAAATACCGACGTCAGCTATCAGCTCAGATCGGCGGATGTAGCTTCCAGCCCTGTGCAGAATGCGAAAGTGATTAACACAGACTCGGGTCCGGTAGGTTATGTTCAGTTTAATAGTTATATAGTGCCAGCTCAGCAGCAACTGATTGATGCAGTTGAATTGTTCCGGGATGCAGCCATCTCAGAACTGGTGGTGGATTTACGTTACAACGGTGGTGGTTTATTAGCCTTAGCAGGACAACTAGGTTATATGGTGGCAGGCCCGGATATTATTCAAGGCCGGTATTTTGAGCGCTTACAATTTAATGATAAATACCCCAATACCAACCCCATTACCGGTGACAGTTTAAGCCCAACGCCTTTTTATAGCCGTGAAATCAACTACGAAACAGGGACTTTAACTAACACTACTTTACCCAGTTTAAATTTAAGCCGGATCTATGTGTTAACTACAGACAATACCTGCTCCGCCAGCGAAGCTTTTATGAATGGTTTGCGGGGAATAGATGTAGAAGTGATCCAGATAGGCGGCAAAACCTGTGGTAAACCTTATGGTTTTTATCCGCAAGATAACTGTGGCACCACCTACTTCAGCATTCAGTTCAGTGGTATTAACTTCAAAGGGTTTGGCGACTACGCTGATGGTTTTAATCCAACCAACAGCCCTGTTTTTGCTGCAGATGTAAAAGGCTGTCCGGTTTCGGATGATTTCACTAAAGCCTTGGGTGATCCGGCAGAAGATATGTTAGAGGCTGCTTTGTATTATGTGGATAATAACAGCTGCCTGACTTTACCAGGATCAGGAGTGGATAAAGCTTTGGGGGCGAGGTCCGGCATTGCTGCTGGTGTATCAGGCTCCATTACAACAGACGGCTTAGCAGTTAAAGATCCGTCTGATAGGACATTAACCAACAGTATTCGTCAACCCATCAGGGACCAACAATAGTGAGTAACAGGTTGTTTTTAAAATATGCCACTTTAGGCAGCATATTGCTGATTGTCAGTGCTTGTCAGCAGGTTCAGGCGGTCGCAGAACCTGCTGTGCTGACACAAACGTCACCAGAAGTGAAGCTGGAGCTACAGCAACAAATCCAAAAAGCCGTAGGCGGACCTTTGGTGAAACTGGCTGACAATGTCTATTTGTTTGAAAGCCAGATCTGGGTCGAATCCGTAGTGCTAAAAGATGACAAAGGCCGTCCTTTAGATGGCCGTCATATGGACTTAGCCAACCTGTTTATCCTGCAAATTGAGCAGGGGCAATGTCAGTTAAAACACAATAAATCAGGACAGGTTTTTGCGCTGACCAAAGCAAAATGTATGGCTGAAAAACAACGTTTTCCAGAGAAATAGCTGTGAGACTCCGGTCATACCAGACCGGAGTCAGCTGATTCTTGCATCACCAGAGACAAAGCCGGCACTGCATAAAAAGCGGATAACTCCCGTACTGTGCGGTAACTCACTTTTTTACCTGTTTCCGCTCTTTTAATAGTCGCCAGCGATACTCGTAACGAACGTTGCTGGCAGGCATTAAACAAATCTTCCTGACTCAGAAAACGTTGTTGCCGGAGTGATTTAAGTAACTCAACTTTTAATACCAGAGCTTCTTGCATAAGGCGTTCACTCCATGAATTGGAAAAGAGAATGGCAACAACAAAACCAGTCTTGAGTCTAGATGGTTTTGTTTTCAAAAAAGAGACAAAATTATGAACCCGGTACTATTTTTAGTCCAGTTCAAAATTTACAAATGATTAACCAGAGACCAACGTGATACTAAATTGATACCGGCATTTCATTGCGGAAACCAGGTGCATACCCAAAATAACTACAGAAAAAGTATAGTTAATAGAGTGAACATAAAAAACAGGCCTGAAATTCAGGCCTGTGCAAAAGGATAAAAACTTAGTTAGAGATACTGATAAACGGATCCCAAGTAAAGTAACCAATAATAGCGCCGGTGCTGTTATTAACCAGTTTAAAACTCAGGGTGTATTGAATTTTCTGACCTGGTTCAATCACAGTGCCCTGTGTGGCGTAGGCATTGTTGTGGAACAGCTGCAAAGTGCCATTGACCGGATCTGAACCACTCGGCAGATACACACTGGTATGCATATTAAAGTAACTCAAAGCCGTAATGCTGGCGGATGGGTTAAAACTACCGTTGTACAAAAACGCTGTGTAATCTGTGTCACCATCAAAAGTACTGACGGTCCAGCGCACTGTATCTCCTGAGTTGGCTTTAACATCCAGTTCAGAACCACCCTGATTACTGGCGATATAGCTGTTTTGAGTAATCATTGAGACAAACACATCAGAACCGCCCCATGCGCCCAAATTAGTTGGGCTGCTGACAGAACCAGGTTGCATAGAACCATCACCCAAACGTTCAGCCAGTTCAGCGGCGTTAACTGCGACCAGAATATTGATAAGAGCCATGATTATTCCTTTTTCATAGTGAAATAAATAATAAAGTGAGTTGCTGTTGGTCCCCTAAATTTCGGCCTCAATGGCTGATATTTTTGGGTACAAAGAGCTTACTCACTCTATAAAAAAGGTCAGTCTCAGAGCCGCATCAGTTTGGTATCAGTGGCTGGTGCCAGTGCTTATTAAAAGCGGTATACTCGGCCATTATTTGCTTCAAAAGAAAATAGCTTATGTGGCCTGTCTCTTGTTTTAAAACTTATGATATTCGTGGCACTGTGCCAGAACAGCTTAATGAAGAATTAGCCTGGCGCATCGGCAGAGCCTTATGCCAGGTGTTATCAGCTAAAACTGTAGTCATAGGTCATGATATCCGGCTGTCCAGCCCGGCGTTAAGCGCAGCCTTGGCCAAAGGTTTAACTGAAGGTGGTGCCAACGTCATTGATATAGGCCTTTGCGGCACTGAACAAGTGTATTTTTCAGTCTTTAATCTCAATGCAGATGCTGGTATTTGTATCACTGCCAGCCATAATCCAGCCAATTACAATGGTATGAAACTGGTGGGTAAAGATGCAGAGCCCCTCAATGCGCAAGACGAACTGCAGCAGATTAAACACTTGGTGGCCAGTGCTGACTTTGCCAACTCAGGCAGTTCACACGGAACTCACCAGTATCAGCAAACATTGCCCGCTTATCTTCAGCACCTGTTGACTTACATTCAGGTCAGCCGGCTAAAACCATTAAAAGTAGTGATGAATGCAGGCCACGGTGGTGCAGGTCTGGTAGTCAATGCTTTGGCACCGCTGTTACCATTACAGATTATCCCGTTGCAGTTTGAACCTGATGGCACTTTTCCAACCGGAGTACCAAATCCTTTATTAGTGGAAAATCGTGCTGTGACCAGCCAGGCTGTGCTTGAGCATCAAGCCGATTTTGGTGTGGCATGGGATGGTGACTTTGACCGCTGTTTTTTCTTTGACGAACAGGGTCAGTTTATCGACGGTTATTATGTTGTCAGTTTATTAGCTCAGGCATTACTCAATGCTAATCCGCAACAAAAAATAGTGCATGACCCACGTTTATATTGGGCGACGCAGCAAAGTGTCGCTCAAAGTGGTGGCACAGCAATACTGAGTCAAACCGGTCATGTTTATATGAAAGAAAAAATGCGCGCTGAAAATGCACTCTATGGCGGAGAGATCAGTGCGCACCACTATTTCCGCGATTTCGCCTACTGCGACAACGGCACTATTCCCTGGTTGCTGGTTGCGCAGCTGCTCTCGCAACAATCAGTACCGCTCTCGTCCATGGTCAAACAACTACAACAGCAATTTCCGTGCAGTGATGAAATCAATTTTAAAGTTAAAGATGCGAGTGCTGTAATGCAGCATATTCAGCAGCATTATCAGGCAGAATTGCTGACGATAAACCTGCTGGATGGTCTGGATTTGATTTTTAAAGACTGGCGTTTGAGTTTACGCAGTTCCAACACTGAACCCCTGCTGCGCCTGAATATTGAAACCAGAGCTGACCGTGCTTTGCTTCAGCAAAAAATCAGTGAAGTATCGGCTCTGATCACAACATTTGACCAAAAATAGGGGGGAACTCCCCCCTCGCTTTAACTTGCTGCAGGTTGTTCCAGCAGCTTTTTGAGGTTATCCAGACCTTGTTGCAGATCTTTACCTATCAGCCCTTCCATATCCATTACCAGCAATAACAGGTTCATCGGATAAGGCATGTCGCCCTGAAAACCCCAGGTGACTTTGGTTCCGGTGGCAGCGCTTTGTTCAAGCAGCAGATAAGCCGGCGATACCGAAGCAAAAGGCTTTAGAAAACGCAGCTCATAATCAATACGTTCACCGGGTTTGATAGCTTTGATTTCCTGTTCGCCTGAACCCACATCATCTTTTTCGCTGTGCCATGCCGACACAAAACCTACAGTGCCATCTTCACCTTGGTAGGTTTTTTTCACATTCGGATCCAAAGCCATCCAGACGCTGAAGTTATCCTGATTTTTTAACAGCACCAGATAACTGAACACCTGATCTTTGGGTTTATTGATACTGACGCTGCGTTCCACCTGATAAGACGAAGGCAACACCAAAGCGGCCAGCAACAACACAGCCACTGCCAGTAAAAAACCAATCAGTATTATTTTTATAAGCTTCATCGGGACTCTCTTCTGGTTGTAAACGCAAAAATCTGCGTTACATCCAGTGTAGCCCGAAAATTTTGATTTAGAAAAGAGTGACTTAAGCTATGCTATTTTTCAGGCTGGCTTTCTTAGCCTCAATTGAAACAGCTGCATCGCAATTTCATCGGCCTGCTGCTGCTCAGCTTTTTGCTGCTTTTGCTGAGCTGTAAATTCACGGTTATGGATCACAGCTTCTATGCCTTTGCTGTACGCCACTTGTTTCTGACACACCAGTTGTTGCTGTTGCAGCTCAGACAAAGCTGCCCCCACTTTCTCCTGTTGCTGTTGTTGCATGTCCTGCAGCACAGTTTTCATCGACGCCAGATTTTGTAAACCCAAAGCCGATTTCATCTGATAGCTACGTTCCATACCAGAAATATGTTCGGTCAGTAGCTGCAAACGCCGTTCTTCATTGGCCGCCTGCTGATTCAATTGCTGCTGGCGTTGTCCCATTTGTTTTAAATTGGCTTGCTGTTGTTCCAGATATTTTTTCAACATAGGCTTAACTCAACAATTTAGTTAAATCGGCTTGGGATTGCTGAAAATCAGAGCTTTGTTGTAAGCCCTGACATAAAAAATGTTCGATGGCCGGATAGAGGTGCACCGCTCTGTCGAGCTCCTGATCTTTGCCCATCTGGTAAGCACCTAAAGGGATTAATTCCTGCACCTGCAAATACCGTGAATACAGTCGTTTCAGGGCATAAGCATGTTTTAGCTGCTGATCTGGCACTATTTGTGGCATTACCCTGCTGATCGAAGCACCTATATCAATAGCCGGATAATGACCCCGTTCGGCCAAAGTCCGGCTTAATACCACGTGGCCATCCAAAATAGCGCGCGCAGCGTCCGCTATTGGGTCCTGCTGGTCATCGCCCTCAGCCAACACGGTATAAATGGCGGTCATACTGCCTTTGCTATCGGCACTGTTGCCTGCTTTTTCAACCAGTTGCGTCAGCTTGCTAAAGACCGAAGGCGGATAACCTTTAGTCGCCGGAGGTTCACCGACAGACAAAGCAATTTCGCGCTGCGCCTGGGCATAACGGGTCAATGAATCCACCAGCAGCAACACGTTAAAACCTAAATCACGATAGTAAGCGGCCAGTCTGTGACTCAGTTCTGCCGCTTTTAACCGCAGCAAAGGCGACTGGTCGGCCGGGGCTGCAATGACTATGGCCTTTTTTAAGCCTTCAGGGCCCAGACTGTGTTCGATAAAATCTTTCACTTCCCAGCCGCGTTCGCCAATTAAACCAACGATCACTACATCAGCCTGGGTATAGCGGGTCATCATGCCCAGTAGCTTACTTTTACCCACGCCTGAGCCTGCAAATAACCCCATACGTTGACCCTGACCTACAGTAAACAGCGAGTTAATAGCACGGATGCCCACATCCAGAGGAGCGCTAACACCTTTCTTTTGTAATGGGTTCACCGCAGGCAAAGCCGCACTGATACGATCACCGGTTTTAATTGGCGCTTTGCCATCGAGCGGGCACATTAAACCGTCCAGTACCCGGCCTAGTAACTCAGTAGAAACTAATAATTGATTGGCGGTTGCGACAGTTCGGACACGAGCACCGGCTCTTAACCCATCCACTGCAGTTAGTGGCATTAAAAACGCCTGATCGGTATCAAAACCTACCACTTCAGCGTCAAACCAATGGCCATCCTCACTTTCAATCTGACAACGCTGACCTAAAGTAAAACTGTGACCAGCGGCAGATAAAATCATGCCGTTGACGCGCAACAAACGGCCGTAACTATGTACCCAGTCCGGTGGCTGGATTTGTGCTCTGGCCAGACTCAGGCTATCACTAAATGACTTACGCATCTTCGCCCAACAACTGCCGACGCACAGGCAACATGGCTTGCTCTAAACGTTGCTGAAAATCCAGCTGATGCAATTGCTGACGACCATTAAACTGCACCCGGCCTGAGGGCAAGGCGGCATCAAACTGCAATGGAATTTGCTGAATATGGCGGATGCCATTAAAAAGCGGAGCGTCGGCCTGGGACAACTGAATAGACACCAGAGGATCTGTAGCGCCCAGTTGCGGCAACAACTGGTCAATAGCCAGCTGTAACAACGAAGGTTGCAATACCAGCTCAGTCTGAAGCACAGTACTGGCCAGCTGCTGCACCAGCAATAACAGCTCCTGCCCTAATTGCTGCTCTTTATGCTGCAACTGCTGGTTAAATTGTTCGGTTAAAAAATCCAAAGCACGTTGCTGTTTTTGCGCCAGTTCATTTTGCTGCTTTTCTAGCTCTTTTTGCCAGAACTGCTCTAATTGCTGCTGACCTTCGGCAACACCACGTTGATAAGCCTCTTGTTCAGTCGCGGCAACACCGGCCTGAAAACCTTGTTGATAAAACTGCTCACTCAATTGCTGCACTGTGGCATTACCATCTTTGCGCTGCAAAGCGGGAAAGCGAAATTGTTGGTCCTGCTGCAACACGGCGCTCATATCAACCTACCGTCTCTTCAGGATAGAGGCGATACTCCAGTCGTCCTGCCGCCATCATTTGTTTGACTATGGTCATAATCTCAGCTCGGGCAGCTTCCACTTTGCGCACTGGCTGAGGTT
Organism: Rheinheimera sp. MM224; assembly: GCF_947090785.1. Classification (NCBI taxonomy): domain Bacteria; kingdom Pseudomonadati; phylum Pseudomonadota; class Gammaproteobacteria; order Chromatiales; family Chromatiaceae; genus Rheinheimera; species Rheinheimera sp. MM224. Next base: position 4,361,008 of record NZ_OX352320.1, read on the forward strand.
TCATCGTCTCAATTTGTTGACGGTAAACCTGCGCCAAACGTTTTGGCAACACAGCCAGGATACTTTCGGTCAGTGCCACATCGGCGCCTTTGAGTGCAGTGACCCAAAGTTCGTCCGGAATATCCGTTAGCAGTTGATTCAATACATCTTCGCTTTGGCGGCTTAAGCTGTAGAAGTCATACATCTTGTCTTCAATGGCATCGGCCATAGTGATGTCGTGCTTTTTCAGCAGCTCCATCACTTCAGATTTATTGCCACTGTATCTGTTCATAATGTCAGCTACTTGCTGCACGCCGTTAATACGGGCGCCCACTTGTTCGCCGACATACTCAATACAACGTTCCAGCGTGTAACGTAAATCTTCAATCACGTGCTCGCTGACTTCCCGCATATTGGCGATACGGAACAAAATATCGTCGTGTTTTTGCGCCGGAAATAAACTCAGAATAGTGCTGGCTTGCTCCGCAGGTAAAAAAGCCAGAATAAGCGCCTGCATCTGGATATGTTCCTGCTCCATAAAACGCACCAGCAGCTCAGCGGGCACCCATTCCAGACGACGTACATCATCGGCTAAAGCGCCACCGTAAATATCATCCAGCATGCCACGGGCCAATTTACGGCCAACGGCTTTATCCAAAGCCCGCTCCAGATAAACACGCGAAGCGCCGCTGACACCACTTTCTGTGCGGTACTGATCAAAAAAGTCAGTCAAAATAGTGGCCACATCGTCCTGAGTCACATTGGCAATTTTGGCCATACGTTCCGACAAAGCCCGCACTTCATTACGGCCTAACTTCTTGATAATACAGGCTGCGTTTTCTTCACCCATACTCAGCAGCAGGATAGCGGCTCTGTCCAGATCAGAAATCTGTTTGCTTTGCTCAGCTCTTAACGGATTCAATGCTGACTCCTCGTTCTATCCAGTATTTAATGACTGCGGTCACCCGGTCAGACTCACGGTTGGCCAGCAATTGCAGGTGGTTGATTTGCTGCGCAAATTCAGAGCCCACTTCGGGTAAATGAATATTGTGTTGTGGCCCGCTGGATAGTGAATTGGTTAATGCAGGGTCTGCCTGAGCATCCAAGACTGCTGGCCCTGTCGCCAGATCCGCATTTTGCATCTGAGTCGGATTCTGAGCACCAGTCATGCCCTGAAACCCAGCAGCATTGTGTTGTTCTTTGTTTTTACGGCTGACCAAATGATTGACCAGAGGGCGAACACCAAAAATCACCAATGCCAAACCAATAATGGCGCCGATCAGGTAACGTAAATACTCTTTCATTTCCGGCATTTGCCACCAGGCCATGCCTTCCATTTGAGTTGCTGCGTCGCCAGGCACAAAACCAAAACTGGTGATATTAAACTGATCACCCCGTTCGGCCTGATGGCCTGTCGCAGTTTTAATCATTTCACCTAACTGAGCTAAACGCTCTGGAGTCCAGGGTGTTGCACCTGCAGCGGCTTCATTCACCAGCACAGACACACTTTGACTGCGCACCCGGCCTATTTCATAGCGGGTATGGGTAATGGCTTTGCCTGTATCGAATTCACGGCGCATTTCATTACGTTGTGAGGTACGTTCATTGTTGTCAGGTTGTGCTGCCGCTGCACCTGGCTGTGCAGGCACAGGCGGTTGATTGGCTAAAGAGCCAGGAATACCCATAGCCAGTTGATCCAACATCGAGTCCGTTTTGCTGTTTTCACTTTTCAGCACGCCTTCTTTATCCAGCGCTTCACGGGTTTCTTCCACCACGTTAAAGTCGACATCAGCAGAAACCTGAATACGGTAATTGCCGTCTCCTAAAATAGGCAGCAACATAATAGAGGCCCGCTCTTCGACAGAACGTTCCACTTTTTCAATAAAGGCGAGTTTTTTGTCGGTTTCTTTACCAACCGGAGTTTCATCAAACAGATCGCCGCTGACTAACTTACCGCGCTGATCCACGACAGAAATATTGCGGCTATCCAGGCCAGGAATACTGCCAGCAACCAGGCTGACAATAGCTTCTACTTGTTCAGGTTTCAGGTTATAACCAGGAGCTAAATCTACCATCACAGAAGCTGCAGATTTTTCTTCCTGCCGGCCAACAAACAAATTACGTTTAGGAATAGCTAAATGCACTCTGGCATTACGCACTCCATCCATAGTAATGATGGTTCGGGCCAGTTCACCTTCTAAAGCGTGCTGGTATTGCATCGACTCCATAAACTGACTGGTGCCCATGGTGACTTTGTCCTGCATAGCAGACAAACCTTCAGGCATTGCAGCCTTAATACCACGAGCCGCCAGCGTAATACGGGCATCGGCTAAACGTTCCTGCGGCACCATAATATTGCCGCTGTCGGTATCGATACGAAATGGAAATTGCTCTTTATCCAGAATTTCCACTATACCGGCTTTGTCGTAATGCTCCTGATTGCCATACAAAGGCACAAAGTTTTTTGCCGAAGTCCAGAGGATCACCACTATAGTGGCCGCTACTAAAGTCGCCAGCAAAGCAATGGACGCCAGGCTCTTATCGCCATTAGGTAACCAGTTCATTTTGCTGGATAAGTTAATCACTCTTTCCCGCAGTCTGTTGTCTGAAGCCGCCACAGGCAGAGCTTTTGCCAATTCAGTTTTCATTAAAAGCCCGCCTTACAGAGACATACGCATGATGTCATCAACACCATTCATCACTTTGTTGCGGATTTGCAGCAACATCGAAAAACTCAAATCTGCTTTTTGGCTGGCGACCATAGCGCCCACCACATCATCGCTGCGACCTGCGTCTACGGCGGCCATCATGTCTGACGACAGATTTTGCTGAGCATTGATAGAGCGCAAAGCAGAGGCAAAATCGCCCGACATCGAACTGTCGTTGTTGGCTGGCATCACTTGCTCATTGCTGGCAATTTGTTGCAACTGGCTAAACTGGCTGAGTAACACATCTTGAGTATTTAACGGAGAAATCATAGCTAATCCTTCCTGCTGCTTAAGCTATTGCATCAATATCGACACCATGCTCACGCATAGCGGCCAGTTTGTAACGTAAGGCTCTGGTGCTTACGCCCAAAGCCTCTGCAGCCCGGGTTCTGTGACCATTAAATTGGTTCAGCACACCCAGGATGTAATCAAATTCGGCATTCTTTTTGTTGAGTTTCAGATGGTTAATGCTGGCTGATTCAGGGGCAGTCACTGCTGGCAGAGGTAAATTCAGATCAATCGCCTGCACTTCAATGCCTCGGGCCATCACCAAAGCACGCTGCACCACGTTTTCTAGTTCCCGCACATTGCCGGGCCAGCTGTACTGGCAAAGCGCCGCTTTAGCTTCTTTGCTCAGTACATATTTGCCATCGGCATACTTCTGCACAAAAAACTCAGCCAGCGGAATTATGTCGTCTTTGCGTTCCCTCAGAGCAGGCCAGCTCAGTGGCAATACATCCAGGCGATAAAATAAGTCCTGACGGAACAAGCCCTGATCAACCAACTGACGTAAATCTTTGTTACTGGCTGCAATCACACGCACATCCAGTTTAATTTTGCTGTTGCTGCCTAAACGCTCCAGCTCGCGTTCCTGCAATACCCGCAGTAATTTGGCCTGCAGCGGAAGTGGCAGCTCTGAAATTTCATCCAGCAGTAAAGTGCCACCATTGGCCGATTCAAACTTACCAATTTGCTGGCTGACCGCACCGGTAAAAGCGCCTTTGTTGTAACCAAACAACATGGCTTCGAGCATATTGTCTGGAATCGCAGCACAGTTCACCGCCACATAGGTCTGGTCACGGCGTGCTGATACATTGTGAATGTAACGGGCTAAACGCTCTTTACCTGTGCCTGACTCACCATGTAACAGCACTGTGGCATCGGTTTGCGCTGCGCGATTAGCCAGTTGCAATACCTGACGACTACCCAACGACACAGCCACTAAGTCTTTTAAACCACGGCTGATCGAAGAGGCATTGCGGATGGTGTTTTGCAGTTGCTGCTGGTTAAAAGGCTTCAGCAGATAATCAATAGCGCCATAATTCAGACTTTCAGCGGCCACTGCGTGTTGATCTTTTTCGACCAGCACTATGATTTGACAGGAAGGGTGCTGTTTTTTCAGCAGAACCATCAAATCTCTTGTGCGCATCTCGGTCAGTTCAGCAGCCATCACCACTATGTCCGGTTGGTGCAAAGAGCAAGAGTTCAGCACGGCATTCAGATTGGCGGCGTGGTTTAACTGAAAACCTTCAGCTTTGACACAAAGCATCAGGTCCTGTCCTGGCTGGCATTGTTCAATCCAAAGTAAATGTTTCATGTTCATGGTTTCACTCTTGTCTTTCAGCTTTGAGTACGGATCAAACGGACCAGTACTCTCCTGTTGTGCGATTGTGTTTTGCTGCCAGCAGCCGGATATCTGTTGCCATGAGCACGGATTTCCAGTTTGTTTTTGCTAACGCCAAATTCAATTAAATGTGACGCGACTTCATCAGCGCGTTCTTCGGACATTACTCTGTTGGCGATGCTGGTACCCATGTCGTCGGTATATCCGTCTATCAATACTTTTTTTACCGCTTTATCTTGCTTGATATAAAGCGCCAGAGTTTTCAGGAAAGCAGCATCATCGGCTGAAGGCTGGCGTTCATTCACCGGATAAAACAACTGGAATTCGCGGGCCTGGGCCCAGGACAAAGGCAATAAAGCGTCAATACAGCTTTGGAATTGTGCGAGGGCTGAAGCGGATTTGATATTAGGAACTGTCAGGGTGATTTCCTGATCGGGCATATCCAGCATCAGTTGTAGCCAATAGCCTTGCTGTAATTGCTGCATTACAACGGGCACCTGCTCAATAAAGCGGGCTACTTTGGCATTAATAAAAGTGGGGGAAAATTGCACAGCAGGGGCGACTTGCTCTGGCTGCCAGCCAGCAGTGACGACATGGCCTTGCACATCCTGTAATTCCAGATGAGCCGCATGCATGGTCAGTTGCATTTCAATAGCACGGGCTGGCTCTTTGCTAAAAGCCAGAGTACCCATAGCGCCCAAATCCTGCGCCATCCGGCACTGAAACTGATCACCACTGATACGCCACTGTGATTGATCCATAGCAGGCATGTACTGCGGGGCAGTAGCTACAGCCGATGTTAGCCAAAGACCTAACAAAGAAATAATCACAGGTTCATCCTTTTAAACCGCATAACCGCAATCGACAAAAACGCCAACCACAAACAGTATTAAAAGGCAAAAAAAGCAGACAGGTATACAGCCAAATCCTGGACGGATCTGTGTTGTATCCACCTGAACAGGCGAAACCAAGGTCTGACCAAAACTGATCAACCTTCAGGTTCACCTTTTGGGTGACCGCTTGCTAATGCAACCCCGCTATCATAGATCCTTGCGGATCCTTAGACCGGAGGCTTTGCGTCCTGACCTTTAAGCCAGTTTGCCTTTTAATTTCTAAGCTTGTTAGAAAAATGAGGTTCAGAACAAAAATGAACTCTCACTTAATACTCTACAATAAACAAAAAAAACTGGCTGCAAGCTTTATTTTTATGATCTTCAATCGTTTAGTCAAAAAATATACACTGACTTGCTGCAGATGTTCATTTCAAAATGAACTAAAAAAACATTTACAGTTCAATAACATAGATATGTTAACCATAGTACATGACCTTTTGGTGACAAAATCAGACCTTAGTCTGAATTCAGGCTGAATTGCGTTCAGCAACTGATTTTCAGCGACGAACGGATCAACACCAGATCCTTTTTTGTGGTTATTTGGTCGCCTTTTAACCCAAAGTTCCTAATACATTGACCCGAATTTGCTCTGGAATTTCGTTATAAGACAACACAACCAGAGATCCCTGAGTAAAGGTACGGGCATAACGCGCTAATAATGGCCTTAGTTGTGGTAAAACTACCAATACCGGCTGATAGCCCTGTCGCTGCATTTGTTCTTTCACCTGAGGCATAGCACGCTGGAACTGACTCAATAAATTCGGTGCAACAGGAAAACTATCCAAAGCTACTTTACCGGCCTGCATCGCCTGATTTAATGCACTTTGTAAAGTTTGCTCCAGCTTTTCATCCAGGCTATAAGCCGCTAATTCTTCGCGCTCTCCCAGCACTTGTTTCACCAATACCCGTTGCAAAGCACAGCGCACATCGCTGGTCAGTAAGATTGGATCTTTGGTCACCTCGGCACTGTCGACCAAGGCTGTGGCTATAGTCACCACATCCCCTAAACTGACCTGCTCTTTCAGTAACAAGCGATAGACTTTTAACTGCAGATTAGGGGTCAGTGCTTTTTCCAAACTCTCAGCCAGAGTCGGCGCTACAACAGACAGGCGTTTATTAAATTGCTTAATATCTTCAAACAAAAACAAATCGGCCAGATTTTCTTTAATCACTTTGCCGACATGAGTGGCGATAACTGTGGCTGCGTCCACCACTGAATACCCTAAGTTTAAAGCTTTGGCTTTTTGCTCTGGTTCAATCCAGACCGCTTCTAAGCCATAAGCAGGATCGACTGTCAGCTCACCATCCATCTGACCGTAAATATCACCAGTGTTCAGTGCCAGCAGCTTTTGTGGCTGCAATTTACCCGACACCAGCGGCACTCCGGCCAGCTTGATGCGGTACTCCTGCGGATTCTGCTTTAAGCTGTCACGTACCCGCACTTCAGGCAGTAAAAATCCGGACTGTTCAGACAAGGTTTTGCGCACCCCTCTTAAGGTTTGTAGCAAAGTTTCGCCTTGCTCTTTATCGGCCAGATACACCAGACGGAAGCCCAGTTCCACCGAAATACGGTCGATAAAAGGCAAATCATCCCAGACTAAAGCAGCGGGTTCCTGACTAATTTTTTCAGTCAGCGCTTCCACTTCGGTATAGCTGCGACCATCAGCTTTTTGCTGCAAACGCCAGGCGGCAAAATACAAAGGAGCGGCGAAAATTAGGAAGGCGGCGGTTGGCATACCAGGCACTAAACCCAGTACTGTCATAATCAAGGCGGCAGTTAGCAGAACCCGGGGAGAAGCCAGCAACTGACGGCCCACTTCGTCCGACATTTCACCTTCGTCATTCATCCGGGTAACAATAATAGCAGCGGCAACAGACATCAGTAGTGAAGGTACCTGAGCCACTAAACCATCACCTATGGTCAATAAGGCAAAACGCTGGAAAGACTCACCTAAACCCAGACCATGCATAAAGACACCTATGGCCACACCACCCAACAGGTTAATCACTAGTATGACTAAACCCGCTATCGCATCACCACGGACAAACTTAGAAGCACCATCCATAGAACCATAAAAGTCGGCTTCTTTGGCTATGGTTTGACGGCGTTCTTTGGCTTGCTCTGGCGCTATTAAACCGGCATTTAAATCAGCGTCTATCGCCATTTGTTTACCCGGCATTGCATCGAGGGTAAAACGGGCTGCGACTTCAGAAATACGTTCACCACCTTTGGTGATTACAACAAAGTTGATGATCATCAAAATGATAAAGACCACCATACCTACTACATAGTTACCGCCTATCACCACTTCACCAAAAGACTGGATCACATTACCAGCCACATGAGTGCCCTCATGGCCGTGCAATAACACCACCCGGGTAGACGCCACGTTCAGCGTCAGACGCATTAAGGTCGCCACCAGCAAAACGGTCGGAAATACAGAGAAATCCAGCGGTTTTTGGCTGGACACAGCCACCAGCAGTACGATGATCGACAACACTATATTAAAAGTGAATAACGCATCCAGCAGCCAGGCCGGTAAAGGCAACACCACCATGGCCAGAATGGCCAGCAATAACACAGGAATTGCGGTGTAAGGTTGAGTTAAAGAACGCCAGTTCACAATGTACTTCCTCGCTCATTGGCCTGTTTCTGCAGGCTGGACGGAATAAAAATATCGGGAATAGGAGCAGGTTTTTGACCCCGCCCCTGTTTATAAGCTTTCAGTTGCATTACATAAGTCAGTACATAAGCCACAGCTGTGTAGAGGCCTTTAGGTACTTCCTGATCAACACGGGTAGAGAAATAAATAGCCCGGGCCAACGGAGGTAATTCAATCACTTCCAGCTGATGAGTCGCTGCCAGTTCACGAATACGCAGCGCCATCTGATCGACCCCTTTGGCCACCACATAAGGGGCTTTGGCTTTTTGCTCTGAGTACTTCAACGCCACAGCGTAATGAGTCGGGTTGGTAATAATCACATCGGCCGTTGGTACTCTGTCTTCAATACGTCTGTTGGCAATCTGGTACTGGATCTGCCGGATGCGGCCTTTAATTTCCGGATTACCATCTGTTGATTTGCGTTCGTCTTTCACTTCCTGCTTGGTCATTTTCAGCTTGCTGGCTACTTTAAATTGCTGAAAAGGCACGTCGATAGCAGCCACTATTAACAGCACCAGCGCCAGCATCATCAGGCTGAAGGACAATACTTCCAGCCCGTCTTTAGCCGCTGTAGCTAAATCCATCCGCTGTAAAAATAATAAACGGGTCGCCAGATGACTCATCAGGCCCCATAAGCAAAAACCCAATAACAACACTTTTAAAATTGACTTGGCCAGCTCGACCAGACTGTCACTGCCAAACATCCGGCCTAAACCGGCAATAGGATCCATATTGCTGAATTTGGGCCCCAGTAATTTACCGGAAAAAACAGCACCGCCGGGCAGCATGCCCGCTACCCAACTGGCAATAAACAAAGTCAATAAAAATGGCATACTGGCGCCAAGCATCGCCAACAATGCATCAGCCAAAGCCCCCGTCATTAAATCACCTTGTTTTAACGAGTCTTTATCCAGTTGCCAGCTGCTTTGCACTAACTGATAAAACAGCTGCATAAACATGTCGGCAAACCACAATAAAGACGCACTGCCGAGCAACAGCAATAACGCAGTATTGAGCTCTTTTGAGCGGGCAACCTGACCTTCTTCGCGCGACTTTCTAAGCCGCTGCTCTGTGGGTTGTTCGGTTTTGTTTTGACCGGTATTTTCTGACATAACGGCTTAGCCCCTCAGCTCATCACCAGTTGCATCACGCCCAGCACATGCTCAGCGACAACAGAAAAGTGATTGCCCATCTGGCTTAAGGTGAGAAATACACAGACAAACCCCAACAGCAGCGTCATTGGAAAGCCTAAAGAAAACACGTTCATACTTGGAGCGGAGCGGCTGGCGATACCAAAAGTTAAGTTCACCAGCAGCATGGCAATAATGGCAGGCAAGGCCACTAACAAAGCAGCACCAAACATCCAGCCAAATAAATTCACCAGCAGCATGAGATCCAGCTGATACAAACTGGCGCCTACTGGCCACAAACTAAAACTGTCGACCATAATTTGCAGGCTGATCAGATGGCCGTTTAAGGCAAAAAATAGCAAGGCTGTCATGACCCAAAATAACTGACTCAACACCGACACAGCATCACCGCTGGCAGGGTCATTCATCATGGCCGCAGATAAACCCATCTGCATTGAAATCATCAAACCCACTAAGGCCAATATTTCAAATAACATCCGTACTGCACCGGCCATAATGACAGCAAAAATCACCTGCTCCAGTGTCACTACTGCACCTTCCAGTGAAAACGGATCTATGGCTTTCACCTCTATAGAAGGTGCCAGCAAAAAGCTTAAAAACAGCGCCAGAATAATGCGGGCTCTTGGCACCACAGCCGGGTTATCAAACACAGGTAAAGCCCAGAAAAATGCGGCTAACCTGACAAAAGGCCACCATAAGGTGCCAAACCACACCATCAGCTGATCTGTTGTCAGGCTTAATAACGAGCTCATTCAGCTGTTCATCCCAACATAGCCGGGATCATCTGGCTTAAATTGGCAAACCAGTCGAGTAACTTCTGGATCAGCCAATGTCCGGCGAACACCACCATCAACAGCGTCAGCAACATACGGGGCAAAAAGGTCAGAGTTTGCTCCTGAATAGAGGTTGCCGCCTGAAACACAGCCACCAAAATACCCAGCACCAGACCAGGTACTATCAGCACCAGTAAAATTTCGATAATAGTAAAAATGGCGTCGCTAATCAGCTGTGTCGCCATACCCGGATTCATGGAGCGGCTCCGAAGGTTGCAGCCAGGGTACCGGCGACCATAGACCAGCCATCAGCCAACACAAAAATCATCAACTTAAAGGGCAAGCTGATAATCAGCGGAGACAACATCATCATACCCATAGACATCAGCACGCTGGCGACCACCAGATCGATGATTAAAAACGGAATAAACAACATAAAGCCAATTTGAAAAGCTGTGGTCAGCTCGCTCAGCACAAAAGCCGGTAACAACACATCAAAGGTTAAATCTGCCGCTGATTTGGTGATAGGCTCGTTGGCAATTTTTAATACCTGATGCAGTTCGTTTTCGCGGATTTGCGCCAGCATAAATTGCCGTACCGGCTGTTCAGCCCGTGCTATTGCCTGTTCCAGTGTCATGCTTTGCGCCTGATAAGGCTTAAAGGCATTCTGGTAAATATCCTGCCAGACAGGTTTCATAATCAGCAGGCTGAGCATCAATGCTATGCCTATCAGTATCCGGTTGGGTGGGCTTTGGGCCAAACCCAGCGCCTGACGCAAAATCGCCAGCACTATAATAATGCGGGTAAAAGAGGTCATCATCAGCACTATGCCGGGGATCAGACTCAATATCGTCATTAACAGCAAAATTTGCAGTTTGACGCTGTAATCCTGCCCTGTTGCACTGTCGGTAACAGACAACAACGTCAGATCCTGAGCTGATAACCCCAGTGGCAACAGCAGTGCGGCGAGAACCAGTAAGACCTTAGGCATGACGGGTTGGGCTATTTTGAGTGGACACAAACTTCAGGCCGTATTTACCATTCACCATCACCACTTCGGCTTTCGCAAATAATACGCCGTTCACTTTTACATCCAAAGGTTCGCCAATAGGCTTATCCAATGGCAATACATCACCGGCTTCAGCGCCACTTAGCTCACCTAATGTGACTTCTGTGCTGGACACTTCTAAAGTCACAGTCAGAGGTACATCACGGAACATATCCATACCCATAGCGCCAAGCGGTTTATCGGTTTTGTCTTCACCAAATAACTCGCCCATATCCAACATAGTGATGTCATCCATCATGCTGTCTGTATTGCTTTGCACTTCGCTCATCATCATTTCTCCTGTTTTTGAGTCACTTGGAACATTAAAACCTGGCCCTCTTCGGCCACAGTGCCGTGAAACAGCACCTGTTTACCCAATTGAAATCGCATAGAACTAAAGAGCTCAATGGCCAATAGTTCTCCCTGTAACCAGTCTTGCAACTGCTTGACCGTGACTTGCTTACGCGCCATTTCGACAGTGCAGCGCACCGGAACCTGCTGCCAGTCCAAAGACAAAGGGCCACCCAGAGGATCAACTGCGCTGAATAGTTCATCGCTTTCCTGCAATAACAGCTCAATCGGCAGCCATAAGAACCAGCTAACGGCTTCTTTCTCCAGAATCAAACGCACTTTCAGCGGCAAATAACTAAAAGCATCCAACTGCAGCTTTTGCTTATACAAATGCGCTGTCAGCGGTAAATGCTGGTTAAACAGCAGTTGCATCAGGGCCTGTGCCTGCTTTTGTAATAAACGACAACAAATGCGGTTTTCAGAGCTGCTGAATTCCACTTTTTCCTGAATTTGTGTTTTGTCGGTCAGTTGTCCACCCAGACATAAATCGGCCATGTTATGCACGGCCTGATGGTCAATCGACATATAACAAAGCCGGTCTTTATCCAGAGGTAATGCAGCGTCCAGCAATAAAATACCTGGCTCTGACAACCAGTTATCCAAACCCACACCACTGCATAAATTGAGGTCCAGATCAAAAACCACATCGGTTAGCATCCGACCCAATTCGGCCTGCAAAGCTTTACTCAAATCAGCCAGACGGCTTTTGCACCTTTGGCTGGCCGCTTCAAAACTACGTTGCTGTCGGGTTAAGGCATAGGGCGTCGCGGCCATTGCCAAATCCCCGCTTAACAACTTCTGTTGTGTATCTGTAAGAATCATCCGCTACCCTAAATTCTGCTGCTGGTTGACTTCAACCAGTCGAAAGTTATCCTGCTTCAATACAAAAGCCCGTCGTCTGAGTTTGCGTAATAACTTCAGCCGCACTGAATTGTCTTTGCCTTGCCACTCCAGACCTAAAAACTCCAGCTTGTCGTTAATGGTTTTGCGATAACAGACTTTGGCTTTGACTCTGGTCTGTTTGTCATACAACACCCAAAACTGATCCGGCACATTGTCTTTCAGTGGAGCCAGCACTCCGGCGCCGCCCATGCTCATGTCTTTCACTACGGCGCTGCCAATGTCGCTGCCAAACCAGCCCAGACCTTTTAATTTCACGGCTATGCCCTTGGTCTGGGTTTGCAGAGACTGCTGTGGGTCATAAAAATACCAACGATAATAATTGCGGCCTGGTTGTTGGCGTAAATACGGCATATCAATCCTGATAACTGCTGCGTAACACAGGCTGATTCTGACGTGCAGCATCAGAGGCCTTATTCAGCTCGTTTTGTTTGTTGTCGCTGGAGAACATGTCTTTTAACTGCTGCTCAGCTTTGCTCGTTAGGATCAGAATCTCGATACGGCGGTTTTCACTGGCACCTGGCTGGGCTCTGTTAAGCAACATAGTTTCTGCAAAAGCACTGACCTGAGCCACACGCTGCACTGGCATACCACCAGCTGCTAATACCTGCCGCGCTTGTAAGGCCCTGTCACCGGATAATTCCCAGTTACTGTATTGGCTGCTATTAAAGGCGGTACCATCGGTATGACCCGAAATTAATAGCCTGTTGTGGATACGCGAAAACACCGGCGCCAGCTTTAATAACAAGTCTTCAAAATACGGCGTCATTTCCACCTGACCACGCTGAAACATCTGGCGGTTTTCACTGTCGCGGATAATAACGCGCAAGCCTGCCGGCATAGCTTCAATCACCAGATTGGCTTCGGCTTGATTTACCTCTGCAAAATTCTGAAAGGCCTGAGCCAACAAGCTTAGATCCGGTGGCGAGTCGTATTGGCCACTGATCAGTGAATTGAGTTTTTCGCCCACCCCAGCTGAAGGTTCTTTTTTACCTTCAGGTATTTGTAAATGTGCCGACATACCAGCGACAAAACTTTGCTGAGGTTCATGCACAGAAACAGCCATCTCGATAGGCGAAGGTGTGCCGCCTAAATCCACCGGATATGGGCTGTTCATCGCATCAAAAGGATGGCTATTGCCGCCTAAAATCGACTGAGTGCGCATATAAGACGCCACTTTCGTGCGCTCTTTGACTGTAGAGACTTCTAAAATCCACAACACCATAAAAAACGCCATCATCGCCAGCGTAAAGTCAGCAAAAGCGACTTTCCAGGCGCCGTTGCTTTTACGACTTGCTTTGGCGCGGCTGACGCGCCTGATGATTACAGGAACTGAATCGTTCATCAGGCCGCCTTGTTATTGATCCAGTCTTCCATTTCTGTGAAAGACGGTTTCAAATCTTCAGTGATAAGCTTTCTGCCAGAATCTGTGGCAACCACAGCCACATGACCTTTGGCATGAGCTACCAGCACAGCACGCACACATTCAAAAACGCCTATTTGTTTTTTAACGTAGGCTTCCATCGCCGAACTTAAAGGTTCAAACAGGCAATAACAGGCAAAAATACCGATAAAAGTACCGACCAGAGCGGCGGCCACGTGGTAACCAATTTCACTTAAAGGGCCGTCCAGATGCTGCATGGTGATAATAATGCCGCCCACTGCGGCCAAAATACCAAAACCAGGCATGGCTTCGGCTATACCGTGCAAAGCAGTAGAGGGTTTCAGCTTTTGCTGCTCTATCGTCTGAATTTCCTGCTCCAGCAGAGCGTCTAAATCATAAGCGCTGATTTTGCCCATACTGAGTAAACGTACGTTATCGCAAACAAAGACCAGCAATTCAGGGTTTTCCAGCACTGCAGGGTAAGAAATAAAAATAGAGCTGGTTTGCGGGTTTTCGACATGATCTTCCAGTTCCCGAAAACCTTTGCTACGAATGGTCTCCAGCAACTGGTACATCAGCATCAGCAATTCTTTGTACAGCTGACTTTGATCCTGCTGTTTTACAAACTGCGCCTTGATCTGGCCCAGCATTTCTTTCAGCACGTAACTGCTGTTACCTATGATCAACGCGCCAACACCAGCACCTAAAATAATAACAAACTCAGCAGGTTGCCACAGCATAGCGACATTACCACCAGCCATCATAAAGCCACCTACTACAGCAGCCAGCACAACCAGAAAACCTATTAGTCTTTGCATTGTATTTGTTCCGTCCTTTTACCACTGAGCCAGTTTTTTATTCAGTAAATCAATAGCATGCTTATGTAACTGGCAGACTCTGGATTCAGTCAGCTCCAGCACCAGCGCAATTTCCTTCATATTCAGCTCATGGCTGTAATACAGATGCAGCAGCAATCTGCAGCGCTCCGGCAACGACGCCATGACTTTTTTTAACGATAGTTTCAGCTCAAGACCCGACAGACTGGTTTCACCTAACTGTTCGTGTTGTTGCTGCTCTAATAACTGATCCAGACTTTCCATCGACTCGGCCTGAGTCAGGTACATCAACTCAGATAACTGAGCTGCATCAATATTCAGATGTTTACCTAATTCATCATGGCTCGGCACCCTGCCTAAAGTTTTGGTTAACTCCCGGCCTGCATCCCTAAACTGGTGTGCTTGCTGACGCAGTTGGCGCGGCCGCCAATCGGCACGGCGAAACTCATCGAGCATGGCGCCACGAATACGTTTAAAGGCGTAGGCCTCAAAAAACTCGTCCGGCGCTCTGCCATAACGTCGCAAAGCCGACAACAACCCAAGCAAACCTATTTGTTGTAAATCGTCTGAATCCACCACTGAACCCAATAACGAGCGCAGATGGCCGGCAGCTCTTTTCACCAGAAAGCTGTAGTGGCTCAGCAGGCTGTTTTCATTGCTGACAGCCGCAGAGGATGAATGCGATGTTTCAGTATCTGACCAGAGATTTTCTGCCAGCATGGTGATACCTACTGAATAAAAATGTTAGTGATCAGCACGTTATCCAGCTGATCTTCGAACTTGTTGTCTGCAAGAGTCTGGTTAAAACGGCCAAGCAACAGCTTTTGCACTTCTTCAATTTGTTGCATCGCCAGCTTCACTTCCAGGTGACTGCTTTTGGCAAAATGCTCCACCATAGCGTTGCGTAATAAAGGCGTCGCTTCTTTTAATGCGGCGACTGTGTCTGGTTTATGAGTCACTAACGTCAGCTCAAGCACCAAATACCGCGAATTTGGGTCACTGTTAACGCTCATCACGAACTTTTCCATCGGGAAAAATAGCGGTTTTACACTGATTTCCTGCACAGCAGTTTTGTTCTGATCCGCTTGCCACCAATAAAAGCCCGCGGTGCCCAAAGCCCCAACCAATAAAACTCCAAGTAACACCACCATCTTATTCATTGGCTCTTTTTCCTTTTGTCCGTTTTATACCAGTTGATTTACTAAATTCAGTCTGTTGCTTTGGCTTGATTCAGTTGCTGTCATTTCAGCTTCTGAATGGAAATTTGAATCGGTCTGCTGTGCATGTTGTTGCCCAAATTTTTGCTGCTGTTGCTGCGATGAACTCTCTGAACCCATGCGCAGTTCAATCTGCACATCTGCACCTAGTTTTTGCTGCAAACTGGCTCTTAGTTGCTCAAGCCCCTGTCCCATAGCCTCACGCAACTGCGCATTGCTGCTGTGCATCTGTACCGTCAGGCGGTCACCATCCAACTGCACTGACAACTCAATGCTGCCCAAAGAAGGTGGGTCGAGCCGGATCATGGCCTTGTTAACGTTTAAACCCAGCTGCAGATCCACTTTGTCAGACAGCATCTGCACCAAACGCTGCCCCCAATGCTGGCTTTGCGCCGGTAATGGGTCGGCTTGCCAGACAGGCAAAGCAGACACTGCCGCGCCAGGAGCTGAAGCGACAGCACCAGTTGGGGCTAGCATCTCCGTCATTGCCGTGGCCTGATACAAAGCAGAGGTTTTATTGTGGTTTGTATTCAACAGGCTGTTTTGGCTGAGATTAAATACCCCGGCACTGACTGCTGTATGTTGGGTGTTCTGTTGTGATGGCTTCAGTGCAGACCAAAGATCCTGTGATTCGGTCAGAGCCTGTGGTAATGCGGCCTGAACTGCAGCATCAGAGGCCGCCTGTTGCGACACTATCAAAGGTACAGAAAGAGCCGAAGACTGCTGTGGTTGGAGAAGTCCGGCCGCTGGTAAAGGGCTCTGGCCGGAAACAGCACCAGCAGATGAAGATAAAGCCGATAAAGAAAGCGGAAGCCATTCTGCTGATGATTCTGTTTGTGCACTTATCAACTCGTCACTGTGCAAAGGCAAGGCTGGCAGCTTGGTAAACACAGACTCAGATCCAACCAATAAAGAGAGCGAGGCCATAGTTTGTACTGAGCTTTCGTTCAGGCTTTGGTTCAGACTTTGGCTCAGGCTTTGCACTTGCCCCTGATCAATCAGCTCTGCTGCCATACCATCAGATAACTGCTGCATGTCGTTATCCAACTGACTCAGTGCGGTTTCCATACCTGCCAACAAAGCTGCTAAATCCTCTGAATAAGACTGCTGCTGACCTTCAGAATAATCCGTCAGCGCAGACTGGCCTCCGATGCCGCCCTGAGGCAATACAACCGGAGTTAACAAAGCAAATACCGGCATTGTCATCAGCTTTTCATCTCCATCAGTGCTTCAGTCGTCAGTTGGTAAGCCACCACAGCAGTTTTATTGTCCTGAAAACGTTGCATCTTTTGCTCTAACATCTGCTGCTGACGTTTAGCCAGTTGCAGCAGAGCCTGATAACGTTGTTTAACCAGCTGTAATTCAACTTTTAACTCGTGATGTTCCGCACCTTGTTTGATCTGTTGCACCAAAGTGCTGATTTGACGATCGCAGTCCTGTACCTGCAGCCACTTACCCGCAACCATAGCTTGTTGCATCTGCAACAACAGTTGTTGGATCTGCATCAGGGCAGGGTTGGACTTCGCTACATACACAGACATCAGGTTCACCAATTTACGAATCACCAACTGATTCAGCAAAAAGCACGCCACAAAATATCTATATGATTTATAAGGAATTAATAAGAATTCAATCAAGAGGGAGGAAGTAAAACTTCCGCAGGGCGGAACCGGATTAAAAAATAGTTCCTCTTTAAAAACAAAATTGGGGTCAGAATAAAATTAATTGTCTGGCAACTAATTTTACTCTGACCCCAATGTGATTAAGCCTTATTCAGTAAACCTTGCCAGCCTTCTTGCAGATTGGTCATGACTTCCCGTACATGCTCAAGCTCAGCGACATTGTTTTTCATACTGGCGCGCAAAATACTGTGGCCACAGTGCTGATATAAATTGTGCATATTGGCTGCCACTTCGCCGCCTTTATCCTGATCCAATGAGGCATCCAGACCACCGAGGATTTTTAATAACTTCTCTACACCAGCGGCTTTTTTATCAAATCTTTTGGCCTGAATATGACCTTCAACCCGGGCCAGCTCATCCAAAAAGCCATCAAATAACATCAGTACCAGACTATGTATATCAGCCCCTGAGGCTTTTACATTAACGCTGGTATTCTGGTAGGCCTGATAGCCCTGAGCAAAATCTAACATAAGCTAACCTCTTAAAACTGCGACATTGAGCTTTCCAGCTGCGCCATAGTCACCTGCATTTGAGTGAACTGAGACAAATAGCGTTTGTACACCTGATCCATGGAATAATCATGCCGCTTTTGTTTTTCAGTCACCATATCCAGACTGGCTTGTAAAGTTTGTTGTTTATCTTTCATCAGGCCTGATCGCTTAGTAAAAGGCTCTAACGAGGCTTGTAAACCGCTGAATAACCCTGAATTACCTACCAACATATCTTCAACTTTGGTTGGGCTCTCCGACAAGGCTTTTTCCAGCTTTTTACTATCGACTGATAAAACGCCATTCCGGTCAAACTCAATGCCAACGCTACTTAAAGTGCTGCCTTCATAAAGTTTTTGAAAAGACTGACGCATCTGGCTGCTGATGCTACGCGCCATAGTGTCTGAGTTTAAACTGGAGTCTGAACTGATTTGTTTGACCAGAGCATTGTAACCGTCGACAAACTTTTTCAGTTTTTCTTCCACGGCTTTTGGATCTTGTTCCACTTTAATTTGTACCGGCTGATCGGTGCCCAACTGAGCTTTTTTCAGATCAATAGTGACGCCTGCTATCACATCTTCCAGTTTATTGCTGGCCGAAGTCACAGTAATAGCATTTTGAGCGCCCACTTTTACTATCGCATCCTGTGCTGCTTTTAGCTGGGTAGCACCAGCAACGGCAGCACCGATATCAGCGCCGGAGGTATCAGCACCAGGCACAAAATTCATGCTGATGGCATTGGCCGCACCTGATTCTTTGCTGGTCAATACCAGATAAGACTGAGCGCCACTGCGCACTACAGTGGCTTGCACACCGCTGTTGTCTTCTGATTTGTTAATCGCATTTGCAAGGTCAGTTAAGCCGGAGCCGGGATTTAAGCTGGATAAATCGACGGAAAAAGACTCGCCTGCCACTGTCAATTGAAACTGGCCGTTAGCTGGTAACGTATCAGTGCTGTTAAAGGCCATCGACATCTGATGACTTTGGGCTATCTGCTGCACAAAAATTTCATAATCGCCTGCAACAGCATCACCGCCCACTGACACACCTAACACTGAATCCAGATTAGTTGTGGCCGTGTTGGATAATAATTCTTTGTCTTTGGTAAAGCTTTTTAGCAGGTCCTGCATACTGCTCAGCGATGTTTCCAGCTTTTTGTAAGAAGAAAGCAAAGTGGAGAACCGGTTCTGCTGCGCTTTTAACACGTTATCTTTGCCAGAGCGCTCAATTTGAGTGTACTGCTGAGCCAGATAGGCGGGATCTATACTGGAGAATGCCATAACGCTTTCCTGCTAAATTCAATTCGGGAAAAACCCCACTAAGCCGAAACTGAGTGGGGCGCGGTTAGAGCTATCCTTAGCTCCGGGCTCGATTAACGTAACAGCTGGCTTACCATCTGAGTGGTACTGTTGGCTGTGCTCAGTACAGAAATACCTGAGTTCAGTAACAGTTGCTGTTTAGTCATGTTAGAAGTTTCTTTTGCGAAATCAGCATCCATCAGCTGGTCACGGGCAGTGCCAGTGTTTTCAGTCATGTTAGACAAGTTGTTGATGGTGTGATCCAGACGGTTCATGCTGGCACCCAGCTTAGAACGGGCAGCACCAACGTTAGTCAGTAAACCATCTAATGTAGTGATAGCAGCAGAAGAAGTTGCCTGGTCAGTTAAAGCGCCTGGAGTACCAACAGCAGTAGTTAAAGCAGTCAGTTCTGCAGTAATGTCTACAGCTAAAGTTTCTGCAGTTGATGCGCCGATCTGGAACGTAACAGCAGCAGAGAACTTGCCACCAGCACCTAACAGGTTAGTACCTGAACCGAAAGAGGTGTTGCCCAGAATGTTAGTTAATTCAGCAGCCAGAGCAGTGTATTCACCACCTAATGCAGTGTATTCAGTTGCAGAGTTAGTACCGTTGGCGCCCTGAGTCGCCAATTCTTTCATACGAAAGACAATGTTGGTCATCTCATCAAAAGCGCCTTCAGCTGTTTGCAGCATAGAGTTGGCGTTGTTGGCGTTGCTAATGGCAGTTTCCTGCCCCACTAACTGTGCACTCAGACGGCTGGCAATTTGTAAACCAGCAGCATCGTCTTTTGCTGAGTTGATACGGAAACCTGTACCTAAACGTTCTAAAGCTACAGACAAACCATCGTTAGTACGGTTTAACTGGTTACGGATTGTGGTTGCAGCTGCGTTTGATTGAATTGATAAAGCCATTTGAGTTTGCTCCTATGCATGTTGCTCAAAACTATAAAGCGACGCCTCAAAGCAGGAACTGAAATTTTTTTAAAATAATTTTCAAACGGCTCAGAAAAAAACGGCGCTGAACCGTCACCAGTGCAGCGCCAAACTACAGGAAAGACTCTTGATATCAATCAGATAATGCGAATTCAACTAAACTACGGGTCACATTACCTTGCGCCATAATGGCAGATAAAGACGAAGCTGCACCTTGCTGCATTTGTACTTTCAGCTCCTGACTCACAGCAGAAACCTGCTGCTCACTTTGCTGACTGTCTGCCATACGCAATGCGTTCAATTTGGCCACCAGCACCTGACGTTCAGACTGCACTTGCCGTATCATTTGCTGCAGCTTTTGCTGCACCTGATTCAGTTCTGCCTGATAGGCCTGCTGATTTTCCATCTGCTGCGCTTGTTGTGCCAGTACACTCAGCTGCCCTTCAGGCTTTTGTAACCGCAACTGCACCGGATTGCCGGCAGCTATACGGATACCTTCGCCGTGCATTTGCCAGGGTTGACTCAATACATGACTCTGACCTGCTGCGGCGCTAAAAACCAGTGCAGCACCTTGCTGTTTTACATCAATCTGATGTTTGGCGAACTCTTGTTGCATCATCGTAAGAGCCGCATCGGCCGACTGCCCTGCCGGGAAACTCAATTGAATTTTTTTCCCATCGGACAAGCCAATAGTCACTAACTCAGGTTGCTTACGTGGGCTTAATAAATCAATTTTACTGTTCAGTTGCCATTGGCTTGGACCAGCGGGCTGACTGCTTAACTGTAAAGCTGGGGTCAGAGCAGTATTTTTATGCTTTAACTGGGTTTCCAGCTGCTGCAATTGCTGGCTGATTTGCTGTTTCTGCCCAGCAGATTGCGGCAGCTCCAGTTGCTTTTTAAGTTGCTCAAGCTGCTGATACAACTGGCGGATTTGTTGTTCGGCCTGCTGATTTTTTGCTAACTGGCGTGACACATCAGCGCTGACACTCCAGCGGCTTAGGGTCTCCAGCTGTTGTTGCAAGGATCCATTGCGACTGGTACCAGCTTTTGTCGGTTCTGATTCGACAGCCTGACTTTTAGCAGCTTTGCTCGCTGAATTCAGCGATGCAGTGCTACTGGTCAGTTGTTTCAGGCTATCGATTAGCATGGTTCAAATTCCAACTTAAATTTTATTAAACAAGCTCAGCTGTGACACTGAACTGTACACTTTTAAGGTAGATTCATAAGACGCCAACGCATTGTTCATCTCAATATAAGCGGAAGGGTAATGCACAGCTGTTAAGTCATCCCGCAGGTTTTCAGTAAACAAAGCGATGTCGGTATTGGTAAATTCCAGCGACTCGAGTGAACTGACAATGCCACCTATTTTAGTGATAGCAGCTGTGGTATCGCCCAGTACAGTGCTCAGCTTGTCCAGCATAGCCCGCGACTCATTTCCAGCGCCACCAGTAGGAGGAGTCTGCATCAAAGCCACATAATCCTGTAAATCATTCAGGAAAGTCGCACCTGGTGCTAAATCGCTGCCGACTATGTTGGCATCAACCAGGGTATTGGATGACACCGCAACTTTACGCACCAAGGCATCGCCCTGATAAATGTATTGGCCAGTGGCATCTTTCACAAAAGGCTGCTGATCAATTTCACTACCCGCAAAAAGATAGTTGCCATCGCCGTCTTTGGCATTTAATAAATCTGCGATACCCGGCATTAAAACCGCCAGTTCGTTGGCCATGGCTTTAAGCTCGTCTTCACCATAAGACGCATCTGCTGCGGCTGTGACTAAAGACTGAACGGACAACAGTAAGTTATTAATGCTGCTTAACTGAGTTTCCTGCTGACTTAAGGTATAAGTCACCAGTTCCATATTTTTACCGTATTGCTCCAGCGAGGTCAGCTCAGAATCCAGCCGTAACACCAATACGCTGCCCAGCGGGTCGTCCGAAGGTTTGGTGATACGCTGATTGGTTGCCATCTGCACCGACAGCTGGCTGTATTTCTGACTGCTGGTCTGAATGTTCCGTATCGCTGTGTCATGGTACTGGCTGCTGCTTATACGCATTTTATTATCCTCAGAACATCATCATCAGGGTGTCAAACATTTGCCCGGCTGTACTAATAACCTTGGCATTGGCGTCATACAACTGCTGGTAATACAGTAAATTGGCCGCTTCTTCATCACGATTAACACCACTGATACTTTCACGAGAGGCCACTGCTTTATCATTCAGTACTTGTGAGGTTTTGACACTGGCCTGCACCTGTTTACTCTGAATAGCCAGCTTACCGATCAGGCCGTCATAACCTGTAGCTACACCTTTCATCGAGTCGATGACATTCACCAGATTGCTGTTATCACCTTTACCACCAGCCGGGATCCAGCCCCCCATGCCATCATCAACCCGGCCACGGAAAGCAAGCTCGTCCTGCGTCAAATCCGGATTCAGCAAAATAGAACCTAATGGATCAGCCGGATTAAAAGTGAATAACGGCTGACCCACGTTGCCATTTAAATCAAAACCTTCTGCCAGCGCATCATTGACCCGAGTGGCAATATTGGTGACTAAGTTATTTAATTCAGTGCGGGCCGGGTCCAGTACTTCAGATTTAACCCGCAACAAGCCACCCAAACTACCCCCGGCCGACCCTGAAATCGAAAACTGCTGAGTATTAAAAGTTGAGGTCACTTCAGTGCCAGCCACAGACAAAACAGCTGCCTTGCCAGACATCACCAGCGGTGCACCATTTAATGCGGAAATAGTCATGCTGCCATTATCTTCCTGCATGACTTCAACCTGCATATAAGCAGATAATCTGTTAATCGCCTGTTCGCGTGTATCCAACAAAGTGGACGCATCCCGACCCAAAGCCACTTCTTTGCTGATACTCTGATTTAAATCCGCCAATTCCTGCAGCACTGAATTGACGTTTTCAGTCACAGCGTCCAGTTCGAATTCAAGTTTACGCACCTGACCTGTTAAAGCACCGTCCAGTTGCTGCAGATCCTGCACCATCGCATTAGCAGAAGAAATCACCTGCTGACGATAAGCCGGTGATTCAGGTGCAGATAAAGCGGCGTTAAAAGCTGCGTTCAAATCAGCCACAGCATCATTCAGGTTTAATGAATCAGTACCTAATACTTCTTCCAGATAACCCAGATAATCCTGATAACTTTCGTAATAATTTAAGTCGGACTGAGTCCGCCAGATATCAGCATTCAGAAAGTTATCCACCACTCGTTCAAACTTGGTGACTTTCACTCCGTTCAGCTGACCATCATTGGTTTGCAGTACCACAGTCTGGCGGCTATAACCTTTTACCGCAGCGTTTGATACGTTCTGGCTGACGGCATGTAATCCGGCATTGGCGGCGTTAAGTCCTGAGACTCCATTCGATAACATACTCATTCAGTAGGCTCACTCTGACGTACTGGTACCTGGAGCGGTTGAGTTAAAGCCGCGGCACCATAATCCTGATACATAGACTCAGCGACAGCTTTGGCCTCTGGCTTAAATTTATTTTCAGAATTTTCCGTTGCAGGCGAAAATTGCTGCACTATGTGCTCAGCCAAACCGGTTTTGCTGTTGCTGGCCATAGACTGAGCCATCTGACTGTCGTACATATCACGGAACATCACTTGCTGATCGCTGCTGAACATGCCTTCATCGCCGGTCAGCGCATCGCTGGCAGAACGCATATTTTTCAGCACCATTTGCAAAAATAAGGTCTCAAACTGTTCTGCTACCTGCTGCAAAGACTCGCTCTCCGACTGGTTTTTACTGATCTGTTGGCTAAATTGGGGGTCAAAGGCCAGGTTCTGGCTCATCGCATCTATTTTCATCATCAGATCACCACCACATCTGCATCCAGAGCACCGGCTTTATCCAGCGCTAATAAAATAGACATCAGCTCTGTGGGAGTTGCTCCAAGGCTGTTCACTGCCTGAACTATAGTGTCGAGCGAGGTGCCTTCAGGCCACACCATCATATTGGCGTTTTGTTGAGTGACATCAACACTGCTATTTTGCAACGGCAGGGTTTCGCCCTGACTAAATGGCAAAGGCTGACTTGCCCCTTCCTGCTCACTGATGGTGATAGTTAAACTGCCATGACTGACTGCCGCACGTTTCACCCGTACTTCGTCGCTAATCACCACAGTACCTGTTCTGCTATTGAACACCACACGTGGCCGCTGCGAACCTTCTTCTACTGTTAAGTCCTGCAACATCGCCATAAAAGTGGTGCGGTTGTCGGCATCCCGTGGGGCGCTGATCACTAATTTTGACCAGTTTTCTGCCCGCGCTACTTTAGGACCAAACATCTCGTTAACTGCAGTCACCACGTTGCGGGCTGTTTTGTAATTTGGTTTTTTCAGGTTCAGCACTAAGTCGCCGTCCTGCTGCAGGTTTTCGATACTGCGCTCAATAATAGCACCGCCAGGAATAATGCCGGCTGTAGGAACGTTGACTGTCACCGAAGAGCCGTTTAAGCCTTCAGCTTTAATGCCACCCACTACTAAGTTACCTTGCGCCAGCGCATAAACTTTGCCATCCACACCCCGTAAAGGCGTTAACATCAAACTGCCGCCATGCAAACTCTTGGCATCGCCCAAAGACATAATAGTCACATCTATGGCCTGGCCCGGGCTAGCCATAGGTGGCAAGGTGGCCTGCACTGCCACAGCAGCGACGTTTTTAGATTTAGGTAAAGAAGCTTCATCCAGCTGCACACCAAATTGCTTCAACATATTGTTCAGCGACTGAGCCGCAAATTTGATCTGGGCTTTGTCACCAGAGCCGGGTAAACCTACCACTAGACCGTAACCGACCAGTTGGTTGTCCCGCACGCCCTGAATATCAACAATATCCAATAATGGGCGTGTGGCTGCCTGAGTCTGTTGACTCAGCAGCACCAAAATTACAGGGAGGATCAAACAAAACAAACGCATAAAGTCACCCGTTAAAATAAATTCAGGTAAGAAGAAAACAGCTTGGTGATCCAGCCAGGTTCAGCCGCATCGGCCATACTGCCTTTACCGGCATAGGTAATACGCGCATCAGCAATACGCTGTGAAGAAATACGGTTGGTGACGTCAATATCATCTGGCCTGACTATGCCTTGCAGACGAATATACTCATCACCCTGATTCAGTTTGATCCACTTCTCGCCACGAATGGTTAAAGAGCCGTTTGGTAATACTTCGGTGACCCGTACAGTGATAGCGCCACGCAAAAAATTCTGCTGACTGGCACTGCTTTCGCCTTCGTAATTCTGACCATTACGCAGTTGCATGGCTAAATCCGATACGTTGGCATTACCAAGTAAAGGCACACCCATATTAATATCAGTGCTGCGATCAATAGCGCTATCGGCACTTTTACTGGACTGAGTCCGCTCGTTCAGCTCCACCGTCAGAATGTCACCTACTCTGTAGGCTCTTTTGTCTTCAAATAAAGTGAACATATAAGAGTCAGCATACAAGCTGCCTTCACTGGCAGGTTCTGCCTGCTGGCTGACCATAGGATTTGCAGCGCCACGTTCCCAATCGGCATCATCCGCCAGAGGACTGTCAGGTTTAGAGCTGCAGGCCGTCAGGCTGAACAACACAAACACCAGGAGAAAACGTAGCATAGTCAATTCCTTACATGCTTTGGCTGATGAAGTTCAGCATATCGTCAGCCGCAGTCACCACTTTGGCGTTCATTTCATAAGCCCGCTGTACTGCAATCATATTGACCATTTCATCTACGACGCTGACGTTAGAACCTTCCAGCGTGTATTGCTGCAACTTACCCAGAGCTTCTTCACCTGGTATACCTTCAACCGCTTCACCTGAAGCGGCAGTGGCGCGATACAAATTACCGCCCAGCACTTCCAGGCCTGCCGGATTAACAAAGTTGGCCGTTAAAATCTGCCCCAGATCCACTAACTCGTCCTGACCCGCAACTTTTGCCGTGATAGTGCCGTCTGTACCTATAGTGACCTTGGTCGCATCAGGTGGGATCACTATGTTTTGCGCTAGTGGCAAACCATTACCATTGGTAATTAAACCATCTGAGTTCAGATGAAACTGGCCGTTGCGGGAATACAGCAATTCGCCATCTGTGTTTTCAATCTGAAAAAAGCCCTGACCATCAATGGCTACATCCATTTGGTTGCCTGTAGTCTCAGCACTGCCATCGGTAAAGATTTTCTGAGTGCCATTGACGCGCACACCAGTACCCACCTGAATACCGGACGGCACCTGGTTCAATTCATCTGCTTGAGTACCTGGCTGGCGTTGCACCTGATAAAACAGGTCTTCGAACACTACCCGGTCTTTTTTAAAACCGACTGTATTGACGTTGGCCAGATTGTTGGAAATGGTGGTCATGCGCATATCCTGCGCTGCTAAACCTGTTTTACTGACCCATAAAGCTGAATTCATGATAATTGTCCTGTTAACCGCTAATCAGTTTGTTGCCGGATACGGCCAGCTCATCTGCTGTTTTCATCATTTTGATATTCAGCTCAAACTGACGGCTGATATTCATGGTATTGACCATCTCTTCGACGGCATTGACGTTGGAACCTTCCAGTACGCCCGAACGCAAGCTGATGTTTTCCGCCTGATCCAAAGGTTCCCCATCGAGAGCGCGGAATAAGCCATCAGCACCTTTCACCATCACTGTGTTGTCGGAGTCCACCAGCTTGATGCGTTCTTGTTGTTCAATCACACCACCGCCTACAGGCAACAGGTTTAAGGTACCGTCAGCGCTGATATCAATGTCGCCAAACTCTGGCAATTGAATAGCGGCAGCGCCACCCATCACAGCAAAACCATTAACAGTCAGCTCACCATTGGCGCCCACCTGCAACTCACCAGAGCGGGTATAAGCTTCATCACCATTGGCGTCCTGCACTGCAATAAAACCTTTATCGCTGACCGCTACATCCAGATCGCGGCCGGTCTCCATCATGGCGCCAGCTTGCAGATCGGTAGCTACAGGCATTAACTGCGCCTGAAAACGGGTGCGGTAACCTTCGCCTGTGATTTGCAGCGATTTGGCTTGCTCCATGTCGGCTTTAAAACCAACGGTATTGACGTTCGCCAGGTTGTTCGCCGTGATACGAAGGGCGGTTTGAGCAAGCTCAGCTCCAGATACTGCGGTGTGGATCAAACGTTCCATAAGCTAATCCTTAAAAGTCAGTTCTTACACAGCGTTAAACAGCACTTGCATCATTTCATCTGCAGTACTGATAGTTTTGGCGTTGGCTTGATAACTTTGCTGGAACGACATCAAATCAACCAGCTGCTTGCTGATATCGACGTTTGAGCCCATATAAGAGCCTGCTAAAATGGCACCAAAACTGCCTTCAGATGGCACACCTATTAAGGCCTCGCCAGATTTTTGGCTGGCATACCAGGTGGTGTTATTGGCGGTTTCCAAACCTTGTGGATTGGCAAAGTTAGCCAAAGCAATCTGGCCTTGTAGTTTCACTTCACCGTTAGAGAAAGTAGCGTAAACGCCACCATCTTCAGCCACAGCGACACCACTGAATTCACCTGAGGTATAACCGTCTGCTTTGTTTTCATACAAACCAAAAGCAGAACCAAACTGGGTACTTTTTACCAGGTCCAGTTTGATATTCATCGCCTCTGCGCCGTTGCCTGGTGTGAATGCAAAGTTCAGTTCACGTTTACTAGCAGGATCGGTCACGTTGTTATCTAAAGGAGGAGTCGATCCGTCCAAAGGCATTAACTGTCCTTTGCCATCAAAGGTCATCCGGGCGACATAGGCTGTATCCAGATTACCTTCGCTGTCTTTGGCTACAATTTCATTGGTACCGGCAGCAAGACCAAAAGCCGTAGCGTCCAATGGTTTCCCATCCATGTAGTAGGTCACATCCCACTGATTTGCACCGGCATGGTTAAAATACTGGGTTAAGGTATGACTGTTGCCTAAAGAGTCAAAAACTTCGCTGGACTGAGAGTAGCTAAAAGCAGTGCCATCTTTAGGGTCAAAAGGGACTATGGCTGTTGCTGGTGGAACAATCACTTGCGTAGGCAATGGGATTACATCACTGCCGGAATTCAGATTGAGTGAGAAGTTAATATTGGTCGAAGCTTTAGCCGGAATATTAGCCGCTTCAATTTTCAGGTCAGTTAACAAACCTGGGACTAAATTACCTTGTTCATCAATGCCATAACCCTGCAATTTATCGCCATTGTTGGTGACAATGCTGCGGTCACTGCCATCCATTTTAAACTGACCGGCCTGGGTGTACGCCAGACGACCATTTTCAGAGATGATAAAAAAGCCTTTGCCAGTGATGGCTAAATCCAGGCTTTGGCCCGTACCCACCAGATTGCCTGCTTTTTCAAAGTTTTCGCTGGTTGCAGACACATTGACACCACTGCGCTGGCCACCACTGTATAAAGCAGAAAACTCTGTGCTGGTAGTTTTGTAGCCTGCAGTACCTGCGTTGGCGATATTATTTGATGTCACTTCCAGTGCTTTTTGGGTCGAACTTAAGCCACTCAGGCCAATACTAAACATCGACATTATGCGGTTCCTTAACTCTGAGTTGTTTTAGACAACTGGTTGATATCAAAAAGGTAATGATTACCTAAGCCGTTGACCTGCAGGATGATGTCATCCGGTCCTGTGCCTACAGACACCCGTTCTACTTCATTGGTCAGGTAGGTAGGCACTTGTTGTTTGGTGGTATTGAGCTGCACTTCAGCCTGTATGCTGTAAGCACCGGCTTTCTGTTCAGGAAAAGCAAAACGCACTGTGCCTATCGCAGGGTTTTCCAGAGTAATTTCATCCGCCAAAGTGCCTTTACTGTCATATAAACGCACTACAACTCTGTCGACTTTGGCACCGAGGTTAAGAGCGCCTTCGACCTTATCTGCCTGCTCAAGCGACACTGTGTCGGCTTTTACATCCACTTTCTGACCGACCAGGCTGGTTGCTTCCATCGCCTGCATGCTTTGCATGTATTTGATTTGCTGGCCGGACTGAATATTGAGGTTCTCTAAACTTTCCACGCTGCTAAATTCTGCCAACTGGCTGACATACTCTGTGCCATCCATAGGATTCAGCGGATTCTGGTTGCTGATTTGTGCCACCAGCAGTTCCAGAAACATGCTGGATAAACCAGCTGCATCGGTTTTGCCATTGCTGGCAATTTGATCCGTTGATGTGGTGTTACGTACAGGTGAATTGTTATCCACAGCTGACATGGTCAACTCCTTATTGGCCCAGCTTCAGCAAACTTTGCTGCATGCTGGAGACGCGGTTCATCACTTCCACAGAGGTCTGGAAAGCACGGGAAGCAGACATCATGTCAGCCATTTCAGCTACAGGATTCACGTTGGAATAAAACACCATGCCATCTGCATTGGCGATAGGGTTATTGGGTTCAAAACGCTGTTCAACTGTGCGGTCTGATTTCACCACACCCAGGGTTTGTACCTGAGCGGACATGGATTTGTTATCAAAGTCCTGAGTGTATAAAGCAGAAAACACCGGCTTGGTGGCGCGATAGGCTTCAGCCTCACTAGAGGCTGCAGTGTCTGCATTGGCTAAATTAGAAGCTACTGTGTCCAGCCGCATCACCTGAGCCCGCATCGCGCTGCCGCCTATGTCATAAATAGCGGAAAAAGACATGCTTATTCTCCCTTAATGGCTTTGTGCAAGCCGTTAATTTTCATATTCAGAAAGGTCAGGCTGGTTTGAAAATCCATACTGTTGGCAGCGAAATTGGCCTGCTCTACGCTGAGCTCAGCTGTATTGCCATCGGCTGACGGCTGAAAAGGCATACGGTATTTCAGCTCTTCACGCACATCAGATGCATTCATGCTGGCGCCATAAGAGCTGGTTAAATCCGACTCAATATTTTGCAGAATGCTTTGATAATCCAGATCCCTTGCTTTAAAACCCGGCGTGTCGACATTGGCCAGATTGCCTGAGATAATCTCGGCTCTGTCGAGGCGAAGTTGCAGTGAAAACGGATGTACACCTAAAGCTTTGTTAAAAAATTCCATCTGAGTGCTCTGTGAATGCAGCAGTAGTGGTGATGGAGGTACAAGCTTTATGCCATCATTAAAAGGCCATACAATTTAATGACTTACACTAAAATCATCGCAAATCTGGCCCCCAGAGCGGAAGCCTTGCTTCCGCTACGGAAGTGGTTAATTTTCCTCCTGTTGTGTTTTCCGCTGGCCGCTTTTGCCAATGCGCAGCTGGAACAGCAGATCCGGTCTCATATCAGTGCCGAAGTACAAAATTTTGCCCGCCAGCTTGGTGCGCAAGGCCAGATCAAGCAGGAATTGGAGTTAATTTTACCCAGTGGATTAGACAAACAAGGTCGCTGTAGCAAACTGGACATCAGTCGCAGTAATAGCCAAAAAGCCCCCTGGGGGCGGGTCAGTTACAGTTTAAATTGCAAAGACAAAACCAGCTGGCAAAGCAGGGCAACCGCAAAAGTCCGGGTCTGGCTGCCGGTTGTGGTGGCGAATCAGGCTATTCAAAAAGACGAACTCTTAACTGAAGCTATGTTGGGTACCCGCCTGACTGAATTGACCCAGTCCAAACTCAGTATCGAATTAAAACCTGAAGCTTTAGTCGGCATGCAAACCAAACGCCGGATCCAGGCCGGGCAAGTGATTAGTCGCCATTTGCTGGAACACAAACTGCTGGTGGAAAAAGGCAGCCATGTGCTTATTCGGGTGCAAACACAAGGTTTTGAAGCCAGTACCAAAGGAATAGCTTTAGAGGATGGCCAGTTAGGCCAGCGTATTAAAGTGCAGAATATAAGCTCTGGCACTGTGTTGGAAGCCGATGTAGTGGCTGAAGCGACGGTACAAAGTATTTTTAAATCACATTAAAGTTTCTTTACTAAGCTGTCGCTTAACAAAGATAGCAGCAGAATTTCGGATCATTATCCGGGTAACCAGGTATCTATCATGGTAAAAATTGACCATTACAGTCAGGTTCAGCCGCTGATTAAAACTGATCAGCACAACCAGACCAGCCAAAGCAAAACCAGTGTCACGGCGACAGCGGCTCCTGAAGCCCAGGCCGCGATCAGCAGCACCACCCAAGCTGTGCAACAGGCTTTTGAGCAGTTGCAGCAACAAAGCGAAGTGGATTTGGACAAAGTGGCCAAAATTAAACTGGCATTGTCCGAAGGTTCATTGCAACTGGACGATGATGTATTAGTGCAATCTATGCTGGATTTTCATAAAAAATGAATCAGACCGCTCTGAAGCACATTATTGCCGGCCTGCAACATGATGCTGATCTGCTGCAACAGCTCAGCCCTATGCTGCAAAAACAGTATGTGTTAATGAGCATGCGCCAGAGCAGCGAACTGGAGCAGTTAAATCAAAAAGCCGCCATGCTGCTTGAGCAATTACAGCGCAATGCAACAGAGCGCTATCAGGCCATGAGCGTATTGCAGTTACAGCCAACGGAACAAGGCTTCGAACGTTTGTTGTCCTCCTTGCCGGAAAAAATCCGCGAGGCCAGCAAGCAATTACTGAACAAAGTGCAGCGGCACACCGAACTGTGCCAGCAGCTGAATCAGAAAAACGGCGAACTCTTGGCTCATCAACGCCAGTTGATGCAAAACCTGCTGGGAATGGAAAACAAAACCAGCTATCCGGATATGCCACTGGGCTAAGCCTGCATCAGGAAACATGGAGTAAGCTGACAGTGTTGATTGTTAACAATGCCAACTTACCCCATTGTCATTTCAGGATCCGAACTCAAATTCCAGCGTGCCGCCAGCGGTCAGTTGCTGATGGCTGATCACTGGCTTCGTCAGCTCTTGACCATTCAGATACAGCTTGTGCACATGACCGGCTCTATCGCCTCTGGTCAGAATTTTAAATACCTTTCCTGCGCCTACAGCAATATTCGCTTGTTCGAACAAAGGTGTACCAATCACATAGTCACCACCAACAGGATTAAGCGGATAGAAACCCAAAGCGCTGAACACAAACCAGGCCGACATCTGACCTAAATCGTCATTACCAGCCAAACCATCAGGTTTGGCCTGATACATAGTGTCGCGGATCTGCCTTATCCTTTGTTCGCCTTTATAACGGTCTTTAGTAAAGGCATACAAATAAGCCACATGGTGTACAGGTTCATTGCCGTGTGCGTATTGGCCTATCAGGCCTGAGATATCAGGAGATACATCACCCTGCATTTCAGAGCTGGTACTGAACAACTCATCCAGTTTGGCCAAAAACGCCTGTTCAGAGCCATACAATCCAATCAATCCCTTCACATCATGTGGCACAAAAAAGTTGTACTGCCAGGCATTGGCCTCGGTGTAATCTGTAGTGCGGTGCGCCACATAAGTGGGGTTAAAAGGGCTGACCCACTGTCCTTCTTTGGTTTTACCACGCATAAAGCCGGTTTCTGCATCAAACAACTGGCGATAACTCTGGGCTCTTTGGCTGAATAACTGATAGTCGTCTTCTTTCTGCATAGCCTTGGCTAACTGCGCTATAGCCCAGTCGTCATAAGCGTACTCCAGGGTCTTGGATACAGCTTCCACATCCAAATCCGACGGTACATAGCCATACTGGCGATAAAAATCTATACCAAACTTATTCTGCATGGCAGAAGCTTTGGCTGCTGCCAGCAGATGTTCAGGTTTCGCCGTGGTCAGGCCTTTTAAGTAGGCATCCACCAGTACAGGCACAGCGTGATAACCTATCATCACATCGGTTTCGTTGGACATCAGATCCCAGGTTGGCAGTAAGCCCGTTTCATCATAAAACCCAAGCAAGGATTTCACCATATGGTCCACTTTGTCCGGATTGGAAATAGTGAGTAACGGATGCAAAGCACGGAAAGTATCCCAGAGTGAAAACAAGGTATAACGCTGGTAATCAGCGCCCTGATGCACAGCACCGTCAGCACCAAAAAAGGCACCGCTGACATCGCTGAACTGCTGAGGAGCTATAAAGGCATGGTACAAGGCGGTATAAAACTTGGTTTTATTGGTTTGATCCGGGTCTGTGACCTGAAACTTAGTAAGCTGCACAGCCCATGCCTGCTCTGCGGCCGCTTTTACAGCAGCAAAATCCTGTGTTGCCACTTCAACTGCCAGATTCGCTTTGGCGCCGTCTATGCTGACATAAGATAAAGCGACCTTAGCCTGAAGGGCTTGCTGCTGTGGCTTGCCAAAATTCAGCACTATTTGTGCTTTCTCCGTCTGTATGCCTGAGCCTTTGACCGGCTGCTGATCCTGATACAACTGATGGCTGAAAGGCTGGTTAAAACGGGCAACAAAATACAGGGGCTGATGTTTAGCCCAGCCTGTCGACAAACGGTAGCCTGACACCGTATAAGCATCTTCCACCTTCAACATGCTCACTATGGCTTTGTCATAGTTCTGGGCATACCCCAAATCCAACAATAGCTTGGCATCTTGCTCGCCACTGAAACTGTATTGATGTACACCGACACGACTGCTGGCTGTCAGCTCTGCTTTGACCTGCTCTTGCGGCAAAGACACGGCATAATAGCCCGGACTTGCTTGCTCATCTTTGTGTTGATACAAACTGAAAATACGGCCTTTGTCATCACGTTTTCGCGTCAGATAATCACCACGAAACGGCATCACCAGCACATCCAACATATCTCCGACCCCTGTACCGGATAAATGGGTATGGCTGAAGCCCAGCAAGGTATTGTCGGAATAATGATAACCAGAGGTCCAGTCCCAGCCTTTAGACGGATTATCCGGGCTCAGCTGCACCATACCAAAAGGCACCAAAGCGCCAGGAAAAGTATGGCCATGACCGCCAGTGCCAATAAAAGGATCCACATACTGCAGCACTGCGGTGGACTGCTGCGCAGGCAGAGCTTTTGTGCTTTGTGCTGCAGTTTCAGTTTCTGCGGCGCAGCCACAGAGAGAGGCCACTACACAAAGCAGCCCCGAATAAAGTAATGTTTTCATGGAATAGCCCGTTTTTGAAGTCTTTAGTCTTTGAGTTTATCCAGCCAGTTTTTCTTCAGGATCCAGGACGTCAATACAGCCAGCATGCTGGCCAGAGCCAGGTAGTACCACTGCTGGATCACCAGATAAATTGGCATTGCCACTAAAGCGATCTGCCAGGTCATGCCCACCAGAATATTAAAAGCGTCACGCCATGGATGGGTATCAGGGTCAAAATTCGGGTCCTGAGCTTTGACTTTGTCATACACAGGTCCCCAGAAACCCCAGGGCCGCACCTGCCGATAGAAGCTGCACAACACTTCATCCGGTTCAGCCGGTGTCAGCAGAGTTCCGGCAATAGAGCCCACTAAACTCAGTAGCAACAATAGAGGAAAGGCATACAAAGGATGAGTATCAGGCAGCAGCAGAGGTAAAAACAACGCCGCCACTAAACCCGCCATCATGCCCCAGAAATAACCATAGGCATTAAAACGCCACCAATGCCATTTCAGTAAGTTAGCCGCGGCATAACCGCCAAAAAGGGCACCAAAAATCCACTGCATAATGTCATTGATACTGCCCAGCATAAAGCCAAGACCTATGCCCACCACCACCAGTATTAAGGACACCCAATAACTTAAGCGAACATAAGTCTGAGTCGGTGCATCAGGCCGGAAATAACGTTTGTAGATATCGTTGACTATGTAGACAGGGGCCGCATTCAACGACGCCGCCAGTGTCGACATAAAGGCCGCCAGCAAACCGGCAATCAATAATCCGGCCAGGCCTACAGGCACAAAATTCTGAATGGCGTAAGGCAAAATCTGTTCAAAATCAAAAGCTGCGCCCTGAGCCTGAATTTCCGGCCCCATAAACACCAGCGCCAGCACAGTCAGACCTGCCACCATCATATAACGTGGGAAAAACATCACTAGCGAGACAAAACCACTCATTTTGGCCGCCTCTTTAGGGGTGCGGGCCGCCAGAATGCGCTGCATATCGTAATTGGGCACCGGGCCTGCCAGACTAAACAGCACTCCTTTAAACAGCATCATCATAATCATCAGGCCAAACAGCTCCAGATTATCGTCCTGCACTTTGTGTTGTACGCTGTCAATCAAGCCGGTCCAGTTCAGATCCAGTTGCCAGCCAAACCAGATAGTGTCCCAACCTTGTGGGGTAGCAGCTTTAATTTGTTCCGGGCTGACCAGCGTAATAGCAATAACGCCGACAGCCAAAGCCGCTATGGTCATAATGACAAACTGCATCACCTCAGTGAACACCACTGAATACATACCACCTTTGATCACATACAAAGTGGTGACGGCAAAAATAATCAATGCATAAGTATCGGGCGACAACTGCCAGGGGAAAAAGATAGCGGCGAACTTGCCTATGCCTTTAAAACCATAAGCAATAAAACCAATAGCGCTGACAATAGCAAAGGCCACGACGATCAACTGACAAAGCTCAACCCCCCGGCCTGTGCCAAAGCGGGTTTCCAGCCACTGAGCTCCTGTCATTACATTAGAACGGCGTAACCAGAGTGACAGATAAATCATCAGAAAAACCTGATTAAAAATCGGCCAGACCCAAGGCAACCAGACACTTTTTAAACCATACACAAAACACATGGCAACCAGCCACATGGTGCCTGCTATATCAAACATACCTGAAGCATTGGACACCCCCAGCGCCCACCAGGGGATTTTTTTACCTGCCAGAAAATAGGCGTTCATATCTGTGCTGGCCATTTTTGCGATGTACATACCCAGGCCTAAAGTTCCGGCCATGTACAAGGCAATAATCAGCAGGTCAATCCAGCTTAAGCTCATCCGTCTTACTCCGTATAACTGTCGTACAGGCTACGACAACGCAGGGTCTGGGCGACAGATCTGACGTCAGACTGGCTTAAACCCGGCATAACCAGTTGGATTTGTTTTGGCTGCCCTGCCAGCAAATCAAAGAAATTATCGGAAAAATTACCCTTTGCGCCGTCCACTTCAATACAACACTGACGGATCAGGGCAGTGCTGCAAAGGTGGAGCGATAACAATCCATCCTGAACCTGCATCCTGATGTCCAGCTTGGGTGCAACCAGCTTTTGCTGTTTGGCTGGTACAAAATAATACAGGTTATCTGTCAGTAAACCCTGCTCT
Source organism: Rheinheimera sp. MM224 (assembly GCF_947090785.1). Taxonomy (NCBI): domain Bacteria; kingdom Pseudomonadati; phylum Pseudomonadota; class Gammaproteobacteria; order Chromatiales; family Chromatiaceae; genus Rheinheimera; species Rheinheimera sp. MM224. The sequence continues at coordinate 4,397,037 of NZ_OX352320.1, forward strand.
TTGTTAGTTAATCTGACCTGTAACACCAGCTCTTCGGCGTTTTTGTTGGCCAGCAATAAGGCTTTATCCAGCTCAAGCAGCACCACTGAAGCGTTGACTGGTGTCTGCACCAACTGGTTTTGCTGCCAGACTAAATGACCATTGAAGGTCCAGAGCTCCAGCTGCAGTTCAGCATCCAGACTCTGTAGACGATCACTGATTAAGCGCACTGTGATCTGATCGGCGCCTTCATCCAGCACCAGTAAATCAGGCCTGAAACTACGTTTGGCTTGATAGTGCAGAGCTTTCCAGCGACCGTAATAATCGATACCCGACCAGGATGCTGCCGGCCAGGTGTCGTTCAGTTGCCAGTACAACGTGCCCATACAAAACGGCATTGCAGCACGATGCGCTTCAAAGGCCTGCTTTAGCCCTTCAGCCTGCTGCACCTGACTTAAATACAACAAGGCAGAAAAGTCTTTTGGATCCTGATATTCCTGCTGCATGTAACTGCGGATCAGCGCGTTGCCTCTGGGGTGCTTCTGATGCACTTTCAGCACTTCTGAGCTTAACTGCCAGTCTTCTGGCAAGGTAAAACGTGCCATAGAAGCATCAATAGGGAAGGACTGAAAACCAAACTCACTCATAAAACGTGGAATACGGGTTTTGTATTCACTAAAAGGTTGTTCACCATGCCAGACGCCCCAAAAATGGTGATTACCCATATGGTCGGCATCTTCTTCCCAGAAGCCTATAGGCGAGGAGCGCAGGTAAAAACGCTCTGTATCCAGTTCTTGCACTGCTTGTGGCAGGCATTGATCAAATAAACGGATATAGTCTTGTTTCAGGCGCTGATACAACTCGTCGCTATAACCAAACTTTTCCGGCCACTGCCAGTGTTTGATCGCCATATCCACTTCATTGTTACCGCACCACAATGCCAGACAAGGGTGGTTACGTAAGCGTTTGATATTGTAGTGAGCCTCAGCACGTACGTTCTCCAGAAAAGCCGGATCGGCCGGATACAAAGTGCAGGCAAACATAAAGTCCTGCCAAATCAGGATGCCGTGTGCATCAGCCAGCTTATAAAACTCATCATCCTGATAAATACCACCGCCCCAGACCCGCAACATATTCATATTGGCCGCGGTCACAGCAGCAAAGTCGGCTTGATGGCGTTCAGGGGTCATCTGATGGATAAAACTGTCGCCCGGAATATAGTTAGCACCTTTCATAAACACAGGTACGCCGTTTACTTTCAGGAAAAATGACAATCCCATCTCATCCGGCTGGTTCACTACTTCTATGGTGCGCAGGCCTATACGCTCAGAACGGCTATCGGCCTTACGACCGTCAATCAATACTGTGAAACTGAAATCATACAAAAAGGCGTCGCCCAAACCATTGGGCCACCAGAGTTGTGGCTCTGCCAGAGAGAAATCCAGCCGCTGCAACTGTTCAGAACCGTCTAATTGCAGCTGCAATTGCAACTCCAGGGTCTGATTAAGCTCTGGTGCTTGCTGGCATTCCACCACTAGTGTGACTTTTTGGGCCGCCAGTACCTGCAGTTGCAGATCAAAACTAAAGCGGGCTTCCGCTGCATTGAGGCTATGCTGCACGTAATGGGCATCTGCAATACGGACAATATCGACGCGCTGTAAATAAATCGGACGCCAGACACCGCTGGTGACAAAACGTGGGCCCCAGTCCCAGCCAAAATGGCAAGGCGCCTTGCGGCAATACACACTGAGTTTTTCTTCGGATTTGTCGTTCTCAGCCGGATAAGTAAAACCAGCTGCTTTGTGTGCCGGTAAGGTTTCCTGAATAGGCGAGCGGAACTGCAGCTCCAGCAGGTTTTCACCGGCTTTCAGCAAGGAGTGGCAGCCTATACGTTGCCCCACAAACATATTCTGGCTGCTGCCGACTTTCTGGCCATTCAGATACAAATCGCAGAAGGTATCCAGGCCTTCGGCCACCAACTCAATACTCTGGCCGGCCTGTTGGCTTTCAGTTAACCAAAGTTCATCCAGCCAGAAAGATTTACGGTAATGCCAGTCCTGTTGTTCTATCCATTGCAGATGATTTTCGTTATCCCGGTAAAAGGGGTCCTCTATCAGACCATTGGCCAACAGGTCAGTGAAATTGCAGCCAGGCACTGTAGCCGCTTGCCAGTTGTTCGTACCCGCCTGAGAAAAAGTCCAGTCGCCATTCAGACTAAAAATAGCATCAAGAGAGTGAGTGTGATCTGTTGTCATAATGTCCATTACAAGGTTAAAACTGTTGCTGTTTATGCGATATGAGCGGTCATAAGGCGTGTTTACTGGCAAAGCCGGACCAGAGCCGCCACTTTTTCCGGGTCTACTTTGCCCTGGCTGAACACAGCTGAATAACTGTGTACAGACCAGAGCTGTCCCGCAGGTCTTAGTCTGTTGGTGACTGCGGCCAGGTTGTCTAAACTCACACCGCCCCCCACCACTAATTCAATTCGGCCAGCAGCCTGAATTTTCAGTTGCAGTAATAGGTCAAGCCCATGCATTACTCCTAAATCACTGCCCCATAAAGTACCGGCACTCAGCACTCTGTCGACACCCAGCTCAATCAGTTGATTCAATGCCTGACTCCGGTCATGAATGGCATCAAAAGCACGGTGAAAAGTCACCTGCAGCCCCAGCCGTTTAGCCTGGCTGATCAATAGTTCCAGAGCAGGTAAATCCAGACCACGTTGGTTCGTTAACAACCCCAGCACAACACCATCGGCCCCCGCATCAGCAGCCTGACTAATGGCCTGTTGCATAGCTGCAAGCTCCGCTTTTGTCTGGATTTGGTCGTCACTGCGAAAGCGCACCATCACCAATAAACCTGGCCTATCGGCAAAAGCGCGACGGGCTTTTTGTATAGCAACAAGGCCCGGAGTCATGCCTTGTTGCTGCATATCAGCACAAAGCTCAATACGGCTGGCTCCGCCTTGCCATGCTGCACCGACATTGGCTTCGAGCTGTTGCAGATCGTCGGCGTTAATACAAATTTCCAACTGCGTCATGGCAAAATCTCCAGTAAACCCAGACGGGCGTCCAGAGTTTCAGTAGCACCTTGTGTCAGTAAACCTATCTGGACTATCTGGCGACCTGCCAAAGCGGCTAAAGACTGACTCTGAATAGTCCAGTCGCTGGAGGACTGCAATGGCAGCAGAAAACGTTCACCCTCTGCCGTTTGTAAATACAACTCCAGCCCCTGACTTTGGCCCTGACTGATCAGGCGGATTTTGCTGTTTACACTCAGTACCACAGCACTGTGATACAAAGGCATCAGACTTAGTGTTGTGGCTTTTCCGCGCACAGCTAAAGAACTGCCGCCCTGATAAGGCTGGTCAAAATCGTAACTTAGTTGCAGTGTGTTACTGCCCTGTACAGCAAATTGCCAGGTGGGTAACACATCCTGCCGACTCATATCAGTCCAGGCACCGCCCGTTTTTTTGCCTTGCTGCATCATGACTTTGCCCTGACCCGTATTAAAACTGGTGCTAAAAGGCAAACTCAGCAGGCTGGATTTAGCCGGCAAATAAGCCCCTAATCCTTTCCAGCCGGCTTTGTCCACCAGCGCAAGGTTCAGATCATCACCGGCAAAAATCCGGCTTTCGGTGGCATAAAAAGACGACACGTCAGTGGGGTCAGTACGAAAACGGCTGAAGACTGGGGTGTGGGCTTCACCATCAAAGTTAAAATTCACATTAGGCGCAAATAAAGCAATAGAACTCTGTGCTTTATGGCCATCAAATAACCAGTCCAGCCATTGGTACGAGCTAAAAGCTCGCTGCGCATCCCGGCTTGGCCAGAGGTCAACGCCAGTGTAAACATCATAAGGGCTGCGACCCAGCTCCAGCGCTTTTTGCCGGGAAGACAGCACCATAGCTTTGTCCCACCAGTAATTGAGGAAAATCGCGTCTGATGAAGGTACTTGTGCTTGCAGGAACTGCTGATTTTTAGCATTCAGTTGGTTTTGCCAGCGTACTTCGCCTGAAGCGAGCATCGAATCGTACCAGTGAATTTCCATGCCTTGAGGGGCATTGGCGGTCAGATACTGCATAAAAGCCAATAAACGCTTGGCTAAATCGCGGCCACGCTGCAGGTCTTTTTTGCCTTTGACCAGTTGATTCTGCGCATCTTTGACTGCGGTTAAGTCCGTTTCCTGATTAATAAGCCAGCCATCAAAACCGTAGTAGTCTGCAATCTGGAGCAGCTTGTCCGCCAGAATAAAACGGCCTTGGTTATCTTGTTCCAGTAAGGCTTCCACTGTATCCGGATTACCGCCCCACTGGGCTATCCCCAAAAACACTGAGCCTATCACTTTAACGCCATTTTTATGGGCTGTATCAACCCAGGGTCTGGCTGGAATTTGCACTGTTAAATCGGCCGTACCAGCAAACCAGTTCAGCACATCAATCTGTGACCAGTGGGTGAAGTTGTATAAGTTAAACTGCGGCTGCATCTTGAGGTAGTTGGCAAAATTGTTCATGCCATCAGGCGCATACAAGACTTTAGCCTGAGAATCCAACTGCTGTTGGCCAGCCAGCGGTGCGCTAATGCGACGGGCCAGCGGCACCTTCGATACATTATCCGCTGACGCTGTCTCAGCCTGTGGCGACCAGTCCCTGGCCTGCTTAAGAGTTAAAGCAAAAGGCGGCTGATCGGGCTGAAGTTGCGCCTGAGCCTGTGCAGTGAGAGAAAAGCCAGATACACAGAAAAAAACAAACCAGAACCGTAACATCAGACTTTGGCTCCAAGCAGGCTTTTGCCATCAATCAGCGTGCTGCCCGCTTTGTTTTGTACGGCATAATTGAAACCAGGCTGAATACCATAAGCGCCATACTGGCCCTGTTTATTTAATGCCAGAAAGCCGACCTGAAACTGAGCATAATCGCCCAGCTTACGGGCAATTCGCAGCACGGCCTGTTTACAGGCTTCTTCAGGACTTGCGCCCTGACGCATCAGTTCAACTACCAAATGGCTGCCGACTGTTTTGATCATCAGCTCGCCCATGCCTGTGGCTGTGGCTGCGCCAATATCGTTATCCACATACAAACCAGCACCAATCAGCGGCGAATCACCGACCCGGCCATGCATTTTGTAAGCAGCACCACTGGTGGTACAGGCTCCGCTTAAATTGCCGGCAGCGTCCATCGCCAGCATGCCGATGGTGTCGTGATTTTCGATATTAATTTGCTGAATTTTTTGATCCTTTAACCAGGCTTTCCAGTCGGCTTCGGATTCAGCGGTCAGCAGATTTTCTTCTTTAAAACCCTGCTGCAATGCAAACTGTTTTGCGCCTTCGCCAACCAGCATCACATGAGGTGTTTTTTCCATCACCAGCCGGGCGACCGAAATCGGGTGTTTAATATTCTGCAGAAAGGCCACTGAACCACAGTTCATATGCTCGTCCATAATGCAGGCATCCAGTGTGACTATTCCGTCCCGATCCGGATAACCGCCATAACCTACAGTCCGTACTTTAGGGTCGGCTTCAGGCACCCGAACTCCGGTTTCAACCGCATCCAAAGCACGACCACCTTTGGCCAGTACTTGCCAGGCGGCTTCATTTGCAGCCAAACCATGTTCCCAGGTGGATACCACTATGGCTTCAGGTTGTTTTTTAACTGCCGCAAAAGCTGGTGTGGTTTTGCTCAAACCGACCAGTCCCGTCATACCTAAGAGTGCAGATAATTTCAGAAAATCACGTCTTGAGCGCATTAGTTTTCCTTAGCGACACACAGAGCCGCCTGATGAGACTGTCGGGCAAATAAAATGGCTCCCTGCTCCGGTGAAGATAAAGCAGGATTGATACATACCGATAATTGAGGATCCAGCCAGGGCTTAATACGTTCAGAAATACCCCCTATCATCGACACTCCAGATACTTGCGTGCTCAGAAGTTTGCGGATCACCTGATTAATAAAAGCAGCGCCATGCTGAATAAAAGACAGACACACTTTGTCGCCCAGATCCGCCAGCTCAAACACCAGCGGTGCAAGCTTTGCGTACTCTGTGGCAGAAGCATTCATATATTGTTCCGCCAGTGCTGTGGCCGTTTTATCTTTCAGCAGCACAGAAGTCAGTCGGGTGGGTAAGCCAACGCCATCTGCATCAAGTAATACAGCTTTAACAGCTTCAAGGCCAAACCATGAACCGCTGCATGTTGCATTAATAGGAAAGCCATAACCACCAATTTGGGTAAGTTGGCCCTGATGGGCAGATAAAGAGCTAAAACCAGTCCCCAGAATAATCACTGCCCCATCCAGCCCCTGATGGGCTCCTGTTGCTGCTACATGCAAATCTGTGGTCAGGTATAAAGCTTTGAACGGATGTTGCCACTGCTGCATCGCCTGCTGCATCAAGGGTAGATGTAAACCAGCCAGGCCTGCACCTACAATCAGTTGGTTTTTATCCGCAGGAGTCAGACCAGCCTGTAACAAAGCTTGGTCTGTTGCTGTGAGAATAGACTGAATAGCTTGTTCTGTGCCGTAGACAGGATTGGCTGGTCCGCCACGACCCTCGCCCAGTAAAAGGCCGGTATCGTCCTGTAACATCACGCGGCAATGGCTGCCACCACCGTCTATTCCAAGATACCAGGTTTTACTTGGGGTCTGTTCGACGGATGCCACTCTATCAGTCATGGTGTGCTTGTTCCTTTTGTGTTCAGGACAGCAGCCCCTGAATCACCTTATTTTTCAAAAAAGTGGCCAGTTTCACACTGGCCACTCATCGGACTTACAGCTCAGGTCCTATCAACTCAATTTCAGCAATCTGCATCAGGGTGTCATCCCCTTTGTTTTTGGTGATATTGATACGGTAGGTGGTAAAGGCAAAACCATTACCCATTTCAAACAGTTTACGTTCTGCTCTGTTATCCCAGGATTCACCAACCCAGCTGCCAATGCGGGTCCAGGTGGTACCGCCATCGTTCGAACCTTCAATATTAAAGTTCTCCGGATCACGGCTGTCTGCATCACCAGCACTGGTAATAGCTATACTGCTGACAATTTTTGCCGCTGGTAAATCCAGCTGGATCCAGGAAGGATTGGCTTCTGTAGGTGCGCCTTTCCATTCGTTATGATCCAGCCACTTGGTCGCGACATCATCATCAAAAGCTTTGTCTTCAGATTCAGCATCACCAATACGGTTACGGGCACTAATAGCTACACCAGCAGCAGAAGAGTGATCCACAGACTGATACTGCGGACCAATCAGCTCAATTTCGGCCACTTGCATCAGTGTGTCATCCCCTTTGTTTTTGGTGATATTCACTCTGTAATAACTGAACGCAAGTTGGTTACTGAAAGAGAACAGCTTACGTTCCAGTCGTTGTTCAAAACCTTCACCCACCCATGACGCCAGTTTGATCCAGCTCACACCATCATTGGAGGCTTCAATATTAAAGTTCTGTGGATCACGGCTGTCTGCATCATTAGCACTGATCATAGCTAGTTTATTAACTGTGGCAGGTGCTGGTAACTGAACCTGCACCCAGGAAGGATTTGCTTCTGTCGGAGCTCCTTTCCAGTCGTTGTGATCCAGCCATTTGGTGTCTTTTTTACCATCAAAAGCCATAGCGCCAGCTTCTGCATCACTAATGGCATCACGTTCAGTCACAATAATGCCAGCGGTCAGACCGTGGTTCAGATCAGGTAACTTAGGGCCCACCAGACCAATCTCAGCAATCTGCATCAGGGTGTCATCCCCTTTGTTTTTGGTGATATTCAGTCTGTAAGTATCAAAAGCCAAAGTATTTCCAACACTGAACTGACGACGTTGCAGACGGCTGTCAAAACTTTCGCCGACCCAACTGGCCAGGTTCTGCCAGGTGACACCACCATCTGAACTAGCTTGTAACTCGAAGTTTTCCGGGTCTCTGGCATCTGCATCATTAGCACTGGTCAGCACCAATGTGTCTACAGCTTTCGCCTCTGGCAATACCACTGTCACCCAAGACGGGTCTTCAACTGTTGGTGCGCCCTTCAACTCGTTATGATCCAGCCACTTAGTATTCACGTCGTTATCAAAGGCTTTAGCAGGAGCTTCTGCTTCACCAATAAAATTGCGGGCAGTGATGGTTGCCGAACCTACAGGGTCTGTATGATCAGCACCAGTGTAGATGGGCCCGACAAAAGACACTTCAGCAATTTGCATCAGCGTATCATCACCTTTGTTTTTAGTGATGTTCAGGCGGTAATAACTAAATTCCAGAGCATTGGAGAATCTGAATTCCTTGCGCTCAAAACGCTCATCAAAAGTTTCACCAATAAATTCAGCTAAGGTAACCCAAGTCACACCATCATTGGACGCCTGCAGATTAAAGTTTTCAGGGTCACGGGCCGGTGAATCGTTGGCACTGGTGATAAACAGACTACTAACGGCCTGCGGCGCAGCAAATTGCACTTGCAACCAGGACGGAGCCACTGCTGTCGGTGCACCTTTCCAGTCATTGTGATCCAGCCATTTAGTATCTGTTTTACCGTCAAACACCATAGCACCAGCTTCAGCATCGCTGATTGCATTGCGGGTAGTAATAATGGCAGAGGCTATATTTTCTTTGGTTGTTACTTCTTGAACAGGTGCAGAACTACCTTCTTCTTCGATAAAAGGCAAAGAAAGATCAACAACATCCTCCGCTGTCATCGACAACTGCGCCAGATAAGGCACAGCGCTGATTGAAGCCAGCATGCGTTCCCGCAGCGGTTGTAACACAGTCACGTCGCCTTCATTTGCGATGGCGATAGCTGCGACTACTTCATTCATCAAGCCGGCTAAGCTCTCGCCTTCAGTGATATTGGCAAAAGCGGCATTAAGCAAAGATAACTTGATGGTATCAGTGCTGACCAAAACGTCTGTGCATACTTCTTCCAACACGGGCTGACCCTGACCATCCAATACCGGATTGCCGTCAGCATCTACAGCTGGTACCTCTTCACAGTCTTCGCCAGTGACGAAGTTTTCATAAGCTTCAGCACTGATCAAAGTGCTTTGAAACACATTAGCTTTGGCACTGACGCCTAAAGCCTTCAACAGGGTCTGCGAATTATCAGCCAGCGCCATTTCATACAACTGACGAACCGACACATTACGACCGCCAGCTACATCTGCTGCCACCAAATCTGTGGCCATAGTAGTTAAAGCAGTGGCCTGAAAACTGGCATCAGCCACAGCATCAGATACATTGGCATAAGGCACAGCCACATAAGTCAGAGTGCTGAATTGAGTACCACTCAGCCCTGTACCTTTCAGGCTGCCGCCTAAAGCAACACCGGCACAAGAGGCCGCGTCACAGATCATGCTAGTCTGATCGTCGGCACTGACTACGACTTTAAACATACTGTTCAGGCCAAAGCCTTCTTTGCTTTGCACACTGAAACTGATGTTGCCACTGGCATCAGTCCGATCAGCAACTTGCATTGTTACAGGTGCGCCATTTAACTGAGATACGCTGACTGCAGCGTTACTCAAAGTACCTTTGACCGCCGAACCTTTTATATCTGCATAAGTGAAGTCCAAAACTACAGGAACATCATCAGGTTCTACTTCACCAGCACCACCGCCACAACCATATAAAGTGCCAAGCGCCAGTACTACGACAGCATATAACTTATTTTTATGAAATCTGTTCATTACTAATCCTCTACCCAAGGTTCCAGGCTCTTACAGCCATGTTGTCTCGTCGTTTAATCCATCAGAATCTGTAAGTTGCACCCAGATAGGCACGACGGCCACTGTAGGAGTTCTGGATAAAACGATTGTCCGTGTCATCGCCCAGATAGCGGTATACTTCCGACTCTGTCAGGTTGATGACGGATGCTGACACCACCAGACTTTCGGTCAGGTTATAACTGGCATTGAGGTCGACCTGATCATAAGCAGCGCTGTACACGTTCATTTCCCAGTCTGAGTTGTACTCACCCACTGTAGGACCACGTTTGTTGTAAGAAGCCCGGACGCTGAATAAATCGTCCTCGTAAAAGGCAGAGAAGTTCATCTGGTATTTGGAGCTGCCGATCAGAGGTGATTCACCTATTTTCTGACCGTCCAGTTCTACATTTGCCTGATTTGTATTGTTTCTGGTGTAGTTGGCAGAAAAACCAAAACCATTTTCATAGAAATGCTGAATGTAGACTTCAACACCGGACGAGGTAGCATCAGTACCATTGGCGGCAGTGCTGAAATCCCGAACATTCAGATTGTCACCACCAGCAGTCACCACTTTGTCACCGGCATTACTTAACACAAATTCCCGCACCGGCACATTACGGCTGGCATCGATAATCAGCGGCACCACAAAGTTATCAACATTCTTTTGGAACAGCGCGATACCTAAGCCTGAACCATTGCCATAGTAATACTCCAGTGAACTGTCAAACTGGGTCGATTCCAGAGGTTGTAACGATGGGTTACCACCTGAACCTGTCCAGCCTTCGCTATCATTGATTTCGTCAAAATCCGGGGCGCCGGAACGATCCGCAGCATATTCGCTTGAGGTATAAGTTAAAGTCTGGTACTGACCTAAATCATCATAACCAGGTCTGGCCATCACTTTAGCTGCTGCAAAACGCCATACCCAGTTTTCATTGATATCCCATGCCAGGTTCATACTGGGTAACAACTTGTTCTGAGTACTTTCTTTTTCTATATAAAAGAACTCTTCAGGCGCCCGTTGTGCCTGAGGCAGCTCTACACCATTGGCGTCTTTCCAGTCCAGTCGGTATACAATTTTATCCGAAGAGCCTGAAGTGGTAGTGGTGCTGACATAACGCACACCGACGTTACCACGCAGATCGGCATAACTGTAGTCAGCCTGTAAGTACGCAGCACTGATTTCTTCGCTGACGTTGTATACATAGTTAGGTTCTATACGAGTGTATTGAACGAAGTTTTGCTGCAAAATATCGTTGTATTTATACCAGTCCACTGCAGGAAACAGGTTGGTATTAATCGCATCAGACAGGTTGTCCAGTGATTCAGCCCGAATAACTGACGTCAACAAAGGAATACCGCCGTGGCGGGAATAGTCATCATCCAGAGAAATACCATCACCTGCTTCAGCGGCCGGGATATCAAAGTCTTTGGCTAAATAGAAAGTGTTGCGGGTATCACGATGGATTTCGCCATTGCGGTACTTAGCACCAAAATGCAGAGTGTTGAGGATTTCATAATCCAGATCATAGTCCACATCAATACTAGCGTAATCTTCTTCCTGAGTACCGGTAACAAAACTTGAATCTGTCGCACCTGGATCAGCCTGACCGCCTATGCCCGCCTTCATGTTATTGATCATGTTGGGGTCCATATAGGTTTTCATTCGATGGCCGGACAGATCATAGCCATAATACAAGGAAGACTCACCCGCATAATAAGCAGCACGGTATTTCTCGGAAGGTCCACCTTCGGCTTCGGTATGGCCAAAAGTCAGTTTGGCGTTGTAGTTGTCGCCTTCATAGTTGGCAAAAAAATCAAAGGTATCTGAGGTTGCTTCTTCACGTTTAAACTCACCGTTAATACGTGGAATATTAGAAACCAACTGCGGACCTGAAACACCAACTGAGTAGTCGATACCAGTGACAAACTGGCTGGCTGCATCTACCCGTACATCTGTCCAGAACTTGTCGTTATTGTTCCACTCCGGATACTCGAGCTGGTTTAATACTGAATCCTGACCTAATTTAAACTGGAAGTAATTCATGCCCACTTCAAGCCGGTCATTCAAACGCCACTGACTGGTAAACTGCACACCTTCACGGTTACGTTTTTCTTCCAAAACTTCCTGCACCATACTTTGGGCTGCATAACCTGAGGCTCCACCCTCTACAACCTGGTTATTTTCCCGTTCTGCGTACAAAAAGTTCTTATTCATGATGTTAACGCGGGAACTCTGAAATCTGTTGGTTCTGTCCTGGCGGGTATAACCAAACAGCATGCCAAAATCTTCGTCGTCATTTTTCCAGGAGTAAATGCCGCTGAACTGAGGCTCGTTTTTATCTGTAATATCTGAGTTACTGTATTCAACATTCAACACGCCGGAGTTTTTATCCATATCCAGCGGTTTACGGGTAAACATTAATACGGTACCACCTATACCACCTTCATCCAGTCGTGCTTCAGACGACTTATACACTTCCACTTTCTGGATCATGGTCGAAGGTAACAAAGCATAGGAGAAAGAGCGGGATGGTTCACCAGGTGAAGACGCAACAAAATTGCCGTTTAACTGGGTAAAGGTTAAATCTGATGATAAACCACGGATACTGACAGTAGCGCCTTCACCACCGCTGCGGGAAATAACCACACCAGGTACACGCTGCAAAGAATCTGCTACGTTTTTATCAGGAAATTTACCTATATCTTCTGCCGTAATAGCGTCCACTGTGGCTACAGATATACGTTTGATTGCAAGATTTTCTGCGGAGGAAGCCCGTATACCTCTGACTTCAATCACCTCTGTTGCTTTAGCTTCAGCTTCTTCCTGCTTATTCGGTGTTTCCTGAGCATAAGCCAGACCCATAGCACTGAGCATTGAAAGGTAAAGTACTGATTTGCTGAAACCACGCCGATAAACGTGATGTCCTGTTGTATTCCTTGTAGCCATTGGCCGCTCCCCGTTGTTTCTGCAATGTAATCGTATTCAAACGTCACTTGCTTTGATAATAATTTGTTTTATTTCTTATGCTTACAATCAAAACACAACAAGAAATCAGCGTCAGGCTGAAAACTGAAATGTAATCGATTACAGAGCAGGAAAAAATACTAGCCCCAGAATTCAGGGCTGTCAACATGGCATCGCAACGGAGTTGTAGTATCGTGGAATATTCAGACGGGATGGTTCAATAAAAACTAAGGTATCTATTTGTTTTTATTTAATTAAATATTTCATCGCACGGGTCTATTTTTCTGGCGAATCACTGTACCTTTGGCAGAACCAGCAGCAAAAATCAGTGCTGGCCTGGCTTAAATACAGGTCCTGTACTTTGTCGTTCTAACAGACTAAAAGGCAGAATTTCTCTGGTTCTGGTTAAAGGCTGACGGTTAATCTGCTGGATCAGCACTTCAACGGCCCGGCGCCCCATCTGATAAGCGGGTTGGTCCACAGTCGTCAGTGGCGGGTCCATATAAGCTGCAACCCTGATATTATCAAAGCCAGTCACAGAAATATCATCAGGCACTGTTAACCCATGCTTTTTGATGGCGTACAAAGCGCCAATGGCTATGTCGTCATTAAAGCAAATAATGGCGGTAGGCCGCTGCGAAAGGCTTAACAACTGCTGCACGCCTTCCACACCAGTTTCAATCTTATAGCTGCCGCCAACCAGCATGGCGTCATCAAAAACAATGCCTTCTTCTGCCAGCACACTTTTAATACCAGCCAGTCGGTCATGGTGGATTTGACTGCTGATTTGTCCGGCAATAATACCAAAACTGCGGTGGCCATAACTGATCAGATGATGAGTCACAGCGCGGGCTGCGGCGTAGTTATCCAGCTCAATCACCGGATACTTTTTATCACCTTCAATACGCTCACAGACACTGACTACGGGCAAATTTTCCACCAGATGAGCATCGGCCTGCGAAAAAGGAAAAGAGTGGTCCAGCTGGATCAGGCCATCGGCTCTGTTGGTCAATAACATGCTGGCATATTCGTGCTCACGACTGGCCGATCCCTGAGTATCACCTAATAGCACTGAATAGCCTTTTTCCTGCGCAGCTTGTTCTATGCCTTCAATGATCCGCATAAAGAAAGGGTTAACCAGGTTAGGGACCAGTACCACTATAGAATTGGATTTACCGGTTTTGACACTGGTGGCCATCCAGTTTGGGCGATAACCTGCTTGCTGTACCGCAACCATCACCTTTTCCCGGGTCAGAGGCGACACCAGCTCAGGATCTTTTAATGTCCTTGAAACTGTTGCTGTCGATACCCCGGCTAACTCACTTACCTTTTTAATATTGGTCATGAACTATAAAAATTCCGTTACTTTCCAGATCAACGGATTAAATCCCGTTTACAAGGTAATTTAGCAGTAAATCCTATGTTCCCACCACTGTATGACAATATCAAGGACGATGTAATCGGTATCAGTGATATTTATCAACAATTCCTCACTTATCTGGAAAAACAGCGCTAAATCCGGCCAAAAATCCGCTTATTTTTTGCTGGACTCACCATATGTAATCGATTACAGTCAGGCCACTTATTCACTAAACCTTGTGTCAGGCATAACCCCATCTGGTAGGCCGTGGCAATAAAAAGGGTATTTTCAGAGTTGAACCTATGATGACGCGTAAAGTCAGCCTTGCCGCCATTGTCAGCCTGCTTATGGTCGCCTGCACACCATCGCTACAACACACAACAACAGAACCCCAGCACCAGACTGACCTCAGTCTGGTATCGCAGGATTTGGTCAGTTATGTCAATCCGCTGATGGGCACAGACTCCAGCTTCAGTTTATCCAACGGCAATACCTATCCTGCTGTTGCTACGCCATGGGCCATGCATTTCTGGACGCCTATGACGGGTGCTATGGGCGATGGCTGGACCTACAAATACGATGATGAAAAAATTCGTGGTATTAAGCAAACCCACCAGCCAAGCCCCTGGTTAAACGACTATGGTGCTTTTTCGCTGATGGCGGTGACAGGTGAGCTGAAGTTTAAAGAAGAAGAGCGGGCTTCCTGGTTTTCGCATAAAGCTGAACAGGCCAGCCCTCATCATTATTCGGTGTATCTGGCCGACTATGACGTTACAGCCGAAGTCACCCCAACAGAGCGGGCTGCACAATTTCGTTTTACCTTTCCACAAACACAGCAGGCTTACATTATTCTGGATGCCTTTAATCAAGGTTCCATGGTGAAAATACTGCCAAAACAACGCAAAATTATTGGCTACGCCCGCAATAACCATGGTGGTGTGCCGGAAAATTTTCATAACTACTTTGTGATTGAATTTGATAAAGATTTTGAATTAACTCACACCTGGCATGACAGTTGGCAGCTCAACACCAATAGTCAGCAAAGTGAAGGTCAGCATGTAGGAGCTGTCATTGGTTTTAAAACCAAAAAAGGCGAGCAAGTGCATGCCCGCGTCGCCTCTTCTTTTATCAGCCCGGAACAAGCCCAGCTGAATCTGGACCGCGAACTGGCAAAAGACGACTTCAACAACACATTGGCCAAAGCCAAAGCCAGCTGGCAAAAAGAACTATCACGTATCAGAGTGGACGATCAGGACCTGGAGCAGGTGCGGACTTTTTACTCTACCTTGTATCGACTGATGCTGTTTCCGCGTAAGTTTTACGAGCTGGATCAAAACCAACAGGTGGTGCACTACAGTCCTTACAATGGCCAGGTATTGCCGGGTTATATGTTTACTGACAATGGCTTCTGGGACACCTTCCGCGCCGTATTCCCGTTTTTCACCCTAATGTATCCGGAGCTGGATGCGCAAATCATGCAGGGGCTGGTCAATACCTACAAAGAATCCGGCTGGTTACCTGAATGGGCCAGTCCTGGTCATCGTGACGTCATGATAGGCTCCAACTCGGCTATTAATATTGCCGATGCTTACCTCAAAGGTATCCGTGGTTTTGATATTGAAACCTTGTATCAGGCGGCACTGAAAAATGCTGAAGTGGAACAAGGCCGTCCGGTTAATTCAGTCGGCAGAGCAGGCCTTGAGTACTACAACACTTTGGGTTATGTACCTTATGACTCCGGTATTCATGAAAATGCGGCCCGCACTCTGGAGTATGCCTTTGCCGATTTTAATCTGTATAAGCTGGCGACTGCTTTAGGCAAAACAGAAGAGGCGAAGACCTTTTATCAGCGCTCTCTGAATTACCGGCATTTATTTGATCGCGAGTCTGGTTGGATGCGCGGTAAAAATAAAGATGGCAGTTTCCAGGCACCATTTAATCCACTGAAGTGGGGCGACGCTTTCACCGAAGGCAATGCTTTGCACTACAGTTGGTCTGTGTTTCATGACATAGCCGGCCTGAAACAACTAATGGGTGGCAATCAGGCTTTTCTCGATAAACTGGATCAGGTATTTGAGATGCCGCCGGTTTTTGATGACTCCTACTATGGTTTTACTATCCACGAAATCCGTGAGATGCAAATCGTTAATATGGGCAACTATGCTCATGGCAATCAGCCCATTCAGCATATGATTTATCTGTATAACTACGCCGGGCAACCGTGGAAAACCCAGCAGAAGATCAGAGAAGTACTGAATAAGCTGTATTCAGCAACTCCTGATGGCTACAGCGGTGATGAAGACAACGGCCAAACCTCAGCCTGGTATGTATTCAGCGCTATGGGGTTTTATCCTGTCACACCAGGTGCAGGTCAATATGTGATTGGCAGCCCTTTGTTTGACAAAGTGACGCTGACGTTACCCAACGGCAAAAACTTTGTGATCACAGCACAGCAGAATAACCCCGACTCCCCTTATATCCAGCAAGCCAGTTTAAATGGTCAGCCGCTGCAACAAAGCTGGCTGGATCACAAAACTATTCAGGCAGGTGGCCAGCTGAATTTCCTGATGGGATCTGAACCAGAAAAAAGCTGGGCCAGTGCAGAACATGCAGTGCCTTATTCCATGTCGTTGGAGCAATCCAGCCCTGAAACCCCTAAAGCAAAAACAAGAGATTAACCTATGGCTATCATCCACCACAGCAATCACAGTGCCAGTCCCGGAGTCAGCAGCAACTTTGCTTTTATTGCTATGACCACTCTGTTTTTTATCTGGGGTTTTATCACGGCGCTGAATGACATACTGATCCCTCATCTGAAGGCCGCTTTTGAGCTGAGTTACACTCAGGCCATGCTGGTTCAGCTGTGTTTTTTTGGCGCTTATTTTATTGTCTCACCTTTTGCCGGCAAGCTGATTGAACGTATAGGTTATGTGCGTGGCATCATTACCGGCTTATGCACTATGGCTTTAGGTTGCCTGCTGTTTTATCCGGCCGCCGAGGTATCGGTTTATGCAGTGTTCTTATGTGGCCTTTTTGTGCTGGCCTCCGGCATCACCATTTTACAGGTATCGGCCAACCCTTATGTAGCTGTGTTAGGTTCAGAAAAAACCGCTGCCAGCCGGTTAAGCCTGGCTCAGGCCATTAACTCTTTAGGCCATACACTGGCGCCTTTATTTGGTGCTGCGTTAATTTTTGGTGCGGCCACAGCCGACAGCGCCAGCGCAGTACAACTGCCTTATCTGATATTGGCAGGCGCTGTACTTTTGACTGCCTTTGGTTTTTTATTTCTGAAACTGCCACAAATGCAAACAGAACAAAATACAGAAACCTCTGCTGGCGGTAGTATCTGGCAACAAAAACACCTGGTGTTTGGTGCTGTGGCGATATTTTTGTATGTAGGCGCTGAAGTCTCTATCGGCAGTTTTCTGGTGAACTACTTTGCTGACAGCAGTATTGCCGGACTCAATGAACGTGAAGCCAGTCAAATGGTGTCCTATTACTGGGGCGGTGCCATGATAGGCCGTTTTGTCGGTGCTTTATTAACACGTTTTATTGCGCCCATTTATGTGCTGGCGACCAATGCAGTCATAGTGATCCTGTTATTAGTCCTGAGCATCAATAGCAGTGGCGAGCTGGCAATGTGGTCTGTGCTGGCTGTGGGATTTTTTAACTCTATTATGTTCCCTACTATTTTCACTTTAGCTATTCGTGGCCTTGGCCCTCTGACCAGCAGAGGTTCAGGTTTGTTATGTCAGGCCATAGTAGGAGGTGCTGTATTGCCTCTGCTGCAAGGCCTGGTCGCAGACCACAGTTCAGTGCAATGGAGCTTTGTGGTGCCTATGCTGGCGTATTTTTATATCTGCTGGTATGCGTTGTCAGGCTCTCGCCTCTCTGTCACCACAGCGCAGCCAGAGACCATTTCCCATCCTCAGACTGAGACTCGATCATGAGAAAAATTCTTTGTTTCGGCGAAGCCTTAATCGACTTTTTAAACACAGGCCATAATCCGCAAGGACCGCTGAATTTAGCAGTGTTTTGCCAGTATCCGGGCGGTGCTCCGGCCAATGCTGCTGTAGCTGTAGCGCGTTTAGGCGGCCGGGCTTATTTTGCCGGTCAGGTGGGTCAGGATATGTTTGGTAACTTTCTGCGCAACGCTTTAGTGGCTTATGGCGTTGATACCCGCTTTTTATTGCAACATCCAACGGCCAGCACAGCTTTGGCTTTTGTCGCTTTGGATGATAAAGGTGAGCGCAGTTTTTCTTTCCATCGCCATCAGACGGCTGATGTGATTTTGCGCTCCGACCAGGTCAGTGATCTATGGTTCAGCGGCGACACTATGCTGCATTTTTGCAGCAACACCCTGACCACAGCAGACATTGCCAGTTGCACTAATACTGTAGTCCGTAAAGCCAAAGCGGCAGGTAATCTGGTTAGTTTTGACGTCAACCTGCGGCACAATTTGTGGGCCAGCGGCCAGGCTGACAGAAACCTGGTGAACCAACTGGTCACTCAAGCTGATCTGGTGAAATTCTCCCGTGATGAGCTGGAGTATTTAGCCCAAGGGCAAACTGAAGCTTATATTCAGCATTGCCTGGCGCAGGGTTGCCAATTATTGCTGGTGACAGATGGCGCTAAAACCATAGAGTATTTTACCCAGACCAGCTCAGGACTGATCACGCCACCCAAAGTGCAGGCTGTGGATACCACGGCTGGCGGTGATGCCTTTATTGGTGGTTTTTTATATGGCTTAAGCAGGCACACTGATTTAGCGGGCTTTTTTAGTCAAACCAAAGTGCTGGAACAGACGCTACATTTTGCCGCCCACTGCGGTGCTTATGCAGTGACCCAGCCCGGCGCCTTTACCGCCTTACCCGACTTGGCGGCCGTTAAAGCTCAGTTAACATGGCATGGCCATAAACTGCACGACTTCCCTTCTTCACTCTTTATTGGGGCCTGATATGAACTATTATTCGCAAGATTTCCTGCTGGCGCACTGCCAGAGCATTCTGGATTTTTATACCGACAGAGTAGTGGACAGCACTGGCGGCTATCATCAAAACTTTCTCGACGATGGCAGCCTGTTTGATACCCACTTTAAGCAGCTGGTCAGCAGCACCCGTATTATTGTTAATTACGCCACAGCGGCTTTGGTATTTCAGCGCGATGACTATCTGCAGATAGCAAAACATGGCCTGAATTATCTGGAGCAGGTGCACTGGCAAGCTGACACCGAAACCTACGCCTGGACCTTAGAAAACCATCAACCGCTGGATATGACACAACAAGCTTATGGTTATGCTTTTGTGTTGCTGGCCTACGCAGCTGCCCGTAAAGCCGGTTTAATTCAC
The DNA here is from genome assembly GCF_947090785.1 of Rheinheimera sp. MM224. Lineage (NCBI taxonomy): Bacteria > Pseudomonadati > Pseudomonadota > Gammaproteobacteria > Chromatiales > Chromatiaceae > Rheinheimera > Rheinheimera sp. MM224. The sequence continues at coordinate 4,416,366 of NZ_OX352320.1, forward strand.
AGCGACGAGCCGTTATTCCGGGTCTATCAGCTATTGGAAAAACGCTTCTGGCAAGCCGATGCGGGTCTGTATGCAGATGAACTCAGCCCTGCAGGAGTACTGAGCGACTACCGGGGTCAAAACTCCAATATGCATTTATGTGAAGCCATGCTGGCAGCCTTCGAAGCCACAGGCAATGACCGTTTCCTGCAACGCGCCAATCAGCTGGCGTATAACATAGCTGTACGTCAGGCTGATTTAACTCAGGGCCTGGTGTGGGAACACTACAGCACGTCGTTCCAGCCGGACTGGGACTACAACAAAGCCGATCCAAAAAACCTGTACCGCCCCTGGGGTTTCCAGCCTGGACACCAGACCGAGTGGACCAAGTTATTGCTGATATTAAACCGTCATCAGCCGCAAGCCTGGTTAACAGAGCGTGCCGCGTCCTTGTTTGACCGTGCTTACCAGCAGGCATGGGATGCTGAACATGGCGGTTTAATTTATGGCTTTAATCCGGAAGGCCAATGGTGTGACGACGACAAATACTTCTGGGTTCAGGCTGAAAGTTTTGCCGCTGCCGCTTTACTGCACACAAGCACAGGCCAGCAAAAATACTTGCAGCAGTACGAGTCTTTATGGAATTACAGCTGGGCTCATATGATTGATCATCAGTACGGCGCCTGGTTCAGAGTGCTCAGACGTGACAACAGCAAGTATTCCAATCAGAAAAGTGCGGCTGGCGCCAAATGTGATTACCACACTTTATGTGCCTGTTTTGAAGTGTTGCGTGATTTAGGTCATCCGGCGCTGAAATAATATTTTCTGCCCGATGCAAAGCCAGAGCGGTTTTCTGCTAAATCCGCTCTGGTTGACTTAGAACGAGAAGCTTATGAAAAAAATTGCCGCCTTTTTGGCCATCGCACTTTTAACGTCCTGCCATCAGATGCAGCCGTCCTCCTCTGCATCTGTTGTGCAGGCTTTTGATCCGCTGTTGTATGTCGACCCTTTTATTGGCACCGACGGCAAAGGTAAAACCTTTCCAGGCGCTACAGTGCCACATGGTATGGTACAACTCAGTCCGGATAATGGCAGAACAGGCTGGGACTGGATTGCCGGCTATTTTTATCCGGATAAGCTGATTGCTGGTTTTAGTCATACCCATTTATCCGGCACTGGTGCAGGAGATTTATACGACATCTCTTTTATGCCACTGACCAGGCCTTACAAAAAGGTAAAGACTGAAGGTGGCCCGGCCGATGGCACACTGGTCTCGCACTTCAGTCATAAGCAGGAACAAGCTTCTCCTGGTTATTACCAAGTGTATTTAACCGACTATGACATTAACGTCGAGCTGACGGCTGGCGAGCGCAGCGGCTTACAACGTTATAGCTATGCACCAGACACCAACACCGCCATAGTCCGGCTGGATTTAGGCTACAGCCGCAACTGGGATAAAACTACAGAAACCCATTTCAGGCTGATAGACCCCTACACTATTGCGGGCTACCGTAAATCCACAGGTTGGGCCAAAGACCAGAGAGTGTATTTTTACAGCCGCCTTTCTGTGCCTGTGGCGCAACATCAACTGCAGGTTGATGGCAAAACTCTTAATGCAACTGCAGCTTCAGGTCAGGATCTGGCAGTAGAACTGGAATTCTTATTCGCCGATACGCCTTTATCAGCCCCCAAAGAAGTGCGGATCCATACCGCCATTAGCTCAGTCAGTATCGACAATGCGAAAGCCAATCTGGCTGCAGAACCCCATCAACTCGACTTTGAGCAAGTGAAACTGAAGGCTCAACAAGCCTGGCGCACTGAACTGAGCAAAGTTAAAGTTCAGGCCTCCGAAGACAATAAAACCCAGTTTTATACTGCTATGTATCATGCCTCTTTAGCACCGCGACTGTACTCAGATGTGGATGGCCGCTACAAAGGACCTGATGGCCAAATCCATCAGGCAAGCCCTTATCCGCATTACGATTTCTTTTCCTTGTGGGATACCTTCAGAGCCTTACACCCGTGGAATACTTTGATCGATCAGAAACGCAGCACAGAAATGATGCAAAGTATGCTGGACCATTACAAGGTGGCAGGCCGTTTGCCGGTGTGGATTTTTCAGGGCAACGAAACCGATATGATGTTGGGTTACCATTCGGTGCCTGTGCTGGTGGATGCTTATCTGAAAGGTTTAACAGATATACCGGGTGAAGAATTACTGGCGGCAGCTTTGCAAAGCGCCAATCAGGATGAGTTTGGCCTGAAAAGTTATCGCAGCTTAGGTTATGTGCCTTATGCCGAACGTATCTGGAACGTGGCGCTGACACTGGAATATGCCTATGACGATTGGGCTATAGCCCAGTTGGCAAAAGCTTTAGGTAAACAGGATATTTATCAGCAGTTTATCCAAAGGTCGCAAAACTACCGCCACCATTACGACCGACAGAGCGGCTTTATGCGGGCTTTGGATCCACAAGGTGCTTTTCGTGTGCCTTTTGACGCTAACGCCTATCATCCGGAAGATTACTGCGAAGCCAATGCCTGGCAGTACAGCTTTTTTGTACCACACGATGTTGCGGGTATGGTACAGATGATGGGTGGTACAGCGGCAGTCAGCGCTAAACTGGATGCGATGTTCAGCACAGAACAAAGCCAATCTGAACTGCCGGAGTGGATTTCGGGCTACATAGGCCAGTATGTACATGGCAATGAACCCAGTCATCATGTGCCTTATTTATATCAGTATCTGGGCCAGGGCCATAAAACTCAAAAACTGGTGCGGCAGATTATGCAGACTCTGTACACCACAGCACCTGATGGTTTGGCTGGCAACGAAGATGCAGGCCAGATGTCAGCCTGGTATATGTTTAGTGCTTTAGGTTTTTATCCTGTGGATCCTGTGTCTGGTCAGTATGTGCTGGGCAGTCCTGAAGTCGACAGCGCCACTTTGTATCTGGAAAATGGTAAAGAGTTTCATATCAACACGCTGAACCAATCGCCTGAACATATTTATGTGCAATCCGTTCGCCTCAATGGCAAAACCTTGTCCGGTTATACCCTGAGCCATGCTGATATTCTGCAGGGTGGAGAACTGGAATTTGTCATGAGCGCAACGCCATATACAGGACCTCAAGAGCAAAAACTATGAAATCATTTCTGATCAGTCTTTTATTAAGTGTCAGTTGCAGTGCACTGGCAGACAACAGTCAGTATGTGAACCCTTTTATTGGCAGCTCCAACTTCGGCGCTACTCATCCGGGGGCTCAGTATCCAAATGCGCTGGCCTCTGTCTCGCCTTTTAATGTGGCTTTTGGTGACAAACTGAATCCAATCGAAAAAGATGCTGCCTGGAATTCCAGGGTTTATATCGACGAAAACCGTTTCCTGACTGGCTTTAGTCATTTAAATTTAAGTGGCGTCGGCTGCCCTGAAGCAGGCGTGTTATTGCTGATGCCCACTCATGGCAAGTTGCAACTGGACGCCCGCGACTACGGCAGCACTTATTCAGCTTCTGCCGCCAGCCCTGGTTATTACCGCACCAGTCTGGATAAATATAAAATTCAGGCCGAACTGACCAGTACCCTGCGTACAGGCTTAAGTCGTTTTACTTTCCCTAAAGGCGAATCTCATCTGCTGCTGAATTTAGGGCTTGGCCTGACTAATGAAACCGGCGCCAGCCTGAAAATCATCTCTAATCAGGAAGTCGAAGGCAGCCGAATGATTGGTACCTTTTGTTATCACCCTGAAGATGTGCGTCCTGTGTATTTTGTCGCCCGTTTTAGCAAAGCGGCTAAATCTTTTGGTGGTTGGAAAAAGATGCCTACCTACAAAAACGTCGAAGCAGAGTGGATGCAATACCACAACAGCATCAAACCTTATCCGGGTTATCAGCAAGAACTATCAGGCGACGATATAGGGGCCTGGTTTGATTTTGATACCAAAGAGCAGGAAGCTATTGAGGTCAAACTGGGCATTTCTTTTGTCAGTATAGAAAATGCCCGCCAGAACCTGAACGCTGAGCAACCCGGTTTTGCTTTTGAGCAAACCCGGCAAAAAGCCGTTGCGGCCTGGGATCAATTGCTTGATAAAGTGCAGATTGAAGCCAGCGGCCCTGATCAGGCCAACCAAAAAACCATGTTCTACACAGCGTTGTACCATAGCCTGATCCACCCGAATATTATTCAGGACGTCAACGGCGACTACCCCTTGATGGGTCAATCAGCCGCTGGAAAAAGTGGAGTGGGTAATACCGGCGGCAAAAACCGTTACAGCGTCTATTCCTTGTGGGATACCAACAGAAATCTGCACCCGCTGCTGAGCCTGCTGTATCCGGCTTTACAAAACGATATGCTGCAGTCGGCAGTGGCTATGGCTGCTGAATCTGGCTGGCTACCGAAATGGGAGCTGTATGGCATGGAAACTCAGGTGATGGTCGGTGACCCGGCCACCCCTATGATTGCCGACAGTTATTTACGTGGTATCCGCAATTTTGATATCGAAACCGCCTACAAAGCCATGGTGCGGGCGGCAGACCAAGCTGATAACAATCCACTGCGACCAGAAAATAAAGATTATTTAAAGCTGGGGTATGTGCCTGTAGATGACGAAGGCCCTTATGATGGCAGCGTATCCACTAGTCTGGAGTATTATCTGGCCGACTTTAATCTGGCTCAGCTGGCCGGCGCTTTAGGCAAAACTGCCGATCAGCAAAAGTATCTGGCCCGTTCCGGCAACTACCGCACCCTGTTTGACGCAAGCACAGGCATGCTCAGACCTAAAAAACGCAATGGCGAATGGCTGACACCTTATAACCCTGAACTAGGCCGTAACTTTGAACCAGCACCCGGTTATATTGAAGGTAACGCCTGGAACTACCGCTTTTATGTGCCACATGACACGCCGGGGTTAATCCAGCAACTGGGTGGCCAGGACAAGTTTTTACAGCAACTGGAGTTAACCTTCAGCTCAGGCAACTTTGATATGGCCAATGAGCCGGATATCACCTATCCCTTCCTCTATCATTTTGTTGAAAGCCAAAGCTGGCGCAGCAGTCAAAGGGTAAAACAGCTGATTGCACAGCATTACCACAATAGCCCAGGTGGTATACCTGGCAATGACGACACCGGCACTTTATCGGCCTGGCTGGTTTTTTCGATGCTGGGTATTTATCCGTTAAGCCCCGGTGTAATGGATTACGCCGTGTTTGAACCCAGCTTCGATAAAATCACTATTCAGCTGGACCCCACTTATTATCCGGGCAAAACACTGACCATCCATAAACAGCGCTCCAGAGCGGCTGCAGGCCAAAATCCTGTGCTGCAATTCAATGGCAAAGCTCTGACACGACCTTTTATTTCGCATCAGCAGTTGGTGCAAGGTGGCACTTTAGTGCTGCAATAAAACAGCTGACCCGCTCAAAAAGACCAGAGCCACTCCAACTCTGGTCTTTGATTATTTAGCGCACAGAACCTGTTGCCAATAAGTCAGAAGATGTTGAGTTCTGAGTGGTCTGCCGGGCTTTGCCCACCCCAAAACACCAACGCAATAGGCTAACACGGCGTATCAGTTCATAGCCCAGATAACAGCCTGCAACAGTCAACCCCAGCAACAACGGAAACTCTGCAACTGCTGGTATAGCCAGAGGTTTAAGCCAACTGGCAAACAGAATAATTAACGTCTGATGCAAAATATACCAGGGCAATACGGCGTCATTGCAGTACCTTAGCAGCGGGCTATTTGCTTTTGCCAGATAAGCTCCGGCGTAACCCAACATCGCCAGTAACCACACCCAATGATTGATCACCAATACAGTACCAAACAGTGTGTTGTGCAGAGTTTCACTCTTTGTCGGGCCTGAGTAATAGTCAAAAACATCCTGGCGCTCAGCAATAATCAGGCTGTAACACAACAGAGCTAAACCCAGCCACAGCCTTCTATTCAACACCAGTTGTTGCCACCATAAATCCTGTCGCGCCAGTAAAAAACCAGCAATAAATACCAGAAAATATTTGGCATGGTTATACCAGTCATCAACCAAGGCATGAGTACTGGGAAAATCAGCCCGTAAAGTCCACCAGGCCCAAAACATCAAACCGAACACCAGCGCCAACGCATAACGACCCGGCAACTGCTGCAACAAAGAGGATTGCGAAACAAGGTTCAGCAGCGGGTAAAACAACAGCACCAGCAGGCTGTAACACCATAAATACGGGATAAACCAGGCATGGTTCCAGGTCAGTAAACCTATAGGGCTATGATGATCGGGCAATAAGTCGGTGACAGGATTGACATACTGCCACCAGAACTGCAAATAACCCGGTTGGATCAGTTGTTGACTTAAGGCCTCGTAATAGACTTGCGGCACTACGACGACAAACATAGTGAATAACAAAGGGATCAATAACCTTTTGGAACGTAGCCCTAACAGTTTCAATCGACTGATACGCGGCAACACCAGACTCAGCGCCATACCTGCCAGTAAAAATAATAAAGACATACGCCATGGGTTGGTCAAAATCATCAAATCCTGCAGGCCGGTAAAGGTCTGCTCACTTTTAATATGCCAGCCCCAGTCGGTAACATAATACATACCAATGTGGTACAAAATCAGCAATGCAAAAGCAATACTGCGTAACCAGTCGAGTTCATATCGACGCGCGGTTAGTGTTCGTGTCATGCTAAGTCTCCTGTGTGATTTGGCTTAGTCTGTCTGCTGTAAATCCTGGTGCACAGAGCTGAATAGGTTGGTGGTGGAATTGAGGGATAAGAGGTGGCTGGTGGGGACGAACGCTGTGGCTAAAAACTGGTTTGAACTATTTGACCAACACAAGGTGCTATATAGCTATCTGCTCTTTGCTTTGTATTTGCTGATCAACAACAGCATTAACGCCAGTTCGGTATGGATGGAGCACCACAGAGACCCTTTTTCTACTTTGCAATGGTGGGAACCTTTAGTCTGGGAATACAGCAGCGCCATAGGTACTTTGATCCTGACGCCGTTTTTAGTCTGGTTTTTTCACAAAGTGCCACCCCGGTTTAATGCGGTACGCTGGCAGTTATCACTGCATTTTGTCGCCAGTTTGTTGTTTTGTATTGGTCATATCAGCCTGATGGTGGCACTACGTAAACTGGTGTATGGCCTGCTGGGCAGAGGTTATGATTTTGGCCCTTTAGCCCGTGAGTTTTTCTATGAATACCGCAAAGATGTCTGGGGTTATCTGTTTTTGTTTGCCCTGTTTCATATCGCGCAGTTTATCTATCGCCGCTTAAAAGGCGACGCCATGCTGATTGGTGCAGAACAAAACGAAGACACAACAGCCGTCAGCCACAATACCAGCTCACCCGAACATTTTCTGGTGCGTAAACTGGATAAAGAATTTCTGGTGAAAGTGGACGACATCGACTGGCTGGAATCATCCGGTAACTATGTCAATTTACACAGCAAAGGCCGGATTTACCCACTGCGCGCTACCCTTGCTAACACAGTAGAGCTGCTGCAACACAAGGGTTTCAGTCGTATTCACCGCAGTTTAGCCATCAATCATCATGCCATTCACAGTATTAGTTACGACCCCAGTGGTGATGGTGAAATTTTACTCAACAGCGGCGAGCGGCTGAATTTATCCCGGCGTTTTAAAGACGAATTCAGGGCTCGTTTTCAGGGCAAGTTGTAGTAGTTCGTCTGAAAATTTGCTACAAATTGTGTTGTTCTCAAAACAGCTAAGGAAGGTTATGAATTCACTTAAGATAAAAAGCAAAGCCCTGGTATTGATGCTCGGCACTTGTGCGCTATTGCTACAGGGCTGCAGCAGTCCAACGGCCAGCACGTCGCTGGCAAAAGCCACTCCTGTCGGTCAAATCACTGTGGTGCATGCGTTGCCGAAAGCTATTCCGTCTGAAGGCAGCAGTTTTGCAGGCTCACAGTATATTTTTGTCCAGGCGGAAAGTGCGGCGCTGATGTTGAACCCTATTCCTTTTGTCGGCGAACTGGCTGTGGATGCGTACAACAAGTCCACCACCTCACACTACAAAGATGAGTTTATTGGCGTAGACCCTTATCAGATCACTGCAGATCTCAGCAAAAGCAGGCCTCTGTTCAGTGGTGCAGGTAGCGGCAACGGCAAAGCGGCTTCACTATATCCTTATGTGGTGATCCAGGAAGGGGCTGATGATGTTTATCGTATGTCCTTGATATTCCAACTGGAAGAGCCAGGCTGGACAGGCCGTTATTTATACCATTTGCCGACCAAAATCCCGGTGAAGGATATTAAAAAACCATCGCAGGCTGAGCTTGATAAATTCAGAGCTGAACTGACAGCAGGTGCACAAGTTTTGCTTGGATTAATTGAGCGTGATAAAGCAGACCAACTGGAATCCAGCGGCAAAAAGGTCGATGTAGGCAGTTATTACATAGTAGGCAGCAGACTGATAGGTTTAATTTCACCAGACATTATGGTGTTCCCAAACGAAGATCTGGTGGAAGAAACAGCAGACCATGTGATTTTACGTTGCTCAGGTAAACCCACAGACGATGCCCATGCCGGTGGCTTGTTATTTGGTGTGCACTATTTTGCCAAAGATCAGCTACATAGTTACAAAGTGCATTAACGCCATACTGACAGGCTGGGCATTCGCCTGGCCTGTCAGATAAAACTTAACACCAGACTGATAATGACACCTGTCACCAGCAACTGCAGCAAACAATAACCCATGATATCTTTGGCTTTAAGGCCAGCTATCGCCAGAACAGGCAAAGCCCAAAAGGGTTGGATCAGATTAGTCCAGGCATCGCCCCAGGCCACAGCCATGGCAATACGATTCACTTCAGCCCCTAACTCCAAAGCTGCTGGCAACATCACTGGAGCTTGCACCGCCCACTGACCACCACCGGATGGAATAAAAATATTTACTAAACCGGCACTGATAAAAGTCCAGAACGCCAGACTTTCTGCCGTGGCAAAGCTAACAAACCACTGCGATAAAGACTGAGCTAAACCCGACTGCATCATCACCGCCATAATACCGGCATAAAACGGAAACTGAATAATAATGCCAGCTCCACCCTGAATAGCCTGCTGCAGGCTATGCAATAAACGCCTTGGAGTGCCATGCAGCAAAATCGCCAGAAATAAAAACAGGAAGTTCACTATATTCAGATTCAACCCACCAGCTTTGGCAAAGTACTGCAGCAAATAAGCCCCGGCGGCCAAGGCAATGAAAGCTGTAATGACAAAGCTGTTTTCCAGCTTATCGGCAGGGCGCTCTGTGGTTAAATCAGGTTGGGTTTCAGGTGCTAACTTAGCTGGGTCTATATAGACCGAATCTTCAGCTTTAGGCCGCATCAGGTAATTCAGCAAGGGCACAGCAATAAATAAAGCCGCCACCAGCACCAGATTAAATAACGAAAAAATAGTGTCGGATGTTGGAATAATGCCAATCTGAGCTTCCGCAAAATGGCCGGGCGTAGCAATAGTTAAAGGCACTGAACCCGACAGGCCTCCATGCCAAATGACAAAACCTGAATAAGCACTTGCGATCAGTAAGGGGTAATCGACTTGTATCCGCCTCGCCAAAGCTTTAGCAAACAAAGCGCCAACTACTAAACCAAAACCCCAGTTCAGCCAACTCGCAGCTAAAGACACCAGCGTCACCAGCACTATGGCCTGACCTGCAGTGGAAGCTAGCATAGCCAGCCTGTCCAGCAACTTGCTGACTAGCGGAGTACTGGCCAGCATAAAACCTGTCACCAGCACCAACAGCATTTGCATCGAAAAACTCAGTAAACCCCAAAAGCCGTCGCCCCATTGCTGCGCTACAGCCAAAGGACTTTGTTGTTCAAAGACTATGGCTGCGACAAACACCAGCAAACTGAGCAACAACACAAAAATATAAGGGTCAGGCAGGTAACGTTCCACCATTTTAACCAGCGGTTTAGCAACGGCATTCAGCATCTTTTATCCATCATTTTTCTCTGCTTCTGCTGTTACCATAAAGCACTGCGTTTATTCGGGCAATCGGTGTTGTTTATATAAGCCAGTCAGAATGTCATTTGTGATGCAGCCTTTCATATACAACAGCTCTTGTGTTCTGTGCAGCTTATAACTTTGTACTCATTTTTCCGAAGATTGTGGCCATCGACGCTGGATCTATAGTCTGCATATCAATAAGTTTCAGTGACTTCACCATTTTAAGTGTCGTGGTTTTGTATTTAATAAAGTGAGGGGTCTTCAAATGCAATTCGTAAGCCTGACGGCTGGCATAAATTTCCAAAACCCTGATCTGATTTGGCTGTTCTTTTTGAAACATGGGGAAAATAGCAAGCACGCCCGGTTCTAACCTTACTGAAGCTTCGGCTTCTTCCTGCAGGATCTGATTATAGTCCTGCAGATAATCCGGCTCTATTTCAATTTCCGATATTCGCACAATCATCCCTGAGTCAGAAGCCGCAAAGGCATTAGTTGTAAAAACGAACATGGAGACTATACAAAGCATAGTACTAAACGTGGTTTTTAAAAAAAGGCGCATAACTCTAGTCCTCTGTTTCAGAGCTTGTCTGATTTCTGTAGTTGAATATAAGTTGCTTCACATCTTAAGCCTGCAACAAGGATACAACTTGCCTGATCCTGCCTATGTCCTGCCCAATCCTTTTAGGGCATTGCCAGCCGAAGCAATGTACATACACTATGTTTAGTACAATTAGCACACTACGCAACTCAGCGCATCGACTTAGGAAGCAGAACCCATATGACAACAGCAACAGCAGCGGAAGGTAATGAATTCAGCTTGATCCGTGACCATTTGCTGAATGTTTTACGTGAGAAATTAGCCCAAAGCTCACCTTATTCGTCAGCACTGGATGGTCTGCGTTTTTTTCGCTATGAACAGCCCACAATAAAAAGCAGCTACACTCAGGAGCCCAGTATTTGCATTATTCTGCAAGGTGCCAAGCGGGTGTTTTTAGGTCAGGAAGGATACACCTATGACAGCACACACTTTTTAATGAGCGCAGTCGACTTACCTTTTGTCGCCAGTATTGTAGAAGCTACGCCAGAGCAGCCTTATCTGGGCCTTGCATTCAGATTTGACCGGAATTTATTAACTGAATTAGTGCTGGAATTGCAGTTGTCTCCGCGAAAGATGACCGCCAGCAAATCAGCGCCTGGTCTGGGTGTCGCAGAGCTTACTTTGCCTATTCTTTCGGCCATGCGCCGCCTGATCGATTTAGACAACGAGCCTCAAAGTATTCCCACCTTAGGCAACACCTATCAGCGGGAGCTGCTGTACCGGGTTCTGCAAAGCCCATTGGGATACAAATTATGTCAAACAGCACTGACAGATAGCAAAAGCTCACAGGTATCAAAGGCTATAGGCTGGTTAAAAGAAAACTATGCAGCCCCGCTGCGTATTGAGCAGTTGGCCCAATTGGTCGGCATGGGTAGTTCAACCTTACACCATCATTTTAAAACTATGACGGCCATGAGCCCACTGAGTTTTCAGAAATGGTTGCGGCTACACGAAGCACGCCGTCTGATGCTGAGCCAGAACATAGACGTTGCTACCGCCTGTTACACAGTGGGTTATGAGAGTCCTTCACAATTCAGCCGCGAATATTCCAGACAGTTTGGCGCAGCTCCTTCCAAAGATATCCGCAAACTTAAAGCCACTTTTTAACTATTACTGCTCTGCATCCTGACCGCCAGATTTCTGCTCGCTCCTGTCGTTTGGTTAAGGCCTTGTTTACCCAGCCACCACCCTCACCAGATCACCGGTCCGAATCGCATCTGGTGGTGTGCTGATCACCTGATCATCAAGATTCAATCCTGAGACAATTTCAACCTGTGAGCCCTGATCCCGGCCTATAGTGACAGTTTTTAACCTGACAGTATTTGTGGCATCTACAGTTGCTACAGCCGGAGACTGGTCACGGTATAAAATAGCGCTGCCGGGTATATGCACACGACTGCTGTTGTTGCTGCTGAGTGTAAAACTGACCTGCGCGTAAGCACCAGGTAACAAAGCACCATCTTTATTATCAGCCTGTAATTCCACCAGCACTGAACCTGAGACTGGATCGACTGCACCAGCGCTGCGGCTAACCACAGCTTCAAAAGGCCTGTTGTCGTATTCCGGCAACAGCAAAGCAGCTTGCTGGCCAGCAACCATCTGCGGCGAGTCATGTTGTGGCACCCGAACAAAAACCCGCATTTGTGTCGTGTCGGCAATAGTAAATAACGGGGTTGAACTGGCAACACCAGCCACCACAAGTTCGCCTAATTGTGCTGAACGGCTGGTGACCACACCGGCAAAAGGTGCGGTCAAACGGGTAAAACCTTTTAATGCTTCAAGCCGGCGTACATTGGCTAAAGCAGCACTGCTAAAAGCAGTTCGGGCTTGCGCATCGCGTACCCGCTGCTCTGCAGTTTCAGCTGAAATAGCGCCGCTATTGAGTTTCAGCAGTTTGGTCGCTCGTTCTGCCATGCTCTGGGCATTATTTTGCTCCGCCAGTGCTGTACTGTAATCTGCCTTGGCCTGAGCTAACTGATGATCCAGCTCCGGCGCTTCCAACACAGCCAACAACTGACCTTTAGCCACCTTATCGCCTATATCCACCAGCCACTGCTGAATATATCCATTGGTCTGGGCGTAAATAGCAGCACTGTTTAATGGTTCCAGATTACCGGGTAAGACTAGGCTGACAGAAGTATCAGCAGCGGATGGATGCACCACAGAAACTGTTGGAATAGCAGATTGTCCGGCTACGGCCCGCAGCTCTTCAGTGGCACTTTGACGCTGCATAATGCCTGCAGCAGCCAAACCAGCTCCGGTTAAACCCAGTAGCAAGCTGACCAGCACAATGGTGCGTTTTGTCGAACGAGCAGTAGCTTTGCTGCCGCCGGTATTTTGAGTGCTGTGAGTGTTTTGATTAAGCATGGGACAGATTTAACTCCGGATCAAAAGCAGGTTCAGTGGGCTTATCTGGGTGCGCCAGACTAAAAACAACAGGAACAAATAATAAGGTGGCTATGGTGGCAAAAACTAAACCACCGATCACAGCCCGGCCTAAAGGCGCATTTTGCTCGGCACCATCACCCAGGCCAAGCGCCATAGGGATCATGCCGATAATCATGGCCAGGGCTGTCATCATCACAGGGCGGAAACGGGTATAACCAGCCTCCAGCGCGGCTTGTATCGCATTGCCAGTTTCGGCCAGGCGTTCACGGGCAAAACTCACAACCAGAATAGAGTTGGCCGTCGCCATGCCCATACACATAATGGCACCAGTCAGCGCAGGCACAGACAAAGGTGTACCTGTAACAAACAAGATCCAGACAATACCGGCCAAGGCGGCAGGCAAGGCAGAAATAATCACCACCGGGTCTTTCCAGCTTTGGAAGTTGACCACAATCAGCAGGTAAATCAGCACTATGGCGCCCAATAAACCATAACCTAAACCGGAAAAGGCCGTATTCATGGTCTGGTACTGGCCCCGCAACGTCACATTCACACCTACTGCTTTATCTGCTGCAAGTTCAGCAATCGCAGCCTGAATATCTGCAGCTACTGCGCCTAAATCCCGTCCTGAGGTGGCAGCAAAAATATTGATCATCGGTTGAATATTGTATTGCGACAATACTGGCAAAGTGGTGCTGCGGCTAATTTTGGCCACGCCACCTAAATGGTGCAGCTGCGAGGCTCCAGCACCGGATACCGGCACGTTTTCCAGCTCACTGATACTGGACATTAAATACTCTGGTACTTGTGTCACCACAGGATAAGACACGCCTGTAGTCGGGTGAATAAAAAACACCGGAGCTGACTGCGAACTACCTGCAAGAGAACCACCTAAACTGGCCGTAACATCCAAAGCCGTCAGGCCATATTGGCTGATGCGGGAGCGGTCTATATCAATATTCAGTTGAGGTGTCGCATCAGGTTGTTGAATACGGGCATCCACTAAACCAGGTATCGTATTGATGCGGCGTAATAACAACTGAGCATAATCGCGGTTCGCCTGCAGATTCCGGCCTGTAATTTGAATATCAATAGGCGAAGGTGCGCCAAAGTTCAGGATCTGACTGGTGATATCCGCTGGTAAAAACGAAAAACTGGTACCGGGAAACAGTTTAGGCAGTTCAGCCCTAAGCTTTTGCATATGCTGCTGTGTCGGACTATGACCAGGCTTTAAGCTAATCATCATATCGCCGTCCTGCGAGCCGATAGTTCCCGAGTTGTTATAAACCACGTTCACCATACTGGCTGGCAAACCCACGTTATTAATAATGGAATCCAGCTCGGAGGAGGGAATTAAATCACGTACTGCCCGGCCTATCAGCTCAAAACGAGCCGCAGTTTCTTCAATTTTTACGCCTTGTGGCACCCGCACATGCATCAGCATGCGGCCGGAATCGACATCAGGAAAAAAGTTCCGGCCTAAAAAAGGCAACAACACAAAAGACAGCAGCACCAAAGCCATAAAACTGGCTACAAAAGTTTTTCTGCTGCTCATTAAGGCCGCGAGGTTATTACTGTAGCCATTACGCAGCTTTTCAAAACCAGTTTCAAAACCCTGTTGCAGTTTTTTCAGCGGACCCAAAAAACCAGATTTAGCGGCCTGATTACTGTTGTGCTGATGAGGTTTTAATAAATACATCGACATCGTCAGCACTACGGTTAAAGACAACAGAAACGAAGCCACCATCGCAAAGACCACAGCCAGCGCCATAGGCACAAATAAGAAACCTGAAATACCTGGCAGGAAAAACATCGGCACAAAAACTATACAAATACAGAGCAAGGCAACAAAAGACGGCATCACAATTTGCGAGGCCCCCAACATAATAGCTGGTCTTACTGCTTTGCCTTCTTCCAGATGACGGTTGATGTTTTCAATAATAACTGTCGAACCATCCACCAGAATACCTATAGCGATAGCCAGGCCACCCAGGGTCATCGCATTCAGGGTTTGGCCAAAAGCATTCAGCACAGCTATAGCTGCCAGAATAGATAACGGAATGGACATAGCAATAATTAACGTAGAGCGCCATGAGCCTAAAAACAGCAATACCAGTAACGAAATCAAAGCGGCCACTAACACAGCTTCATGGATCACATTTTCAATAGCAGCACGAACAAACACCGACTGATCACCCACAGGCAATACCTTCAGGCTGTCCGGTAAACCAGCAGTAATACGGGGCAAAGCTTGTTTGACACTTTCAACAATATCCAACGTAGACACGGCACCATTTTTCAGTACTGTTAACAGCACTGAGCGGCTGTCTTCCACATGCACTACGTTTTGCTGTGGGCTGCTGCCATCCCGCACTGTGGCCACATCGCGAATATAAACAGTGCCGCCATTCACAACTTTCACCGGAATAGCACTGAAATCCTCCAGACTCTCAGCTGAATTATTTAACTTGACGTTGTACTGACCAGAACCAATTTTCATAGTTCCGGCCGGATTAACCTGATTTTGCGCCGCTATAGCAGCGGTCACATCACGCGCAGCCAGACCATAAGACTGCAAAGCCACAGGGTTTAAATCAATCTGAATTTGCCGCTGTTTACCACCGGAAGGCAGAGGCATGGCGACACCTGGCAAAGTAATTAACTGAGTACGGATTTGCGACATACCCAAATCATTCAGTTGCTGCTCCGTTAAGCCCTCACCCGACATCGCCAGCTGTAAAATTGGCACTGTAGAGGCGTCATAGTTAACGATAAAAGGCGGGTTAGCGCCAGGTGGCATTTGCCGTAACATGGTTTGTGAAATAGCCGTCACTTGAGCATTTGCAGTACGGATATCTACATTCGGCTGAAAAAAGATCTTGATAATGCCCATGCCCGGTAAGGCTTGGGCTTCAATATGTTCAATGTCACTGACAGTGGTGGTTAAAGCACGCTGATACGGAGTGACAATACGGTTAGATACCTCTTCAGGAGCCAAACCTGTGTATTGCCAGGCCACTGCAATCACTGGGATCCGTATCGACGGGAAAATATCTACAGGCATACGCAACGCCGCCAGAATGCCAAAACCTGCAATCAGGATCGCCAGTACAATAAAAGTCAGTGGCTTTTGCAGCGCAATTTTAATCAGACCATTCAAAAGTCGAGCTCCAGATACAGGCCAGTCAGGGTGAAGCTGGCAGTAAAACAGAATTAGCCCTGTCAGAGACAAAAAGCAGGATAAGCAGCGGCAAAGCTGCGCCGGATTGTGCTAAACAATCCAGCGTTGCTGCTAACCCTGTCGCTACGGAATAAAGTCACTACTTTAAGATAAAGCCTGCTGCTGATTCCGGTTTGCCTGATACTGGCGTATCTCTGCCCAAAACTATGATTTTGCCTTTTCAGTCAGTTTTCGACTGTTGTTTATTCCTCAAATCGTTATTCCAACTGCCAGTAAAGCGGCGAGCCATAGACCTCAATAAAATAATCAATCAGCACACGCACATTAAGCGGTGGATGACGCACATGAGGGTAAATAGCAGCTATACACTGTGGCTCGGTTTTAATGGCAGCGTCATAGTCGGGCAATAACCTCACCAACCTGCCTTGTTTCAGGCTGTCGCCAATCAGCCAGTCGGGAAACAACACCAGCCCCATACCTGTCAGCGCTGCTGTATATAAGCTGTCGGCATTGTTGGAGGTTAAAATTGCGTTTACTGGCGAATGCACCCAACTGGCTTGTTTTTCTTTGGCTTGTGCCTCCCTAAAGAGCCATCGATTTGGTCCTGAAGATCCGCGATACACCAAGGCCTGATGCTGAGGAAGATCGGCTGGTGTTTTTGGCTCGCCGTGTTTGTTTATATAGTCAGGAGAAGCCGCCAGATAATAAGTTTGCTTTCCGATAACCCGTGCATGAAAAGAAGAGTCAGTCAAAGCACCAATACGGAAAATCAGGTCGGCCGCTTCACGGTGAGGGTCAATAAAATCGTCTGTTAAACTAAGCTCTATCTGTAACCTGGGGTATCTGTTGTTTAATTCTGCTAACCAGGGCGCTATATGTTTTTGGCCAAAAAATACCGGCGCATTGACCCGAATCACACCGGCTGGCTGCAGTGTTTTGTCTTGTAACTCTTTTTGCGCTGCACTTAACTGCTCAGCCATGGTGCGCGCATAGTCCACAAAAGTCCGCCCCGCTTCTGTTGGGATCACAGCCCTGGTATTGCGATAAAACAATTGTTGACCCAGTGCGTCTTCTAATTGCTGCACAGAACGCGACACCATAGAAGCAGATACTCCTTCCCGTCGCGCCACTATTGAAAAACTCTGTGCATCAAACACGCTGATAAAAAACAGCAGATTTCTGATACTAATTGCATTTAAGTCATTCATTCGTGCAAATCCTGCAAAGGTGATTTCTGGATTATAGCGTTTTTCGCAATCACTCACTGCTATATGCTGCGCCGCTTAAATCAGCCCTGGAGCAGCGGAGAATAGTTATGCAGATGGTGTTATTGCTACTGGTGGTAGCAGGTGGAATGGGATTGTCGGTGGAAGCGGGTTTACTTGGGCCATTGGGGCTTGAAGTGGGTAAGTTATGGGCCACCTTCAGTATTTTTGCTGTGGGTGCTGCCATCACTTTTCTGCTGATGCTGTTTTTTAGCCCACGTAACAGCCCATCTTTTTTCAGCCAGCCGTCATGGCAATTACTCGGCGGCATATTAGGGCCTGTTTATGTGGTTATTCTGACGCTTGCTGCGCCCATTATTGGTATAGCTATGACCATGGTCGGCATTTTGGCCGGTCAGGTATTTAAAAGCCTGATCATTGATCACTATGGCTGGTTTGGTGTGCCGCACCGCAGAATGGATACCAAACGTCTGACCGCTTTGGCTTTTATTGTGATTGCATTGATATTAATGGCCAACAGTTAAGGAAAAACCATGACGATTTTAATGATTATTCTGGCTGTGCTTGCCGGTGCAGTATTAAGTATTCAGGCCGCTATTAATGGCCGTTTGGGCGCTCAGGTGGGTGTATTTCGTTGTGCTTTTCTGACTTTTGCGTTAGGGGCTTTAATCACAGCTTTATTAATTTTCTTCTTTGAACCTAAATACAGTGTCACTTTGCTGGATGTGCCTAAATGGCAATTGCTCGGGGCGCTATTGGGTGTGCCTTACATAGTGATTATGGTGCTGGCGGTGCAACGTATAGGCACAGCTATAGCCACGGTTGCAGTGATTTTTGGCCAGTTAACTATGAGTATGTTAATTGATCATTTTGGCTGGCTGGGCAACAACGCCATGCCACTTTCAGAGCAGCGGCTAGGCGCTATTTTATGTCTGGGTATAGCGCTGTATTTTATCTATAGCAGCGGGAAAAACACCGAAGCTAAGCAAAACGACAAACTAGCGTCCGAATAAACCAGCCAGTGAAACCAATAACAACATCAGCAGCTACTTAGTTTGTAATCAACTGCTGATGAAAACGCTGCGGGTCCTGAATATGTGGCGAATGGCCTAAACCCGCAAAAGTGATTAAATAGACGTTTGGTCTAGCCTTGATGATCACAGGGTCAGGGCTACTCGGGTGCATGAATATAGACAAGCCATCCACTGACTTGTCTACTCCCTCTTATAAAAACGCGATCTGATCAGACTATGCCCGGCACACCACCATCAGTCCCATCCTTTGAACCTTGTACATTGTGATACATACAGGGACTTTTCAGACACTCTGCAGATACTTAGGTTAGGTATTATTTGCTCGTTGTCTTTGACAGTAGTCAAGGCAACTAATAATCAACCTTATACAGAAACTACAGAGAGAACATTTTATGAGTACTGTTAAATCACTGAATAACCGCGCTCTTCTTATCGGCGTTGCTCTTACCGGACTGACTTTAGGTCAGCAGGCGTTTGCTGTTGAAGCACTGCCTCAGGGTTATCAACTTAGTACTTTTCATGCCGGAGTTGAAGGTAAATGTGGCGAAGGTAAATGTGGCGGCACAGAACCTAAAACTGCAGAGGGTAAATGTGGCGAAGGCCAGTGTGGTGATGCGAAGTTCAATGCCGTCGATACAGATGATGATGCAAGAGTTTCTCTGGCAGAATTTCTTGTTGTCGCACCGAAAAATAAGGCTGTTTTTGACAAAAAAGATACGAATAAAGACGGCTATATCGACGAGCGCGAATCCTACTTAAGCGTCAAAGCAGCCTATAACGAAAACGGTAAAGCATTGCCTACCGGGTTATTTTCGACAGAATATTAAGTAACTTTTACAGCCCCAACATCAGGTTGGGGCTGATTGAAAAACTAAAGGTGAAATTGCCGCAGCTTCACTATTTAATAGGTTGAAGCTGTGTTTTATTTTTACTTCGTCTGGTCAGAGCTTCAATAGCTGTTATCCATTGAAGTTTCGCTCTAAGCTATGTGCAGTTTTAGTTAGCCGACCGTTCATCAAACTGGCTGGCTAATGAACCCAGGATAAGCTAACACTCAATATCACGAGTTCAGGTTATTTCGGTATTTCATATAAAATAAGTGTATCTCCTACACTAAGGGCAGTCATGGAACAGGTTGAGCATATTCTGGTTGTTGACGACGACAGAGAAATCCGTGAATTGGTGGGCAACTACCTGACAAAAAATGGCATGAGGGTCAGTTTGGCCGCAGATGGCCGGCAAATGCGGGCTTTTCTTGAAGCCAATACGGTCGATTTGATTGTGCTCGATATTATGATGCCGGGTGACGATGGCCTGCGCCTATGCCGTGAATTGCGAGTCAGCAAACACAAAGCAATTCCCATAGTGCTGCTCACTGCCCGCAGTGACGAAACCGACCGCATCATAGGGTTGGAAATGGGCGCTGACGATTACCTGACTAAACCTTTTTCTGCCCGTGAGTTGCTGGCGCGTATTAACGCAGTACTGCGACGCACCCGCATGTTACCACCGAATCTGCAGATCACTGAAAGCAGCCGTTTAATCGGCTTTGGTGACTGGCGACTGGATACCAGCGCCCGGCATTTGCTGGATGATACAGGCACAGTGGTTTCTTTAAGTGGCGCTGAATACAGATTGCTTCGGGTCTTTCTGGACCATCCACAACGGGTGCTGAGCCGTGAACAACTTCTGAACCTGACTCAAGGCCGTGAAGCTGATATTTTCGACCGTTCGATAGATTTGCTGGTCAGTCGTTTGCGCCAGCGCCTGCGTGATGATGCCCGCGAAGCGGCTTGTATAAAAACAGTGCGCAACGAAGGTTATGTGTTTACTTTGCCGCTGCAACTGCTTGAGCCAGGCTCTTGATCATGAAGCTGCGTTTGCCTCAAAGTCTGGCCGCCCGTCTGGCCTTAATCTTATTAGTTGGCCTGGTACTGGCTTATGGTTTGTCATTCAGCTCGCAGTTTTACGAGCGCTACCAGACTGGCCGTAACGTGATGCTGAATAATTTATCCACAGATGTCAGTACTGCTGTGGCGCTGCTGGACAGGTTACCTGCTGAAGAAAGAGCGGGCTGGTTACCGTTAGTGGAAAGGCGCAACTATCGTTATCTGCTGGACCAGCCCATCCTTGGCGAACCTATGGATATGAAGCAGCCCCCAATGGCAGCTCTGACTATTGCGCAGACCGTCGCCAAACGATTCGAACCTGTATTTCAGACCATGCCAGGGAAAAGACCCCATTTCCAGGTGCATATGACCTTGAGTGACGGCAAATCACTAACGCTCGATGTAACACCTGGCGCTATACCTGTTGCTCAATGGTTGCCACTAGTGCTTATTCTGCAGTTGCTGGTGTTGCTGGGTTGTACCTGGCTGGCTGTGCATATGGCCATTCGGCCTTTAACCCGTCTGGCGCAGGCTGTAGATCAGCTGGATCCGGATGCGCCCAGCCCGGATCTGGATGAGAAGGGCCCCAGCGAAGTGGTGTACGCAGCCCGTGCTTTTAATACGTTGCAAAGCCGTATTGCTACTTTTCTGAAAGAGCGGATGCAACTGCTGGCCGCTATTTCTCACGATTTGCAAACCCCTATCACCCGGATGAAACTGCGGGTGGAGCAAATGGATGGCTCGCTGGAAAAAGACAAGTTATGGAGTGATCTAAGTGAAATGCAGCATCTGGTGCGGGAAGGTGTGGCCTATGCCCGCAGCATGGACAGTGCTGCAGAGCCAGAATGCCGTATAGACCTGGATGCCTTTCTCGATAGTTTAGTTTGTGATTATCAGGACAGCGGTCAGGCCGTCAGTCTTAATGGCAGTACAGCAGCAGTGATCAATACCAGACCTCATGCATTGCGCCGTATCCTGACTAATCTGACAGATAACGCGCTGAAATTTGGCGGCAGTGCCGAATTTAAAGTGCAAACCACAAAGTCCGGCATCCAGCTGCAGGTACTGGATAACGGGCCTGGTATACCTGAAGCCGAACTGGAACAAGTGCTGCAACCTTTTTATCGTGTCGAAAGTTCACGTAACAGAGAGACAGGTGGCACAGGACTGGGGCTGGCTATAGCACAACAACTCAGTCAGGCACTGGGCGGGCGCCTGAGCTTAAATAACCGCGCTGAAGGTGGCTTATGTGTCACTGTTGAATTACCTCGCTGATGTAACAAGCCCGGATACACAGAGATACAAAAGGCCTAATCGCCGACATATTGGGGATACAGCAAACACAGAGAATGGACAGCGAAGCAGCGACTGCATTCCGCATGGCGCGCTTAATCTGAAGGATCCTGTCCATGACTTATACCAACTCCGGGTCCGGCCTGCGTGGCTGGACTTTATTTGCGCTGCTGTCTTTAGCTGTGTTGTTGTTTGCAACCAGTACCATGCTGTGGCACACCGAATTAGTGGATGCATTACGCAGCGCTATTCGTGTGACAGCACGCACCTCCTTTACGTTATTCCTGTTGACCTTTTTAGCCTCTTCGCTCGCTATTCTGGTGCCAAATCAGGGCACCAAAGCACTCCTTCGGGAAAGACGCTTTCTAGGCTTGTCCTTTGCCTTTTCACATCTGGTGCACGGCATTCTGATCCTGATTTACGCCAATATGTTTCCTGAAACCTTCTGGAATGGCCGCACTGCAGCCGCCAATATTCCTGGTTCTATCGGTTATCTGTTTATTTTGTTGCTGACGGTCACCTCCTTCCCTGTGATGGTCCGACTGCTGGGTAGCAGCCTTTGGAAACTTCTGCACTCGACCGGCACCTGGGTCATAGCCGCTATTTTCTGTCTGTCGTTTTATAAACGTATTCCGATGCATCCATGGTATCTGATTGGTTTTAGCATCATGGTGTCGGCCATTGTGTTAAAACTCACAGCAAAAGTAGCAGTCAGTGCCCGCAAAAAGTCGAAAGCCGGAGTGGTTTGATGAATCACTCCTTGCTCAAAATGGCGTCGACTCAGTTAAATACATTAGGTCTATGGCTGGCCGATATCCCACTGCGGCTGTTTCTGGCCTGGGAGTTTTTTGATGCAGGTATCGAGAAATGGAATGGCGAAAACTGGTTTGCTCAAATCCAGTCGAATTTTCCGATGCCGTTTAATCTGTTACCGGTCAACCTGAACTGGCAGTTGTCGATGTGGGCAGAGTTAATTGCCCCAGTTTTGATACTGCTTGGTTTTGGTACCCGTCTGGCCAGCCTCGTGCTTATCGTACTGACGATAGTGGCGACCGCTGCGGTGCACTGGCCAGCAGAATGGTCCACCTTGTCAGAGCTGGCGATGGGCTATTCCATCAGCAATAAAGGCTATGGCAACTACAAGTTACCGTTGATTTATATGGTGGGGTTATTTTTCCTGCTGCTTAAAGGCTCAGGCCAGTTAAGCATGGATGCGTTGCTGCGTAAGCGCAGTTGATATAATACTGTTGTATTGATAGGACCAGGGCTGAATAAACTTCAGCCCTTTTTTATTGCCTCTATTTCAGCCCAAATAAAAGGCCCCGCTATGGG
Source organism: Rheinheimera sp. MM224 (assembly GCF_947090785.1). NCBI lineage: Bacteria > Pseudomonadati > Pseudomonadota > Gammaproteobacteria > Chromatiales > Chromatiaceae > Rheinheimera > Rheinheimera sp. MM224. The sequence goes on from NZ_OX352320.1 coordinate 4,439,251, forward strand.
GCCTTGGCATAACAGTATCTGTATAAAAAGGACGAGAGCGCTCTAGCCAGAAATTACACCCTGCAAAAACAATTGCTCAAGCAGTGCCTGACCTGAAGGTAAAACGGCATCCAGTGTCACACCCATACTCTCTGCCAACGCAGCAAGGTGCTGTCGCCCCGTCCACTGCTGTTGCTGCACAGATGCCAGCACAGCATAAGCCAGAGGGGCCAGGCGAGAGAAATACACTTTATGGTCGTCTTTGCGCTGCGCCAGCAATAAGGTTGGCTCTGACAAGGGGTTCTTCGGCAGATGACCAGGTCCTATATCACAGACCGGCCACTGATAAGCTAAAGGCCAGGCCAACTCAGAGAGGACAAGCACAGTATCCAGCACGCCAGCCGATGGATGAACAACAGGTGGTTGTGCATTACTGAGCAACAATACACTCTCAACGCGCTCGTAGTGTGCAAGCTCACTTAGCCACTGTGGTAACTTCAGACCGTCACTTGCACCTTGCTCCAGATAGAGTACAAATTCAGAGGCAAGTTCGGTGAATAACGGCGTTTGGCAGCGGTAATGGGCATAAAAATCCTGCACTAATCGATGCCAGTCGGCAGAACCCAGACTGGCACACAACACCGGAAAACCTGAAGCCAACATCGATTCGATATTGCCATAAAACAAGCGGCGGTAAATCGCCAGACGCCGCGGTTCCATTCCTTCTGGCGGAGCAGAACCGGCAGGATCTCGCACATAGTGCGCCAGACAAAGCAATTGCTGCTCTAAAGTCTTATCCATGGCGGACTCCCTGCTGTTGCAACTGGCGTATCTGTGACACTTCCCCCAATAACTCCGACAAAGGCGGAAAGTTAAAGTCCCGCTCCAGCAGCGATGGCACAGCGCCAAAACGCTGATAAGCCTGCCGCAGTAAACTCCAGACATCGTTTTTTACAGGCGCGCCATGAGTGTCTATCTTCAAATCAGCCGCTTCGTCATAGTGACCCGCCACATGCATATAAACCACCCGATCAGCCGGAAGAGCCGCCAGATAGGCCGCAGCGTCATAGTTATGATTGATGGAATTCACGTATAAATTGTTAACATCCAACAGCAAATCACAATCGGCTTCGCTCATCACTGCTTTTAAGAAATCAATTTCAGCCAAGGCCTGAAAAGGCGCGCCATAATAAGAGATATTCTCCACCGCAATACGTCGCCCAAGCACCTCCTGCACCTGACGGATACGCGCCGCCACATGCAACACCGCTTCGTCCGTAAAAGGCAGAGGCAATAAATCGTATAAGTGGCCTTCATCGGAGCAATAGCTCAGATGCTCACTGAACAGAGGCACCTGATAACGGTCGAGAAAAGCACGGGTGCGTTGCAACAGCTGCATATCCAGTGGCGCAGGGCCTCCTAACGACAAGGACAAGCCATGACAGCTCAGTGGAAAACGCTCCGCAAGGCTCATCAGTTGCAGGCCATAAGCACCACCGACATCTATCCAATTCTCCGGCGCACATTCAAGAAAATCAACCGCATGGGTATCCATGGTCAGTAATTCAGGCAACAAGCCCCGGCGTAAACCCAGGCCAGCACCTTGTATAGCAGGAACTCTAGTCATTTGTTCTCTCCTCAAATAAAAAAGCCCCCGACAGCACAAGCATGGCGGAGACAGTTCGCAGAACAACGGCTGAATTAGTTGGTCTGATTCAGGCTGGTAAACAAGCCTTTTGGCACCGCTTTGCCATTGCTCTCATACACAGTTTTCAGGTAGTTGTAGGCTTCCAGTTCAGAGATAAAGCCATCTTTATCGGTATCAATGGTATTGAAATCGCTGGCGCGGGTTGGCGCTACGGCGATGAATTCTTTACGAGAAACCAGAGCGTCACCATCGGTATCTGTACTTGCAAAAGAGGCATCACCACATTTACCTTCGCCACACTTCCCTTCAGTTGCTGCTACTTTCGTGTTGCTTTCTGCTGCACCACATTTACCTTCGCCACATTTACCTTCACCCACTTTAACCAAAGTCGTCAGTTGGTAACCTTGAGGTAAAGAGTCCATTGCAAAGGCAGCTGAGCTCAGATTTAAACCACCGACTAACGCAACGGCCATAAATCCTAAACGAGTTGTTTTTAACGATTGATTACGAGACATGTTGTTTCTCCAGATAGGTAACGCGGCATGTCCGCGTGCTGATGCCATGATGGCTTGTTGCCAAACAAACTCTATTTGTTCGGGTAGAGCTATTAAGCCCTACGCTTGTATCCGCAACGTATCGGGAGCAACTGAATTTGTATCACTCTGTATCTGTAAGGCTTGCTGCTACAAAACATTACACCTGAGCCTGATCAAGACATATCTACAGCATATTGACGTGAAAAACTACATCACATCGGGCTGTTGCAACCCGACATAGACCAACTATGTACAACGCCTTAATGGCAAAGCATCCACCACTGATAGGAAAGAATCATGATCACTACAATTGAAAAAGTTGTTTACACAGGTAAAACCCACACCACTGGCGGTCGCAATGGTGAATCTCATAGCTCTGATGGTCGTTTAGAGATCAAACTGTCAGCCCCAGGTTCATCAGGTCCAGGCACCAATCCGGAGCAACTGCTGGCTGCTGGCTGGTCGGCTTGTTTTATTGGCGCTATGGGTAAAGCTGCGGCTGAGTTAAAAGTAGCACTACCAAAAGATACAGCTGTAGATGCTGAAATTGATTTGGGCCTGACAGATGACGCCTATTTTTTACAGGCGCGTCTGAATGTCAGCTTGCCTGGTCTGGATCCACAAATTGCAAAACAGCTGACTGAAAAGGCACATCAAATCTGCCCTTACTCTAAAGCGACTCGTGGCAATATCGCTGTAACCATACAGCTGGTCTAAGCCAGAAAAAGGCCCGCATTTGATAAATGCGGGCAAAATCCTAAACCAATAGATACAGCAATCAGAAGCACCGCAGTCGCAGCAATCTGCTGAGCCAGACAAAAAATCTGACGCTAAAACCAATCCTCCATTCCTTATTTCAAATTGCTAACAACAGCGCACTATCCTTGTATGGTCAGTTGTATCAGTTGACTGATCAGTCTCTAATGCCAAGTCATTTCATACCAGCCCAGCTATTATTGATACATCGTCAAGAAAGCAGATGTTTTCAGCCAAATTAGTTACATGATGTATCATTTGAATCAACTGTATCTATATTTATTGGGTTAATAATTAAACGTAAAGTGCCCTTGTTGACCGGCTGACGGTGCCAACATTCCAACAACGAGGAGCAAGATATGAGCAACAGTAAAAAGACAGTTATAGTTACAGGTGCATCCAGTGGTATTGGTTTTGCCATAGCGCAAGCCTACTTGCTACGGGGTGACAATGTAGTAGGTAATGCCCGCACAGTAGAACGCCTGCAGCAAGCGGCCGCAAAACTGGATAATGCAGAAAACTTTTTAGGCGTAGCAGGTGATATTGCAAAACCGGAAACAGCAGAAGCACTGTTCACTCAGGCTATTGCGCGTTTTGGTCGTGTAGATGTGTTAGTCAACAATGCGGGCGTCTTTATCGCCAAGCCAGTAACTGAGTATACGGAAGCTGATTTGGCCTCATTAGTGGCCACTAACCTGCAGGGTTTTTTCTTTCCTGCACAACAAGCTGCGGCCCATATGAAAACTCAGGGCGGCGGACATATTGTTAGTATCACCGCTAATATCGGCTTGCAACCGACGGCTAAGCTACCAGCTACATTACCTGTACTCATTAAAGGTGGTATCAACGCCGCAACCCGCCACATGGCGGTGGAGTTAGCATCTGATAATATCCGTGTCAATGCGGTTGCCCCAGGCATTATTGAAACGCCACTACATACCAGTTTTGCGGATTCTGAAGCGTTTTTGAATCAGCTTTCGCCTAGCGGCCGCGTCGGTTCAGTACAAGATGTTGTCGCAGCCGTACTCTATCTGACCGAGTCAAGTTATGTTAGCGGCACCATTATGGCCGTTGATGGCGGCGCTGCTGCCGGTGTTTGGTAAGTCACTGTATCAGGAGCAAAACTATGCCGTACGTTAATATTCGAGTTACCGAAGAAGGTGTGACTGCAGCCCAAAAACTGCAGCTGATAGAAGGTGTTACAGATTTACTCAGCGACGTATTGGGTAAAGACCCTACCACAACTTTTGTCATTATCGATGAGGTAAAAACCGACAATTGGGGCCTGAACCGAGAAAATATCACTAGCCGTCGCCAGCGCGAAGCTGCGAAAAAGGTTAAATAAATTCCGGCGATCTGACAACGCCTTAATGGCAAAGCATCCACCACTGATAGGAAAGAATCATGATCACTACAATTGAAAAAGTTGTTTACACAGGTAAAACCCACACCACTGGCGGTCGCAATGGTGAATCTCATAGTTCTGATGGTCGTTTAGAGATCAAACTGTCAGCCCCAGGTTCATCAGGTCCAGGCACCAATCCGGAGCAACTGCTGGCTGCTGGCTGGTCGGCTTGTTTTATTGGCGCTATGGGTAAAGCTGCGGCTGAGTTAAAAGTAGCACTACCAAAAGATACAGCTGTAGATGCTGAAATTGATTTGGGCCTGACAGATGACGCCTATTTTTTACAGGCGCGTCTGAATGTCAGCTTGCCTGGTCTGGATCCACAAATTGCAAAACAGCTGACTGAAAAGGCACATCAAATCTGCCCTTACTCTAAAGCGACTCGTGGCAATATCGCTGTAACTATTCAGTTAATTTAAATCTGAACAAGGCCCGCTTTCACTGCGGGCCTTTGCTATATCCTTTTAAACTGCGCCCTGTCTTACTTTTATCTCTTTAATTAAAAATCATCTCTTTGATTAGTCTTTGTCTGCCAGGCAGCAGACTATGCTTTAGCAAATCCCTAATTTAGCTGATGCTTTTAGCTGTTAAACGCCTTGTTCAGTTCTTCGCCAGTTAAAAATGTAAAAAAAAGCAAGAGGGTAACGCATTTTGGCAACTTCAAGGTTCTGGCAGTATCACTACAATGAATTTTGGGGAGTTGGCAATACGGCGTGGAAGTGGGAGTGGAGAAAGCCGGTAAGTTCAGCACCTTAAAAAAAACAAGCAGCATGACGGCATTCAGCGGGTGCATCGCACTTCGCTGGTTATCTGTTTGATTCAGGTGACTAATACAAATCAAGAGGGTATGGATAGAATGAAAAATAATAAGATATTTACCAGAACAGCAGTAGCAAGGGCTGTCACCCTGCTACTCAGTGGCACAGCAGTATTGCCACTTTATGCGCAGGAAACACAACAAGCACAAGAAACTAAAGCCGCAGAAGCACCAGTTGAAATTATCGCAGTTTATGGTGTGCGTTCCAGCTTGCAACAAGCAGCTGAAATTAAACGTAATTCGATGGGGGTGGTAGACGCCATCTCTGCTGAAGATATAGGTAAGTTCCCTGATACTAACCTGGCAGAGTCTCTGCAACGTATTTCAGGTGTGTCCATTAGCCGTACTAACGGTGAAGGTACTGAAGTCACAGTACGGGGTTTTGGTGGTGACAATAACATGGTCACACTAAACGGCCGTACCATGCCTGCTGCTAACACTTATGCGGCAGGTTCAGGTGCAGATGGTTCAAGCCGTGGTGGTAGTGCCCGCGCTTTTGACTTCTCGAATCTGGCTTCTGAAAGTATCAGCGGCGTCGAAGTTTATAAAACCAGTAAAGCCAACGTGGCCACTGGTGGTATAGGCGCTACTTTAAATATCAAAACAAACCGTCCGCTGGAAAACTCTGAAGATATAGCCAGCATAGGTGTCAAAGCTGCACATGACACCACCAACAGAGCTGGTGATGATGTGACCCCTGAAATTTCAGGTATTTTCAGTCATGCCAGTGAGGACGATAAATTTGGTGTCAGTGTGTCCGCCAGCCATCAGCAACGTGACTCAGGTTACACTGGCGCTACAGTCAATGACTGGCAAGTGGGCTACTGGGACGACCTAGCTGATGCAGATCGGTTATGGAACAATGCTGCTACTGTTGTCAATAACGCCCCAGACCAGGGTCAGTTGTACGCCCGCCCTAACGATATTCGTTATGCCTTTTCAGACTCACAACGTGAACGCGACAACGCTCAGCTGACGTTACAATTTAAACCAACAGAAAAATTTACAGCAACAGGTGATTACACCTACGCTGAAAACAATATTGTTGAACACAGAGGTGAAGTCACGAACTGGGTTCAAACCGGTAACAACACCAAGCAAGTTGATTTTGATAATAACTTAGTAAAAACGCCTACTTACATTAAAGAAGAGTATGCAAGCACTGTAGATGAAGGCTACGAGCAGCAATGGCGTGAACAAACCAATACGCTGAAGTCTTTGGGCCTGAATTTAGCCTATGACGTGAACGACGATTTGACACTGGTATTCGATGCTCACGACTCCAAGATGCATAGTCGCGGCACAGGCCCACGCAATTCAGGTGAATTAGCTGTAGGTTTAGGTGCTCCTATAGTGGAGTCCCGTGAATGGTTCTGGGGTGCAGATTTACCAACTTATCTGAACGTTTACAATGATTCAGCTCCTGGTAAAGGTGCCAATGGCAACGGTATGGTGGATGCAGGTGACGTAGGTTCCTCTATAGCTCGTATCCGTAACGCTGGCCAGGAAAGTGATATTCAGCAATTTAAACTGGATGCCATTTACCTGGTGGACAACGGTCGTTTCGATTTTGGTGTCGAAATACGCAATATGGAATCCCGTACCATTCAAACCGCTGGTAATAACATTGCCTTGGGTAACTGGAACGTCGGTAACCCTGGCGAGTTTGGTGATTTAATCCAACCATTTGATTTGCCTGGCGAGTTCGATGACTTCACAGCTTTACCTGGCGGTTATGGTTTTATTGCTGATCCACGCGCTTTATATACCGCAGCTTTAGATCTGTATCCTGGCATTCCTACTGCCTCTGAAACCTCCTTGTCTTCTGACAATATAGTCAAAGAAGACACCATGGCGGCTTACTTCCAGATCTCTTTGGGTGGTGAAATCGGCAAAATGCCATTTGATGTATTAACTGGCTTACGTTACGAAGAAACTGAATCTGAATCCAGCTCGCTGGTCAGCAGAAACTATTTCCGCTGGGAAGATAATAACGACATCGTGTCTTATGTGGACAGTACTGTGCCTGCACAACCATTTAATGCCGAAAACAAGTACGACTATCTGTTACCAAGCTTAGACTTTACGCTACACCTGAGTGACGACTTAATCAGCCGTTTCTCCTTTAGTAAAACTATTGCCCGTGCAGGTTTAGGTAGCTTAGGTGTATCGGCTTCTAACTTTGGTGGTGGCGGTGGTTCTACACTTTTAGGTGCTCAGCCAACAGCCAACGCATCAAACCCTGCTCTGCTTCCGCTGGAATCATCCAACTACGATTTGTCGTTAGAATGGTACTACGACAATGGCAGCTATATGTCGGCTGGTTTATTCCAGAAAGACGTAGTGAACTTTATCGGTAGCCGTCAGGTCGACCAGCCATTACTGGGTATTCTTGATGTCACAGGTGGCCCTCGTGCCATAGCTGCTGCACAAGCAGTACAGGATGCAGGTTTCCCGCTGGATGATACTTATCTGTATGCGATGATGGTATTTACTGAATACCGTAACCATCCGGATATGATTGCCGAATTTGGCGCTAACCCTCAATTTACCGGTACTCCGGAGCAAATTGACTTCCTGGCGAGCAACCCAGGGTTTGACTTATTGGCCAATCCTGACGATCCGGAAATGGTATTCCGTACCAGTACACCGGATAACAACAGAGCAGCCAAAATTCATGGTGCCGAGTTTGCTATTCAGCATTTCTTTGGTGAAACAGGTTTTGGTGTGCAGGCGAACTACACCATAGTTCGGGGTGACGTTGGCTTTGATGTCAACGCCGACCCGGGTGTGTCTCAGTTTGCGTTACTGGGTCTGAGTGATACAGCTAACTTAATCGGTATTTATGAAAAAGAAGGCTGGACAGCACGGGTAGCATGGAACTGGCGTGATGAATATCTGGCAGAGGTTAACAAAGGGGGGTCAAACAACCCACGCTTTGAAGAAGCTTATTGGCAACTTGATATGAACCTCGGCTACGATGTAAACGATCAATTGACGGTATTTATCGAAGCGCTGAACCTGACAGGTGAAGACAGCCGCTCACATGCCCGTAATGAATCCATGCTGTGGTATCTGACAGACCTGGATGCACGTTATCAGGTAGGTATGCGTTACCAGTTCTAGTAGGGGCGGGGCTTGTCCCCGCCCGTCTGGACGATAACACGGTTTGGAACGGGCTTACCCACGCCCGTTTAAACGACAAAGATAAACAGGGAAAAGTTGCATCTGCAGCTTTTCCCTGCTCTGCTGTACATGCTACCTAAGAAGTCACAGGGACAATAATATGACCAGGCATGTGTTACTGAATAATATCGACCATCAAGATACCCGCGTTATCCACTACTTTGGGCCGGAGTTTGGCGACAATCTGCATAGCGCTCTGGTATTCCCCACTGAATTTATTGAATTACAAAAAGAATATCCGATCCTGCTGCGAAAAGACGACCCGCAAGGCTCCTATCAGGCTGTCGCTTTATTAGGTTTTGCCGCGGCAGAAAATTTGTATCTGAATGACCAGCATGCAACAGGTTGGGATGCCCGTTATATTCCGGCCAGTATTGAAAAAGGCCCTTTTCTGATTGGCTTCCAGCGCTCTATCGGCATGCAGGACGAAATGCCACACGCTGTGGTGCATATTGATATGGATCATCCCAAAGTAAACACAGAACAAGGCCAACAATTGTTTTTGTCGCAGGGCGGCAACAGCCCGTATCTGGAACATATCTCAGCACGTTTAGAAACTATCCATCAAGGCACAACTTTAGCGCCGGTGTTTTACAAAGCGCTGGAGCAACTCGAGCTGGTAGAGCCTGTCACCATTGAATTTGCTTTGCACAACAGTGAAAAAATCCGCCTGTTGGGTAACTATTGCATTAACGAACAACGGCTGGCGACTTTACCTGCAGAAGCACTTGCCAAGCTGCAGCACTCCGGCTTTTTAGCGCTGATTTACGCTATGGTGTTTTCGATGGGTAATATCCGTCATTTAATTGAGCGCAAAAATACTAGTTTGCGCCAGCAAAATAGCTTGTGACCGAGGAGTGCTTGTGACACAAAACTCCATTCTGGCTATTAGCCGCACAACCAGAGAAATCCAGTGCCCAAACGGTGTGATCCCGGCTGAAGTTCTGTCGGGCGCTGAACCTGTGATCCTCAAAGGTCTGGTGAGTCACTGGCCTTTAGTGCAACTGGGCCAACAAGGTTCTGCTGCAGTGGTGGATTATCTCTGCAGTCATTACAACGGCAAAGCCACTCAGGTTTTTTATGGCGACCCGACTCTGAATGGCCGTTATTTTTACGACGAAAGCTGCAAAAAACTCAATTATGAAACCCGGCTGGGCCAGGTTGATCAGGTGCTGCAGCAAATTTTACAGTGGCAAGAGCTGGAGCAACCGCCTTCTGTTTACATTGCCTCCAATTTGCTGAGCACTCATTTTCCAACCTTGCGGCAACACAATGACATTCAGCTGCCCAAACCGGTATTAGCTTATGAGACCGAACCAGACAGAGTCAGTATCTGGCTTGGCAACAAATCTCTGGCCGCTTGCCACTACGATTCCTCAGAAAATCTGGCCTGCTGTGTGCTCGGTAAAAGACGCTTTAGCTTGTTTCCGCCGGATCAGATCAGCCATTTATATCCTGGGCCTTTAGAGCCAACACCAGGTGGTCAGGTCATTAGCATGGTGGATTTCGACAAGCCGGATTTAGAGCGTTTTCCTGATTTTCCAAAAGCTATAGCTGCAGGACAAATTGCAGAACTTGAGCCAGGAGATGCGCTGTATCTGCCGAGCATGTGGTGGCATCAGGTGGAAGGGTTAATGTCATTTAATATTCTGATCAACTACTGGTGGAGCACAGCGCCACGCTATACAGGCTCAGGTATGAATTTGTTGTATCACGCCCTGCTATGTCTGCGTGACAAACCCGAACATGAACGCAAAGCCTGGCAAGCCGTGCTGAATCATTACATTTTTGACGATCCGAAAAAAGCAGGACAACACTTACCAGAACAAGCCCGTGGTGTGCTGGGGGAGCTAGACGAGATGCAGGCCAGGCAGCTGCGCGCCATGCTGCTAAACAGATTAAATCGCTAAAAAAATTATAAAAAATCACAGGGGATAGAGAATGCAACAAGTAAAAAAAGTAGTGATTGCAGGTGGTGGCACAGCAGGCTGGGTTGCAGCTGCGGCTTTGTCCAAACGCCTGAAAGGCCTGATTGATGTAGTGCTGATTGAGTCAGAAGAAATTGGCACTGTAGGTGTAGGCGAATCCACAGTACCGCCGGTGCAGCTTTTCCATAACTTACTTGGCATAGACGAACAAGACTTTATGAAAGCCACGGACGCTACTTTTAAACTGGCCATCTCCTTTGAAAACTGGGGCCAGACCGGCGATCAGTATTTCCACCCTTTTGGTGTCACAGGCAAAGGCAGTTTTCTGACGGACTTTCAGCACTATTATTTGCACGGCTTAAGCCAAGGCGTCGATGCGCCTTTTGGTGACTACTGCTACGAATTACAGGCTGCTAAATTACATAAGTTTGGTAAAACCGAAAAGTCAGTGATCAACTATGCCTACCATCTGGATGCCGGCCGTTATGCCCGTTTTCTCCGCAAGTTCAGCGAAGATTTAGGTGCTGTGCGTATTGAAGGCAAAATTGCTCAGGTGCAGCAGCATGTCAACGGCGATATCCGTTCCTTAGTGCTGGAATCAGGTCAGGAAATAACAGGGGATTTGTTTATCGACTGCACTGGCTTTAGAGCATTGCTTATCGAACAAACCTTAAAAACTGGTTATGAGCGCTGGGATCATTGGTTGCCCTGCAATAAAGCCGTAGTAGTACAAACAGAACCTGGCCCAACCATGCATCCTTACACCAGAGCTATAGCTCATGACAGCGGCTGGCAGTGGAAAATTCCATTGCAGCACAGAGTAGGCAATGGTCTGGTGTATGCCAGCGATTATTTATCGGACGAAAAGGCGAAGCAACGCTTGCTGGATGGGCTGGAAGCTCCGGCCTTATTTGAACCTCGGGTACTGAGTTATCAAACAGGACGGCGCAAAAAGCTCTGGAATAAAAACTGTGTGGCTATCGGCTTATCCAGTGGCTTTATCGAACCACTGGAGTCGACCAGTATTTTCCTCTTTATGAGCGGCATCATCCGTTTATTACGGCTATTCCCCTTTAACGGTGTTACTCCGGCTTTAACCGAAGAATACAACCAACAGTCCATTACTGAAGTGGAAAAAATCCGCGACTTTATTATTCTGCATTACCACCAGACTGAAAGAACTGACAGCCCATTCTGGGACTATTGCCGCACCATGACCATTCCGGACACGCTCGCGCACCGGATGGAATTGTTCAAAGAAAGTGCTCATGCTTTCCAGACCGGCGATGAAATGTTCCGGCTGGAATCCTGGAGCCATGTGATGTTGGGGCAACGGCTGCAGCCACAAAGTTATCATCAGTTGGTGGCAGGTTTAGGTCAGGGCGAATTAAGCCGTCATCTGCAAAGTATCCGCGAGACCATTAACGCTGCAGTAGACAGATTGCCATCGCACCGTGATTTCTTGCGTCAGTATTGCCCATCTGATCTGAGCTGACAAAACCAATGCAGATCACCAGGCTGAGTGTTGGCAATGAACAATCCCCACTGTTGGTGGTGGATAACTTTATCCCTCAGCCTGAAACACTGGTCGACTATGCAGCTAGCCAGCAGTTTCTGGCTAATTCGCCTTATTATCCCGGCGTGCGTTCCGCAGCACCAGCAGCCTACCGGCAATTTATGCTACACAGCCTGCAAGCCACTTTGATTGACTACTTTGAACTGCCAGCGACAAAGCTTGGTTTTTCAGTCTGTCATTTTTCAATGGTGACTACGCCGCCAGAGCAATTAAAACTGCTGCAGCGTATCCCCCATTTTGATACGACGGAAAAACATGCGCTGGCGGCTGTGCATTATTTATTTCAGGGTGATCAGGGCGGCACAGCCTTTTACCAGCATCGGAAAACAGGTTTTGAATGCATAGATGAAAGCCGCACGCTGGAGTATTACCGCTCACTGGAAAGCGAAAATAACGGCCCTTATTTGCCTAAAACAACCGATGGTTATATTCAGGGTGATACGCCCTTGTTCGAACAAATCAATGAGCAACAAGGGGTGTTTAACAGGCTTATTGTGTATCGCCGTCATTTGCTACACAGCGGCGTGATCACCAAAGACACCCACTTATCAGCCGACCCACGATTAGGAAGGCTGACCATCAGTAGTTTTATTGACCCGTTGTAACTTGTAGGGGCCGTGGCTTGTCCCGGCCCTTTCCATCCGTACCGCGGTATCATTAGACGGGCGGGTACAAGACCCGTCCCTACGGATTCATTTCATTATTTTTGCTTCAAAAGGTCCTGCGGGTAGACCTTCGCTATTAAAAAGTACCGCCTCTGGATTATCAGCCCAGGCATAACGCACTTTGACCGGAGCGTTGATATCAGGGTGTGACAACAGCAATTGCTGATCTTTGAGCTGAACTTGTGCCCAACGATACTGACCATCTGCGCCAGCTATAGCAAAGCTGTTGCCTGTGCCTTTCAGCACTAAGCTTTTACCGCTGTGATTAAAGCTGAGTTTGAGCTGCGAGCCTTCAGCCATCACAGACTCCAATTCAGGCCCCTGATACCCGACCTTTTCACCCAAAGCCACGGCACGGGCTGCTAATGCCAGCCGCTGGCCTAAGGTCTTTTTATCGACCGGGTGAATATCATTCCATTCGCCTTTATCGATGGCCACTACCATAGCTGTATTGGCTTCAGATAAGCTTTGACGCTGTGCTTCGCGTAAACCTGCCCAGGAACTTTCTACAGGCGCAGGAGTTTTCTCCAGGTAATTAGCCAGTTGTACAAATAAAAACGGGAACTGATTTTGCTGACCTGTGCCTTGTGCCCACTTAGCCCGCCAATCGCGGATCATGGTAGTAAAACGTGGTTGATAGTCCGCATAAGCACCCACATTAGATTCGCCCTGATACCAAATCACACCTTTAATAGGCAAAGAGGTTAAAGGGGCCAATAAACCATTGTATAAACCTAGCGGTTTCCAGCGGATAAAAGTATCGCCCGGCAAATTCTGAGCCGCAGCTGCGGTTTGCATTTTCCATTGGCCAGTCAAAGGCAACGGATTAGCATCTGTACCTATCCAATAAGGCTTATCCGGTATCAGACCGGTTTTACCATTAGTGGCAGTCACCCGTACTGCAATCAGGTTAGTGCCGGCTTTCAGCGCTCCGGCAGGCAACTCATAACGGCGTGGCGGATACATATAAGTGGTATTGCCCACTTGTTTGCCATTGATATAAACCTCGTCGGCATCCACTATCGAGCCCAAACGTAAAATGTTGGCCTCTTTTGCTTGTGCTGCTGTCAGCTCTATTGTTTTACGTAGCCACCAGACACCGGTAAAAGGCTCTGGTCTGAAGCCGGGCACGCTAAAGTTTTGCCAGTTGCTGTCATCTAAAGTTTCGCTGTACCAGGGCGTTTTACTGGTTAAACCCGGGTCACGGCGTTGTAAATCACCATACCATTGATCGTTTTTGCTTTTATCAGCCGCTGTGATGGACCGAATTAACTGGTCATCACGAAATTTAATGCCTTCTGCCAAAGCTTCAGGAAAAGGACGCAGCGCTTCTTCACTCATCCAGGCTTCGACAGGCGAGCCGCCCAGAGCATTATTTAAAATACCGATCGGCACGCCGTTATGCTGAAACAGGTCCCGACCAAAATAAAAGGCCAAAGCAGAGAAGTTATCTATGCTTTGTGGGCTGGCAGAAACCCATTCACCGCCGCTGAAATCCTGCTGTGGTGTTTTAAAATTGTATTCTTGCGGCACCTTAAACTGGCGGATAAGCGGGTAGTTGGCGCTGGTTAAATCTTCTGGATACGCCTCAGCCACCCTGATCATTTCCAGTTCCATATTGGACTGGCCAGACGCCACCCAAACATCACCAAAATAAATATCTTTCAGCTCAATTAGGTTTCGGCCTTTAAAACTTAATTGATGTGGCCCACCGGCCTGCTGCGCTGGTAATTGCAGTATCCAGCGACCCTCTTTTGTTTTGACCTGCCCTACTAACTGACCATTAAAACGCACTTCAACGGTTTCATCCGCGGCAGCCCAGCCCCACAGTGGAATGGCCGTATCACGCTGCAATACCATGCCTTCGCCAATCAACTTAGGCAGACGAATATCAGCGTGGGCCAAAGGGCTTAGCAGTAAAGCGGCGGTTAGTAAGAGTCTTAACATAAAGCCTATCCCGTTAAACACATAGATTTCGTCGGACATAGGGTCAGAGCCAAGGCTCTGACCCTGATTTTAGTTACCGCATTGGCCCTGGCCTTCATTTTCTGCCAGACGAACTTTAGCCAATTGCAGCTTTAAGCCTGCAGTTGCTTCCAGCACCAAAGGCTGGCTGATTTTGGTCAGATCAAAAGCGCTGTTGGCTTCAGTGAAACAGCGAAGTGGTATCTTCACACTGTTCCAGCCTTTGCCCGCCATACCGGCAAAATAACCACTGAAATCCAGAGTAGATTTACAGTTATCACCACACTGCATCGCCAAACTGACTTTACCAGCAGTCATAGCAACCACCTGATATTCCAGCTCCAGCGTCATATCGCCATTGGCCTGACGACTTAGATCCAGCGCCACACCCTGAGCATGGTTTAAAGCCACAGCTGCGTCTTTGTGGAAAGTCAGTAACACTGAGTCTTCCTGTTGTAATCTGTCTGTAGCTGCTGCTTCCAAAGCCCCACCAGCAGATTTTTGCAGCGGTTCAGTCACTACTGTCACCTGACCCTTATCCAGCAATTGCAACTGCCATGGGTTGACCGCTTTACCCGCATGCAGATAACGACTGAAGTTCAGCACCTGATCGGCGCTGATGCCAGACTCTTCGCTGAGCTTCGCCAGTTCCGTTTTGTCGCTGTACGTCAGGCCATAACCATAAGCAAACTGTGGTTGATAATTTTTGTCACCCAGATTCAGCAACTCGCCCGTCGCTTTGGCTGGCCAGGAGAAGGACAACTTTCCCTGAAAATCATGACGGATTTCACCTTCCGGCGAACGGATCAGCAGATCAGCCACTGCGCCACCTTCACTGCCAGGTAAAAAGGCGGCGACAAAAGCATCGGATTGATTCAGCTCAGGATTGACCCACAAAGGCCGGCCTGACAAAAACACCGAAACCGTTGGAATACCCAGCGCTTTTAATTCAGTCAGAATTTGCAAAGCACGACCATCATCAAAAGCCAGATGACTGCGATCGCCAACAAATTCGGCATAAGGTTCTTCACCAAAGACCACAACGGCGACATCAGGTTTGTCAGTAAAGCGGCCATTTTCGCTCAGCTCTACTTTGCCACCACCAGTTTCTACCGCCTGTTTAATACCGGCATAAATGGATTCACCATTCGGGAAATCGGTATTTTTATTGCCAGAGCCTTGCCAGCTTAAGGTCCAGCCGCCACTTTGTTTGCCAATGTGGTCGGCACCATCGCCAGCTACTAACACCTTGCTACTGGTTTTGAGTGGCAGCAGTTGTTGGTTGTTTT